>NZ_JACOOJ010000033.1 GCF_014287585.1 Parabacteroides hominis | reverse complement strand
ACAAGCCTTTCGGGACAATTAAGCAGAGGTGACAAGCGAGCCAGGGTAACTGAAATAGTATTGACAAGTGAAGTCGTTTAACTACCCAAAAAATGACAAGTGATTTTAGGAATAGACATAGCTATGCTTTAGCAGTCGTAACGCATAGGGTTAGTCCTCGTAACCCTATGCGTTAGGAGGCATGTTCAATTAGACGGCAAATTCTTTATTTTACCAGACAAAAGGATGCTTATATTCCGATTGGTTTCCGGCGGCATCCGTAACGGTTAGTTTGAGGGTATGTTTTCCTCTTTCGAGCCGTTCTTTATCGAACTTGTAGGTAATGACTGATTTGCTGTTCATTTCGAACAAGACGTACTGTCCGTCTATTTCTCCCCGGTAGGTTTGTACGCCGCTCAGGTTATCAGACAGGCGGAATACGAATGCCTGTTTGCCGATCCACGTGTCGGCGTTGATCGGGGTGATTGTCGGTGCTTTGGTGTCTTGCCCGATCGTATAGTTACCCAGTTCTTTGATCGTGCCGTCGATCCAACCGTTCCGGTAGCTTCCTCCGATCCAGGATTGGCGTCCTTTCAGGGTACGGACGATGCCGTATTGTTGCTTGTTTTCCAATGTGTCGATCCGTAAACGCAAGGACAGTTGAGCCGAGTTGTGAAGCGGAACAGGGCGGTTATGCAGAATGTGCGTATCAGCCAATGCCGTGCTGTCTTCCTTCACCGAATAGCGGAAATGCAGGTCGTCATACAGGTTGCCTTTCGGAATGGTCATCCGGATGCCTTTTGCTCCGAACCGGTTGTCTGCCATCCAATGAAACTGCTCTGTACCTTCGGTCTCGATCCCCGGAATCTCCTGTTCTTTCCCTTCTATCCAAACGGAGAGTTTGGTGGTGTTTCCGAATGCATCGGCGAGCGTGTACGTGAGGTGATACGTTTTCTCTTCTTCTATGTGGATGATTCCCCGGTTGACGCTTTCGCTGAAACGGAGGCGGTTACCCGGTTCTACGAAACTGCGCATATAGAAGGAACGGCGCTCTGTCCATTCCTCATAATCGACGTAGCTGTTCAGGAAGCGGGTCTCGTCGAAAGCGAAGCGGTCCAGGTTGCTATGGTAGATAATCTGGCTGTCCAGACGGAGGGTAATATCTTTCACTCCGTAGATGTTTGTCGTATTATCCATATAATCGTAGGCTTTAACCGCCAGTCCGACTTCTCCCCAGGCTTCGATCTTACCGGTGATGGTTTGCTTGCCATTTTTGGCCGTGACCGGTTTAAGCTCCAGTTTACGACTGCTGCCGTTGACCACTCCTTTGCCCTGTTGCGGGCAGATCAGGATTCCTTGTATTTTCGGCGGACGGGTATCGGTTATCTTCTCTTTGAAATATTCGATCGGGTCGAGGACCTCTTCACTCTCCGTGTCGCGCACTTCGAAATGGAGATGCGGACCTCCCGAACTTCCGGTGTTTCCACTGTAGGCGACGATTTCCCCTTTTTTGACCGGGAGTTGGTCCGGGTCGAGGAACAGGTTCACGTTGAAGCTTTCCTGCTCGTATTGTTGTGCTTTGAGGTATCGGGCGATGGAAGGAGCGAATCGTTGCAAATGGCCGTAGACGGTTGTCGTCCCGTCCGGATGTGTCAGGTATAAGCCGTTTCCGTATCCCCACGGACTGACAGATATGCGTGATACATATCCGTCCTCTACGGCGTGAACGGGCTTCCCTTCAACTCCTTGTGTTTTAAAATCTATTCCGGAATGAAAATGGTTGTTACGCAACTCCCCGAAATTACCGCTCAACAAGATCGGGAAATCAAATGGCTGACGGAGTTGTTGGGCGCTTACTGTCTGTATGCAAAAAAACAGAATAGCGATATATAGTTTGTACATATTGTATGTGTATTTGGAAAAACAAAAGTAATAATTTATTTCAATAGTAGAAAGTCGACGATCAAGGGGAGATGGTCGCTGTAGCCGCCTTCGTATTTGAAACCGTAGTAGGTGCGGAAAGGGCGTTCGCCACGCCAGGTTTTATCTTTTATAAGCAGGAATGGCGGAGAAAAGATGCGGGCGCTTTCTGGGATGACCTGCATCCGGGAGGTGGTGTCGGTGAGAGAGGACGACAGGATGATTTGATCTAACTGGCTCCATTCTCCTTGATACTTATGACTTCCCGGAAGAGTCGGCCTGTTCTTGGCAAATAGGTTGTATAGATGGAGTGACGGATAAGCATCTGTCCGGAGTTCCATAGGCATGGAACCTGAACCGGACAGGCATGGAATTGGAAACGGATGCGCATCCAATATTTCTCGGATGCTCGTGTCGTCCGGCGTATCATTAAAATCCCCCATGATCAGGATATGCGGGGCAGGACGGAGGCTATGGATCGAATCGCATAATGTACGCAGGGTACGTGCCGCATCCAAACGATCCGGTTCGCTTTCTTTTTCTCCTCCGTAACGGGATGGAAAGTGGCAGACAAAAACATCGATCCGCTCTCCGGTAATTACATCTCCCCATACATGCAGGATATTACGGGTATGTTTATGTTGTTTGCGGGTAAAACGGACCGGGTGCTCCGTGTGTCCTTGGTAGCGGAACTTGTCCCGTTGGTAAAGCAATGCCACGTTGATGCCTCGCGTGTCTTGTCCGTGCGTCATGCAATAACGGTAATGTTGCCGGCGGAGCGGAGTGAAATTCAGAAGCCGGACAAGTACGGAATCGTTTTCAACTTCACAAAGTCCGATCAAAGCCGGAGTGCTCCATTCTCCCGCTGCCGTAATGACTTTTGCCAATTGCTGTAATTTATGGTAAAATCGTCCATGTGTCCAGTGGCGGTTACCGGAGGGAAGGAAATCGTTGTCGGCGGTAAGCGGATCGTCTTTCGTGTCGAACAGGTTCTCGACATTGTAGCTCATCACACGGAAGTCTGTTTGCCCTTGTGAAGACAAGGAAAACAGTGTCAGGATAAAAAACGTCATAGTTAAGATCCGGGTCATATCGTTTTATTTAGTTTCATCTTCTTTCGGTACGAACTCGTAGGCTCCGATATCCGGTCCGTCGTTTGTGAGGCGGTTAACGCCGTAGCGGTCTACCGGATATTGTTGCGTGATAAAGATATCCGCCTTGCCTACTCCTAAAGTCGTCAGCGAATCCGGGCGGAAGTCGAAGCGGTATTTGTTCTTTTCACCGCCCTTTAGCCTATAGGACGGACTGGCATTTGTGAACAATACCTCTTTGAAGTGATCATTGTTGCTGCCATTGGTTTTAACCACACAATGGTTAAACAGGTATTCGAATGATGCTGCACCGTCGATGGATAGATTGAGTTCTCCTTTATACTCTTCCTTGCCGGCATCGAAACTGCCGTCGACAATGCAATTGTCGAATGTCGCTTTGAGCGGATAAGTCTCTTTATTTGCATTGTTTGCCATCGTGAGGCAAGACGTGTTCCGTTTTTCCAATGTCATGAAATTAGCAAGCGTGCAATGGATGAAACGGTATTCTCCGCCAATCAGGACGACGACACCACCTCCGGCATTCGTCAATTCCGTGTTGGTCACTTCTATATTGCAATTGAGTGCGAAGAACAGGTTTTCTCCCATATTCGTGATCTGGGAATTACTTAATTTCAGCTTGGATTCGTCCGGAGACGATTTTTCGAACGTCAGTCCTGTTTTTCCGTTCCGCACGATTACATTGTCCATAATATTATTGTAGCTTTCCGGGCGGAAGAAAATACCTCCCCATTGCGACGGTGTCCTGTCGTAGGGCAGGATGTCGTTCAGGATGAAGTCCAGACGGTCTCCGCGGAAGACGATTGGATTTTCGCGTGTCCCTTTGGCCAGCAATGTCCCGTATGTGATAACTTTCGCGGTGTCGTGCATATAGAAAGTTACGCCCGGATCGATGTTGAGCGTGATATTTGGAGAAATAACCAGGCTGTCATATATAAGGTAGGGGCGTTCGGCTGTAAAATGAGTGTCCTGTGTCAGGATAAGCCCGTTTTTATACAGGTTTACATTTTGTCCGTATGCTTCGAGGCGAACAGACTGTTTGATACCGTTTGTCGTGAAGATTACGGAATCGTCCACCAGTAGCGGCTGGTTGGATGCATTCGGATTGACGGTTACTTCCACAAATACATACAAACTGTCGTTTGCCTGTATCCTTACATCCTGGAAATGGTCGCCTTTACGCCCGTCCACGTTGATGCGGAAACCGGTCTCTTCACCGCTTGCCAACATGATCTCGCTGATCAGCAAAGGCTGATCGTTACGGTTGTAGATCATGAATTCTTTGGTTGCGGAGCCTATTGTGGTGAACACCGTATCGAAAGAAAGCGTGTCGACCGAGAAGCTCAGCCGATGGTTGGGATTGCTCGAATAGTTCTCGTCCAGCCCGTCGCACGACAACAGGTTGAGTGCTATAAAGAATAAGATGAGTAGCGGAGCGGCTAATTTTTTCATTTCATTAATTATTAATAGTCCGGGTAAATTATTATTTACCATATAATGTCAATAAGAAAACAAATTTATTATAAATAAGTTTTCGGGCATTAACATAAAAAAAGAGGAAAAACATCCGTCGAATGTTAATCCTCTTTTTATAACGGAAAATATATCGTTTTATTTTGCAGGGATGCTCTTTAATAGTTCGAGTAAGTGAGACCACCACAAACCAACGGTATCAATCTGTATGCGTTCGTTGGGAGAATGGACGTCTCGAAGTGTCGGCCCGAATGAAATCATATCCAGGTTCGGGTATTTTTCAAGGAACAAACCGCATTCCAATCCTGCATGGATCGCCATTATTTTGGCATCTTTGTTGAACAAACGTTTATAGGTTTCCTGTGCCACTTTCAGGATCTTTGAATCCGGGTTAGGCGCCCAGCCGGGATAACCGTCGCCGTGAGTGACGACTGCGTCTGCCAGTTTGAAAACGGATGCGACCTGGTTGGCGATCATATTCTTGCATGATTCGATGGAGCTGCGCTGGCTTGTGCCTACGATGACCGTATCGTCCGGCCCCATCTTGACGGAAGCCAAATTGGTGGAAGTCTCGACCAAGCCTTCGATGTCGTGGCTCATGCCGATTACGCCGTGCGGACAAGCGTGCAATGCCAGGATGATTTTTTGTGCCCATAAATCGCTTATGTATTTATCCGGCCGGTCTGTCGATTCCATTGAAATCCGTACGTTCGGATCGACGTGTTTCAGTTCGTTTTCAATGTCTGCCGTATAGTGGTTCAAGAGGATGCGTGCTGTCTCCTTGTCTTCCGGATACAGGCCGATAACCGCCTGTGCTTCACGTGCGATGGCATTGCGTAGGTTACCGCCTTGGATAAAGCAAAGATTGAAATCTACCTGATTGTTCAACAGGTACAGGTAGCGGACCAATACTTTGTTGGCATTACCCAAACCTTTGTGTATTTCGCCGCCGGAATGTCCTCCGTTCAAACCTTTCACTCCGATCCTGAAATATTGCATGTTCGGATTGGTGTCGCGCGATTCATAGTGGAATACGGCTTGCGTGTCCTTACCGCCGGCGCATCCCATAAAGATTTCGCCTTCGTCTTCGCTATCGAGGTTCAGCAGGATATCGCCTGTCATAAATCCTTTTTCGAGAGCTTTGGCTCCGGTCAGTCCGGTTTCTTCGTCTACGGTGAAAAGGCATTCGATCGGTCCGTGTTCGATATCGTCGGAAGCGAGGATTGCCAGTTCGGCGGCTACACCGATACCATTGTCGGCTCCTAAAGTCGTACCGTTGGCGTGAAGCCAATTCCCTTCGACGATTGTTTCGATCGGATCGTTGTCGAAATCATGTGCGGTTTCATTATTCTTTTCGCACACCATATCCATATGGGATTGCAGAACGACTGTCGGCAGGTTTTCTTTGCCGGGAGTAGCCGGTTTAGACATCAGGATGTTGCCTGCGGCATCTTTTTTGATAGCTATTTTATACTGTTTAGCGAACGATTCAAGGAATTCGATCATTTTTCCCTCCTTCTTTGAAGGACGGGGCACTTGTGTTACCTGGTGGAAGAACTTCCAGACGATTTCAGGTTTTAAATCAGTAATCTTCATAATGTTACAATATATTATAGATGTTACTCTATAGTTAATAATACCACTGCAAACAGAGGTTTGTATGAAAAAAAGTACAATTAAATACCAAAAACATACTTTCCAATCACTTAAACTCTTATATTTGCGTCCACAAATATAGAGAAAATGCTTACAACGTTATTGATTACCGTCATAATTCTTGTTATTTGTGTTGTGTTGCTCAGTGTAAAAGTTCTTTTCAAAAAAGGAGGGAAGTTTCCTAATACACACATTGAAGGTAACGCGGCACTAAGGAAGAAAGGTATATGCTGTGCTAAAACCCAGCATAAGCGAGATAGTTTGCAGAAGAATCTGTATGATAGAATAAAGGAAATAGAAGAATAAAATAAAATAAAGATTTAATTTACACTTTATGAAGAACATTAACTACGTTATTAATGGTGTGCTCGCGGTGGCTGTCATAATCTTGTTTGTTATGCAGTTTTCCAGTAAAAAAGAATCCACAGTAGCTCCGGCTTTCACAACGGAGGGAGATTCTACCAATTTGCTTCCTATAGCATATGTGAATGTAGATTCTCTTTTATCGAATTACAACTATTCGAAAGATCTGAATGAACGCATCCTCAAAATGCAGGAAGATTATCGTTTAGATATGACCCAACGGTCAAATGCCTTACGGACAGAGTTGAATGATTTCCAACGTAAATATGAAGCAAATGCTTTTCTTACCACGGAAAGAGCGCAGCAGGAAGGAAATCGTTTGCAGAAAAAGCAGGAGGAACTTCAGAACTATGCGGCTAAGAAAGAACAAGAGTTGGCTGCCAAGCAGATGGAACTGAACGGGCAGCTTCGCGATACGATCGTCGCTCAGTTGACGACTTTCAATCAGACAAAAGGTTATCAGATCATTTTCAGCAATACGATGGGTGATAATATTTTGTTGTCAAATCCGGCATACGATATCACTGCCGAGTTTATTGATGTGTTGAATAAAAACTATTCATCCAGCAAATAAGATTTAAAATCCGAAATAAAAAAGGGGCTGCCGGGCGTAAGTCAAGGGTAGCCCCTTTTTGCTGCTCTATATTATATGCAGATAAATCATCATTTACAAGTCCAAATATTCTTTCTAATGAGATAATTTATTTAGCTCAACAGTGATTGGGTGATGCAGTCACTTACTCAACGGAGGTTAGATTTGAACCTGTATTTTAGGCACGGATTACCGGATTACACGGCAAGAAGTTTTTTTCAAAACATATTTAAACCGTGTAAATCGTGTAATCCGTGCCTAAAATACAGGTTCAGTTTTTCTTAGATTATCCTCTAAATACCCCCTGGTTATTTTATTTAATTAGGGTTCACACTGTTCGGGGGACTCTGTAGATCAGCATGTTGCTGTGAACCCTGTGAATGCAGGATAAAAAAAGGCGGGATCGACCGATAGGATTGGCTGATCGTAAACAGGTTTCACAGCCTTCACAACCTTCACAACAAATCGCTGGCCATTAGCCTTTTACCGCCGTGAACCCTGTTTTCTGTTTTTGTCATATAAGGGATCTGATTGGTTCCTGTCCCGTAAAATATAGGTTATAGGCTAAAAAATACAGCCTTTAGCCTGTCCGGGAAAAGCCTATAGGGTAGCAGCAAAAAGGTAGGCATCTATCCGGCAACCGATACCTGTCTTTTCGGAAAGCGACAGGCATCTATAGGAACAACTTCACAGACTCATATCTTGGCAGATGTGAATCATAAATGATGATTTATCATTCAGACAAAAGACAAAACCTCTTTCCCTCCCTATTTCTTAAACACCAGATAAACCGCCGCCACCAGAAACAGAAAAGCCAGCGCATGGTTCCACTTAAACGACTCGCCTTTGAAGGCAATCGAACTGAAACCGACAAAGACAACCAGCGTAATCACCTCCTGGATCACCTTCAACTGGATCAGGTTAAACGGCCCGCCATTATCGCGAAAACCCATCCGGTTGGCCGGGACCTGGAAACAATATTCGAAAAATGCTAAAAACCAGCTGAACAAGACAACGCCGATCAGCGGCAGATGCTCGAACCAGCTGAACTGCTGCTTCATCTTCAGATGCCCGTACCAGGCACACGTCATAAAGATATTGGATACGACCAATAACAGAATAGTATAAAATCCTTGCATAATTTATTTGAGTTTACGAGGAAGATAATCCTCCTGAATATTCGACATACTGTTCCAAAGGCTATAGCGCGCCTCAGGATTGATCGCCTCCAGACGCGATAACACCTCCTTCATGTCCGAACGGCTGGAGCCGGATTCGTACGGGCAATTCTTGATCTGTTTCCGATATCCCCTCCACACAGCAATCCGGGTCAAGTCTTTCTCCTCCACCAGGCACATGGGGCGGATAATCTCCATATCGAACTTGTCCATCTTCAGGCGCGGCGGCATCGTTCCGATCGCTCCCTGGTGGATCATATTCATCAGAAGGGTTTCGAGAATATCATCCTGATGATGTCCGAAGGCAATCTTGTTGCAACCGTGCCTCTTTGCGATATCGAACAAGGCTTTCCGCCGTGTCCAGGAGCAAAGGAAACAAGGGGATTTGCGGGTATCGGTCGAAGCGTCGAAGCTCGTCTCGTGCACGAAAAAAGGAAGGCCGTGCTCGTCGGCCCGGCTTTTCAGGTAGCCGATATCCGAACGATAAGGAATATTCGACATCACGATATGCGTCACGACCACCTCGAACCGGGGCCGGAATATCTTGGAACGGCGTCCGAGCAGATCCACCAGCGCCAGCGAATCTTTTCCACCCGACAATCCGACCAATATACGGTCGCCATCTGCGATCAGGCCGTATTCGAATATCGCCTTCTTGACTTTCTCTTCTACTTTACGAAACAGGAGTTCTTCTTCTGTCAACTTTGCCATACTTTACTAATTAAGAATTAAAAATTAAGAATTAAAAAATAAGGGTTTTGATTCTTGATTTTAATTCCTATTTTTGTAATCGGACACAAAAGTAATGATTTATGATTTTAGATTTATGAATTATAAACCATAAATCCGAGTCATAGATCATAATTCATAAATCTAAAATCGATGAATTGGTTATCTAACAAACTGTTTTACACAATAGGAATTACGTTACTCTGCGGCGGACTGCATGCACAAAGTCTGGCCGAAGCAAAGAAATTATACAATGAAGGCAAGTATGCGGAAGCCAAGCCCGCCTTCGAAAAACTGGTCAAACAAGCACCAAGCAACTCTTCCTATAATCATTGGTATGGCGTCTGTTGCTACGAAACAGGCGATCTGGTCGGTGCGGAAAAGCATCTGAAAGTAGCCGTCAAGCGCAAAGTGCAGGAAGCATACCGCTATATGTCCGAAGTCTACTACAAGACCTATCGTTTCGACGAAGCCGGTGAAATGTTGGAGGAATATATCAACCTGCTGGCAAAGAAAAAACAGGACCCGCAATTGTTCGAAGCCAAGCTCGACCTGGCAAACAATGCACAACGCATGATGGAAAAGGTGGAAGACGTGCAGATCATCGATAGCCTGGTCGTGGACAAAGACGATTTCCTTTCCGCTTATATCCTGAGCGAAGAAAGCGGCACGCTCGATTCCTACAAAGATTTCTTCCAGACAAACGAACCAGTGAACTCGACCGTATACAAGAACCAGAAAGGCGACAAGATTTATTATGCCCATTCGACGGACAACGACCGCTATTGCCTCTTCAGCCAGTCCATGCTTATGGACGAATGGGGAGACGAAAAACAGTTGCCGATGAATATCAACAGCAACAACGACGACAACTATCCGTTTGTCCTTTCCGATGGCGCCACAATCTATTATTCCTCCAAAGGGAACGGTTCGATAGGTGGTTATGACCTCTTCGTCACCCGTTACAACACCAATTCCGACACGTATCTGGCGCCGGAACAATTGGGTATGCCTTTCAATTCGCCCTACAACGACTATATGATGGTCTTCGACGAAGTGAAAGGATTGGGTTGGTTCGTCTCCGATCGTTTCCAGCCGGAAGGAAAAGCCTGCGTCTATCTTTTCATCCCGAATCCGGAACACAAACGGGTGGAGAGCGAAGACATCGAAATGAAACGGACCCGTGCCGCGATCACTTCCATCCGGGATTCCTGGAAGGAAGGTTCCGATTATGCCGACCTGATTCGCCTGTCCCATACGGAAATTCCCTATGGGGAAGAGAAGATCGAAAAGGATTTTGAATTCATCATAGGCAATGATATCGTCTACTACAAATTGGATGAGATCAACAGCCCGGAAGCAAAGAGCTACTACGAAAAAGTGGTTGCCCTGAACAAGCAGATCAAAGAGCTGAATGAAAAACTCGACGGCCTGCGCACTTCCTATGCCGAAGGCAACAAGGCCCGCAAAGAGCAGTTGAAGCCGACCATCCTACAAGCGGAAGAACAACTGAATGCTTTGTTGGAACAGCCCGGCGAACTGGAAAAGAAAGCTCGTAATGCTGAGATCAATTATCTGAAAAACAAACGATAAAACAAGTGTTTATGATATTCGAAACGCTCATCATCGCTTTCCTTATGGTTGTAGCCATCGTGCTCATCCTGCTGGAAATATTTATGTTACCGGGTATTACGGTGGCCGGTGTCGGAGGATTCCTCTTTGCTGCCGGCGGTTTGATCTACGCCTACTCGGTCAGTACGCCGGTGGGAAATGTGACGTTGGCGGTATCATTGCTTGTGTTCGTGGGCTCTTTCGTCTGGTTGTTGCGTTCCAAATCTTTCAACCGGGTGGCTTTGAAAACCGACATAGATTCCAAACTGGTGTCCAGCCGTGACTTGGGAATCGTGCCGGGCGACGAAGGTTTGACGCTTTCACGCCTCGCCCCTATCGGGAAGGCTCGTATTAACGGGATTACCGTGGAGGCCAAATCGGTGGACGAGCTGATTGACGAAAACACACCGGTCGAAGTTATACGTGTCGACGGTTACAATGTAGTCGTAAGAATTAAAAATTAAAATTGAGAATAGAAAAATAAATCATAATTCATAAATCGTAATTCTACTCACATGGAAATGACCTTTGTGCCTATTGCCCTTTTGGGAGCAGCGATATTGCTGCTGGTAATTTTCTTTTATTATGTGCCGTTCCTCCTGTGGATCTCGGCAAAAGTTTCAGGTGTCAACATCTCACTGATACAGCTTTTCCTGATGCGTATCCGTAATGTGCCGCCTTATATCATCACTCGCGCCATGATCGAAGCCCACAAAGCCGGTCTGAAAACGTTGACCCGTGACGAACTGGAAGCGCACTACCTGGCAGGCGGACATGTCGAAAAGGTTGTCCATGCCCTGGTTTCCGCATCGAAAGCGAATATCGACCTCCCTTTCCAGATGGCAACCGCTATCGACCTGGCAGGACGTGACGTATTCGAAGCCGTACAGATGTCGGTAAACCCGAAAGTCATCGACACGCCTCCTGTTACAGCCGTTGCCAAAGATGGTATCCAGCTAATCGCCAAAGCGCGTGTGACGGTTCGTGCCAATATCAAGCAATTGGTCGGAGGAGCCGGCGAAGAGACAATTCTGGCCCGTGTCGGCGAAGGTATCGTTTCCTCTATCGGTTCGTCCGAAAATCATAAGACCGTACTGGAGAATCCTGACTCTATCTCCAAACTCGTGCTCCGCAAAGGACTGGATGCCGGAACAGCTTTCGAAATCCTGTCTATCGACATTGCTGATATCGACATAGGCAAGAACATCGGCGCATTCCTCCAGATGGACCAGGCTCAGGCCGACAAGAATATCGCCCAGGCAAAAGCCGAAGAACGTCGTGCCATGGCCGTTGCCGTCGAGCAGGAAATGAAAGCCAAAGCGCAGGAAGCCCGTGCGAAGGTTATCGAAGCCGAAGCCGAAGTGCCCAAGGCTATGGCTGAGGCATTCCGTAGTGGCAATTTGGGTATCATGGATTATTATAAGATGAAGAATATCGAGGCAGACACTGGCATGCGCGAAGCAATCGCCAAACCGTCAAGTGCGCCTTCGAAACCATTAAAAGACTAAGACAATGATCGCTCCTTCTGAACTTATCATCAATCCCGATGGCAGTTGCTTTCACCTGCATCTGAAACCGGAACAGCTCGCCGACAAGATTATCATGGTCGGCGATCCCGATCGTGTAAATACCGTCGCCTCCTACTTCGATACGAAAGAATGCGAAGTGTCGAGCCGCGAATTTCACACCATCACCGGTACTTATAAAGGAAAGCGCATCACAACGCTTTCACACGGCATCGGGACGGATAATATCGACATCGTCCTGAACGAACTGGACGCACTGGCAAATATCGATTTTGCCTCTCGTACCATCAAGCCGGAATTCCGGCAACTGACAATGGTACGTGTCGGCACTTCAGGAGGATTGCAGCCGTTCGTTCCTGTCGGGACCTATGTGGCGGCGGGGAAATCGGTCGGGTTCGACGGAGTCCTGTATTTCTATGCCGGCTCCGAGAAGGTGCGCGACAGGGCTTTCGAATCGGAACTGATAGGGCAATTGGAATGGAAGCTGAGCGGCATTCAACCCTATGTCGTTTCAGCCGATCCTTCACTGATCGAACAGATCACGCAAGACGATATTATCCGGGGAGTAACGATTGCGGCTAACGGTTTTTACGGTCCGCAAGGCCGTCAGCTACGCCTGCCACTTGCCGATCCGGAGTTGAACCGGAAGATAGAAGCCTTCGAGTTCAACGGTAGTCGGATTACCAACTTTGAAATGGAAAGTTCGTCCCTCGCCGGACTGTCCGCCTTGATGGGACATCGTGCTATGACCGTGTGTTGCATCATTGCCGGACGGGTGGCCAAAGACATGAATACCGAATACAAAGGTTCCATGACCGGTCTGATCGAAACGGTATTAGACCGGATCTGAGAACCGAAGCCCCTTGCCGGTTGTTCTTTATATATATTAAGGTATACGAATCATGGAATGGGGAAAGACAATATTATCATCTTTAGAGTGGGGAAAAAACATCTCCAACAGAGAAGAGAAAGAGAGAGTGGCGGATATCATTTCCTCGATGGTAAAAGAGGGAGAGATCATCGGGGTAGGTTCGGGCTCGACTGCTTATCTGGCCTTATTGAAAATCGCCGGACGGGTGGAAAACGAACAATTGCATATCCGCGCAATCCCGACTTCGCAGGAAATCCGTATGGCATGCGCCCGTTTGGGTATCCCTGTCACCAGCCTGTGGGAACACAAACCGGACTGGACATTCGACGGGGCTGACGAAATAGACACGGAACATAATATGATTAAAGGGCGCGGAGGAGCGATGTTCAAAGAAAAGTTGTTGATCAGTTCCAGTCCCCGCACCTACATTATTGCCGATCCGTCCAAGATCGTAACCAAATTAGGATCTCGCTTCCCGATACCCATAGAGATATTTCCCGAAGCACTTACCTACGTCGAAGAAGTGCTCCGGGCTTATAATCCTAAAGAAATCAAATTAAGAATGGCCGAAGGGAAAGACGGTCCCGTGATCACGGAGAACGGGAACCTGATTCTCGATGCCTGGTTCGATAATATCCCCAATAACCTGGAAGAATCGATCAAATCGATCACCGGGGTTATCGAATGCGGGCTGTTCATACACTACAACGTGCAGATTATTTCATAAAGCCCTGATCTTTCAAAACTTTCAGTAATACGTCGGAGAAATATTCATTGTTGGCCTTTGTATAACGTACATCCGTAAACACTTGGGCTAATGTTTCCTTATCATTCTCCCGTACGAATTGCTTATTTACTTCCAATTCTTCTTTATCGTGATACAACGCATCAATAGAGGCTGGCGTATAATCCGTATAAACCTCCTGGTGGATAACCGCTCCGAGCGGCAGGCGTTCCACCTGGGCGGGTATTCCGTCGGGATAGCCGACCGTGACCGTCACGATAGGGACAACCAGGCGTGGAAGCGACAAAGCGTCGATAATCTTATCCGCATTATAGGCCGTCGTTCCCAAATAGCAGATTCCCAATTCTTTTTCTTCGGCCGCCGTACAGAAACTCTGGGCAAACAGCATCGCATCGATAGTCGAAGCGATAAAAGTCTGGAAATTGTCGAAACCAGCCACGGCATCGCGCTGCTCCGCCCATTTCACAAAACGGTTGGCATCGGCACAGAAGGTGATCACGACTGGGGCTGTTGTGATCATCGGCTGATTGAAATGGGCGGGAGCCAACTTTTCCTTATTCGCCTTATCGCGGGTAATAACCACGCTATACAACTGCATATTCCCCGTATTTGATGCACGGGCGGCAACTTCCAGCAATTCTTTCAATAAGGCATCCGGAATGTCCTGAGCAGTATATTTACGGATCGTCCGTCTGTTTTTCATATTCTCCAACATAACTCACATATTTAGTTTTACGACAAAATCTATCAATAACAAAGGCCAAGCGCCCAGATAGGCATCTTGTTTCCTACGCTCTTAGGCTGTCCGTGTATGGCGGCAAACGTATTTTCCACATTCTTGATACGTTCATAGTCCATCAGCGGATCACCGATCACGAACGTGTATTTTTCATTCACACGATAATCTCCATTATGCAAAAGTTCTACCGTCCCGCAATTAGACATCTGATCGACAAAGAATGTCTCGCCCAAGTAAATCCGCTCCATCTCCCGGAAAAGGCTTGCCATCAGATTCGTGTTCGCCAGAAAAGAACGATACGAACGGGCCAGTCCGCCGTCTTCTTTCCTGACCTGTAAAAAGCGGAGCGCTCCTATCTCTTTTACATAATCCAGTAACTTGTGCATCTGCGTGTTATCCATCTCGTACTTGGATGTCAACGTTTGCATGCGGGGAAATTCCGGAGCCTCTTTAGCAAGCTGAATCAGCAATTGTTTCATCTTCCGGAACATGGCATTGTTCATCTGGCGAATGGCAGGCAGGTCCACATCGACCGAATCCCGTACCAAATCCTGCAAACGGAAATTGAAGGCATCCGGATCTTCCCAATAGAAAGGATAGCAACCATGTTCCAGATAATTCCGGAAAATGGGGACTACGTTTATTTCGTCCATCACCTGTTGCGTCACTTCCGCATGGTTAAGCAAAAGCTCGTCCAACGGGACCGGTTTGAGATCCAGCGCACCTTCATAGGACAAATATTCACGGAACGACATGGTATGCAACGTATACCAATCGCCTTTCTCACCAAAAGACGGCTCCATCGTTTCACCTTCGACCAGCAAAGGTGCGGCAAACACAATCTGCATATCAGGATAATTCTCTTGCAAACGCTCTATCGCCTGTGTCCAGCTTCCATACCGATGGACATTATCCAGAAAAAGATGTCTGCCCCCCTTTTCATAGAATTGCTTGACCGTTTCGGACAACATACGCCGTTCCTGAAACCATATATTATCGAGCGGCAAATACAGGGCTTCATGAGAATCGCCATAAGCTGATTTGATATGTTGCAACAAAAGCATAGTTTTTCCCACACCTTTCGCACCAAAGATACCGATCAATCTCCTGTCCCACTTGACCTGCCGGGATAAGTAACGTTGGAAACTCAGATTTACGCCTTTAAGTAATTGCTCATGGTTTAACCGAAACATGTCCATAATTTAACTGATTTGACACAAAAATACTATATAAAAGCCAATCTACAAAACCAACAACTCGCAGGAAGAATAGTTTTTTTCGTACCTTTGTCCACATAAAAACCAATAAACAAATGGAAACGTCTAAAGTTTACTTTACCAATCTCCGTACGACCCCATCCAGCAACCTGCTGGACAAGATGGAACGTCTTGTAAAACGTGCGGGCATAACAAACATTGATTTCCAAAATCAGTTTGTAGCGATTAAGATCCATTTCGGCGAACCGGGCAACCTGGCTTATATTCGTCCGAACTATGCTGCCCGAATAGCTACGTTGCTTCGCGGCTTAGGGGCAAAGCCTTTCCTGACGGATTGCAACACCTTGTATTCAGGTCGCCGCGCCAATGCTGTAGATCATTTGGAGAGTGCAATGGAAAACGGTTTCAACCCTATTTCCGCCAAATGCGATGTGATTATCGCCGACGGCCTGAAAGGGACCGAATACCGTGAAATCGAAATCGACGGTGAATATTGCAAAGCTCCTAAAATCGGTTCCGCCATTGCAGATGCAGACATTGTCATTACCATGAACCATTTCAAAGGACACGAGCAGACCGGATTCGGCGGCGCTTTGAAGAACCTCGGCATGGGATGTGCCAGTGTGGGTGGAAAACTCGAACTTCACTCGGCATCGCAACCCCGAATCGACATCGAAAGTTGCAAAGGTTGCAATATATGCGTCAAGCATTGCCGCCACGATGCCATTCATTTGAACGCTTCGCGTAAAGCGGAAATCGACTACGCTAAGTGTGTCGGTTGCGGCCAGTGCGTCGCTCTTTGCCAATACGACGGAGCCGTCATGGGGGAAGGCGACACGTCAGAACGTTTGAACTATAAGATTGCCGAATATTCCAAAGCTGTCTTGTCGGGCAAACCGAATTTCCATATCAGTTTTATCATGAATGTCTCGCCTGAATGTGATTGCTGGAACCATAATGATGCGGCGATTGTGCCTGATTTGGGTATCGCCGCCTCTTTTGACCCGGTCGCATTAGACAAGGCTTGTGCCGATATGGTGATCAAAGCTCCGATCCTGGAGACAGGCAATCGCCTTTCCGACTCTCCCCATCACGAGCACCTGGAAGGTTGCGACAAATTCCATATCATGCACCCCGATACAAACTGGCAGGCAGGGTTGGAACATGCTGAAAAGATCGGCCTCGGAACACAGAAATATGAATTAATAACCGTATAGACTAATGGAAGATACTATCTGCGCCGTATCAACAGCCCCCGGAGCCGGGGGGATTGCCGTCATCCGCGTTTCCGGACCGAAAGCAATCGCAATCTGCAACACGATATTCGTACCGAGTACTGCAGGGAAAGACCTGTTGTCACAGAAGGCCTATACATTGCGTTACGGTAGTATCAGGCGTGGTGAAGAACTCATAGACGAGGTGTTGGTCGCCCTTTTCCGTGCACCTCACTCTTTTACCGGCGAAGATACGGTAGAGATCACCTGCCACGGTTCCGTCTACGTCCAGCAACAGATCATGCAGCTTTTGATTGAAAGCGGTTGCCGATCCGCCCTCCCCGGCGAATATACGCAACGCGCCTTCATGAACGGCAAGATGGACTTGAGCCAAGCCGAGGCGGTTGCCGACTTGATCGCCTCGACCTCAGCCGGCCAGCACCGTTTGGCATTAAACCAGATGCGCGGTGGTTTCAGCCATGAACTAAGGAACTTGCGCGAACAACTTCTGCATATCACTTCTTTGATGGAACTGGAACTGGATTTCAGCGACCATGAGGAATTGGAGTTCGCCGACCGTAGTGAACTTAGCACGTTGGCGGCCCATATCGAAACGGTCATATCACGCCTGGCCAACTCTTTCAGTGTAGGAAACGCGATCAAGAATGGCATTCCGGTTGCGATCATAGGTGAGACGAATGCCGGAAAATCGACTCTGCTGAATGTCTTACTGAATGAGGACAAAGCGATTGTCAGCGATATCCACGGCACGACTCGTGACGTCATTGAAGACACGATTAACATCGGAGGAATCACTTTCCGTTTCATCGACACCGCCGGCATCCGCGAAACGCATGATGTGATCGAAAGTATCGGTATCGAACGAACCTTCCAAAAACTCGACCAGGCAAACATTGTCCTCTGGATGATAGATGCCGCCGATGCATCCTTGCAGATCGCCCAATTATCCGAAAAGATACTGCCCCGCTCAGAAGGGAAGCAGCTAATCCTCGTTTTCAACAAAGCCGACCTGCTCACCGGCACATCCGATGTCATCTCTGTGAGACGCAACGTTGCGTCTCTTCCCGAAAACGTAAAATCCATCTTCATCTCGGCCAAGAAAAGAGAGCATATCGACGAGTTGCAAGATCTTCTGATCCAAGCCGCCCATATCCCTTCTTTATCCCAAAACGACATCATCGTCACCAACATCCGCCACTACGAAGCCCTGACCCACGCCCTCGAGTCCATCCACCGCGTCCAGGAAGGCTTATCCGCCAACCTTTCCGGTGATTTCATCTCCCAAGACCTAAGAGAATGCATCTTCCACCTCTCAGATATCGTCGGAGAGGTCACGACAGACCAGGTGTTGGGGAATATATTTGAGAGGTTTTGCATCGGGAAATGACAGGTGATTACCATCGATTAGCATATGTCATCAACAATTATTAAGGCGTTCATTTTGAACGCCTTTCTTTTTAGCCTTATAAGCGATAGTCATCGTTTATAGAGCTTTTTCAGCTCATTTTTGTACCGCATTTGTTGCTCGCTTATTTGATGCTCGCGATGCCGATGGAAAGGTAATAGAGGGACTTTACGCCATTTTACACGGTTTTACGGGAATTTACAGAAATAACGGAGAAATAAAGGTGAAATAAAATGAGTAGCAACTTGAAAATTAAGCGGATTTGCGCTTGGTGCGGTAAAGAGTTTATCGCCCAAAAGACAACTACTGCGTGTTGTTCCAAACAATGCGCCAACGCTCTTTACAAAAAGAAGAAGCGTGACGAAGCGATTAAGGCAAACAATCAAATCGTGGAGAAGAAGATTGTAGAAAAGCCTATCGAAAAAATCAAAGACAAACCGTTTCTAACAATTACCGAAACTGCAATCTACCTCGGAGTAACCCGACCTACCGTTTACAGTTACATAAAACGAGGTGAATTAAAGGTCATTCGATTAGGCTTCAAATACCTTTGAATAAAGAGGATATAGATGAACGATTCAATAACCCAGTAGAGTTTCATGCTCCAACAAAAGAGAAAGCCCCTATCACTGACTTCTACACCACTGCCGAAGTCAAAGAGAAATACCATGTCCATGAATCGTGGGTATTCGCCATAGCCAAGAAACAAAACATACCTCGCACTTTCAATCGTGGTAAAACCTACTGGAGTAAGAAGCACATAGACTCTTACTTTGCCAAGAAAAAGCCTAATGCAGACATCACAGAATGGTACAGCACCCAAGAAATGCAGGACAAATTCGGCATGACCCTCTCCGCTATCTACACTTTCGTTTACAAGAATGCCATTCCGAAGAAGAAAGAAGGCATCATGGTGTACTATTCTAAGAAGCACGTGGATATAGCCAAAGGAGTTGCTGCGCCCGAAGAACCGCAATATTATACGGTAGCCGAAGCGATGAAGAGGTTCAATCTTACCCGTGACCAGCTCTACCATTATGTGAAATATCATAATATCCCGAAGGTCAAGAAAGGCAAATACACGCTCATTTCCAAGCCCGAACTGGATAAGCTACTCGCAGCTCCAAAGATAGAATAATCCGATGGATGGTTTTTTCTCGGTGAATGTAGCCACCATTGAATCACCCTTTTCCTTTGCACCAAACAATTGTAAAACTCTAAATATAAACAGTATGGCACACACGTGTACAAAAGTAACAGTTCGTCAGAGAGCGATTCGGAATAATCGCATCTCCTTGTATCTGGATTATTATCCGGCAGTCCGTAATCCTGAAACCATGCAGATGAGCCGCCGCGAATATCTCGGTATCTACATCTATGCCCACCCGAAGAACGAAATGGAACGGGAGTTCAACAACGATATGCTGAACAAGGCAGAGGCTATCCGTTGCATCAGAGTTCAATCGCTTATCAATGAGGAGTTCGGCTTCTTGGATAAGACCAAGCAGAAAGCTGACTTACTTGCCTACTTCAAGAAGATGTGCCGGAACAAGGACCAGAAATGGCAGTTTGTCTATCAGCATTTCCACAACTTCGTCAAAGGGCAATGCACCTTTGGCGATGTGAATGTGGATCTGTGCAAGAAGTTCCGTGAATACCTGCTGAACGCCAAGCAACTCAAACATAGTAATCGCCCTATATCCCTCAATTCGGCATCCGGCTACTACTCCACTTTTAGAGGATTGTTGAAGATTGCCTATCGGGACAAATGGTTTCGGGAGAACATCAATGACTACCTTGATAAGATTGAGCCGCAAGATGTGAAGAAGGAGTATCTGACACTGGACGAGGTAAAGCAACTTGCCGCCACTCCTTGTGACATCCCGGTCTTGAAAGCGGCTTCTTTGTTCGCTTGCCTGACCGGATTACGTATCAGCGACATTCTCAACCTGCAATGGGAAGACTTCGCCCTCGCTCCCGACCAAGGCTATTGCCTGCGTATCAGAACACAGAAAACCCAGACGGAAGCTACACTCCCCATCAGCTACGAAGCCTACGAACTGTGCGGCACACCCGGAACGGGTAAAGTATTCAAGGATTTGAAGCGGAGCATGATTAACTATCCGCTGAAAAACTGGCTCAAAAAAGCCGGAATCACCAAATCAATCAGCTTTCATTGCTTCCGACATAGCTACGCAGTTATCCAAATTTCTTTAGGTACAGACATTTACACCGTTTCAAAGATGCTAACGCATAAGAACGTGTCCACGACTCAGATATATGCAGACCTCGTAAATGCCAAGAAACGAGAGACAGCCAACAAAATATCACTCAAATAAATTGTAGCCATGAAGCGAGGAATCATAATAAACTACGAACAAGGCATCCATATTTCTGATGGTGAAGTATGGATGACTGCTTGGGAGATTGCCGACCTATTCTATACAACAGCTGGTGTAATCAACTCCCGAATAAAAGCGATATTGAAAGCCAATATCTTAAAGGAATATGAAGTCTGCCAATGTATAAGGTTAGAGAATGGAAACAATGCCGATGTGTATAATCTCAACATGATTATAGCCCTGTCCTATCAAATAAATACAGGACATTCCATAGCATTCAGAAAATGGCTTATCAGTAGAGTTGCCTCCAAACAGAAAGGCACATCTCTTTTTATTCCAAAAAACGCAGCTAACACATACAATTGTTGATACCCACTCTAAAAGTCCGACTTGGTTTTACTCTATGTCGGACTTTTCTTTTCTATTGTATCACAGTCAACCTGGAATAATGCTACCTATCAGTGCCAAAAGCTGCCACTTCCATGGAAATGTATCTATACACCTTGCAAATGATATATATTTGC
The DNA here is from genome assembly GCF_014287585.1 of Parabacteroides hominis. Taxonomy (GTDB): domain Bacteria; phylum Bacteroidota; class Bacteroidia; order Bacteroidales; family Tannerellaceae; genus Parabacteroides; species Parabacteroides hominis. The sequence goes on along the minus strand of NZ_JACOOJ010000033.1, from coordinate 43,788 downwards.
ACACAAACGATTAACATACATCACTATGGAGCAGAAAAAGATAGAACATATAACTTTGAATCTGATTGTTTTCGGGACAATCGTTATCATTAGTGTTTTAGCCCGTCAGACCGTACTACACTATGGTTGGGATGAGTTCAGCAGCAATCTTATTTTCGTGGTATGCTCCATTATCATAGGAGCAATCTATTTCAATCTTCAAATGATATTCGGACAATTCCTTTCACCAACAATAGAGAAGTACTTTATGAGATTTGAATGCTACCGCAATAAGGCTGTGGTCGTAGAAGCTCCAGCAGTAAACTCGGAACTTGCCGAAAGTGCTATAAATTCAGAACCTATCATTTCTGAACCAGAACCCGAAATTGAAATCGAAACTACATCTGACATAACAGAAGAAGTTTATACTCCATCATGTTCCGAACTCAACGAAGACGTGGCAGAACTTCCAAAGGAAGAAGCCCCACCTTCTACTATCAATAATATACCTATCGAAGAATCCAATCTGCCAACAGAATACGAGGTGTTCCGCGCCAACGCTATGGCTAAAAAGGAACGAGCATCACAAGAAAAGTTAGATAAGGTTCTCACATATACGAAACAAAACTTGGTTCTTTATCTTAGCGAAACTGACCTCAATCGTTTATGTGGATATATTACGGAATACTATCTATCCGATTCCCTGCCTAAAGTAGAACAAATAAAGGTTGATGCTCAATTAAAAAACATTGACATCATGCACTTTGGTTGGAATATAGGTAAGGCATTTGGCAAACCACGCTTACAGACTGCCACATTTATAAAGAGGGTATTCGCTCATACTCTCCGTGATTCAGAAATATCGACCATTGAGCGCAAAATGTCACACACAGAATCTGAGTGCAAGATTAAACTGGATAGAAAAATTGCATAGCAGCAATACCATTAGGCATTATCCATTTCATCCCAGTAGTCCATCGTTTGAGAGTCTCTGACACAGGCTTTATCTTCTGTCCCACATTGAACAATATATCATCTATAAGATCTTAAAAATAACCTTTATGCATTTCACCGAACTCACGCAATTTTACTTCCACCTTTCAATGATATCGCCATTTAATTCATTCAATTCAAAACTTCGTGGATAGTCCGGTATCTTATAATACTTTTTATACTCCAAATCCAATTCGCTTTTAAAGCCAAGTCCAACGTGATAATAAGCATCAAAGATAGCTCCCATATTGTAATCCGTACTAATCACCGTGTCTTTATCCGCATATTCCTTGAATTGTTCACGATCATTCAAATACCAACCACAAATTTCCAATTCATCACCACACACAATGTGCTCTTGTAGTCTTTCCCTGTAATCAAGGAACTCTAAGAAACGTGATGGTGCAATACCCTTAAGAATCTTCTTCATCAATAAGAAAAACGCCTCCAAATCATCAATACAAACCGACCAAGGATATAAGGCATCCTCATCCTTCTCCAGTAAGTTACCAAGGTTGGTTTGAATTGTTCCATACTTAAAATCCGTAACAACAATAGACCATATCTCACTGATATTTCCATTTTTTAAATGGTATAACACCTTTTTCTTGTCATCTGCATCAAGAATATCAACATCTTTACCATCCAAGAGCACTTTTTCAACGCGTCTACATTGGTCATAGCCTAATTGGATAGCATTCTGATAATCCCTTTTTATCCTATCATATGCCTTTAGTGGATCTCGAAATGGTTCACGAAATTTACAATCCTTTATCTCTACTATAATGCACGTGTTTCCGATAATAACCAGCAAATCATTCTCCGAAATACCATCAAGGCTATAGTTGGCAAAAATTTTGGCCTTTTCTGGAAAGAAAGTTCTAAATACTTCTGCAACCTTCTTTTCAAAGGCAAAATCCTTGTTCTGCTTATATTTTTTCGTAGGTACATCTTTAATTAGCATATCATCCAGTCTGAAGAACAACCCCTCAAACAAGAACTTACTACAAGGACAAATATATTTTCCACCCACAGGAATAAGTGGATTTGATTCCGAATGATGTTTGCCGGCATAATAAACAGTCTTACCTTTCTGTGAATCCTTGTCATAAGAAAAGAACTTCAGGATCTGGCACAAACTTTCTGCAGCTATATCTACATTCATCAATTCCTTTGATTCATGAACTGCGACTTCCCCTGGATTTGTAGTTAAACTATCCAGCATGCCCCTTAATTCAGGTTGATGCCACCAATCACGTGGATCATCCAATCCTCTTTCCTCAAACTTTTGAGTCAATTTGTACCATTCCTCAGGATGAGCACTGTAAAAATGTAAGTTATCAGCGAACGGTTGGCAAATACTATTTAATTTACCATTATTCAATTCTCTCACATGCATAATAAATTTCAATGCCTCATCTATTCCAAAACCGCAACGTGATTTGATATATCCGTCATACGGTTTGAGATATCTGACAATTCTATCCAACGTCTGCTCCTCATAACTTAACACAGCATTACTAAAATAGCCCATGAATGTTGGTAATGATACTTCTATCTTTTCATCGCGCTCATCATGGTACAAATCTCCATCATTGGGGAAGCCGATATTAACAAAATAAGTCATTTCTATTTCATCTAGCAAAATGGCAATTCTCTGCCAACGTTCACCATCCATATCAACAGATTCTTCCCGCATATCAATTGAGTAATACACATCTATCAGGTAAAGTGTCTGCCTCATAGGTGATTGCAGATGTGTATATAGAGGCGAATCCTTTTTAGCATCCAGTTCAAGAATCAGCCGCATAGCGTGAATCAGGAAGGATTCCTCCTTCACTGGCACGAGTTCCTTCTTAAGATCGCAGACGATTTCCTCAATTGTTCGATGATGCTCTTTTGCCTCCATCATCTTCAGATAAGCATCCTGAAAATTATAATTATCATCTATCTTCTTCATTATATGTCAGTTTTTACAAAGCCCTCCATCATCTACCTCTAATATATTCAATCAAAGATAAATTATAGCTTAAATAGCCATTGGGTATTCCGTACAACAAAGGTACTTAAATTCCTCGTAATCATCTCTTATTACCTTCAAAAAGTTATCTATCGGTTATATTTTAGTGAATGATTCCACCATTGAATCACCCATTTCCTTTGCACCCGAACAATTAAAAAAGTCGCGTATGCAACAAGAAACAATCACTTTCGATAAGCTGCCGCAAGCGGTGACTTATCTGACCGAACAGGTCGCGGAATTAAAGCAAATGGTATCGGCTCTCCAACCCTCTACACAGGACAAACACGTGTTGGTAGGGATTGAAGAGGCTTGCCGCATTGTCAAGAAAGCCAAGCCTACCGTCTATGCGTTGGTGAGGAAAGGGCTGCTCCCTGCCTACAAGAAAGGCAAGCAACTCTATTTCTATGAGGACGAACTTCTGGTATGGATTGAGAACGGATGCAAGAAAACATCTGAGCAGAATTATGAGGAAATGCAGAAAGCCATGCAAAGCGGTGTGCGCCATAAGCCTAAAAACCGAATCAATTTATAATGCCGCCTATGGAAACATTGTCTATAAATCCGGCATCCATCATTGACAAGGCGATTGACATGAGCAACAGCCTGACGGGTACGCAATTCCCCATCAGCGTATTCCCTGCCAAGATTCAGCGCATTATCAATGAAGTGCATGAATGTCACAGCTATCCGACCGACTACGTGGCCGCATCTATCCTGACTGCCTTTGCAGTGGGGATTGGCAACACGCACCTTGTGCAAATCAAGCAAGGGTGGTTGGAAAGTACCATTCTCTACATGGCACTGATAGGAAGACCAGGAGCGAACAAGAGCCATCCGCTCAGTTTTGCCATGAAGCCGTTCCTCGATTACGACAATGAGCAGAACCAAGAGTTTGAGAAAGCGTATCAGAAGTACGAAATGCAGATGAGCATGAGCCGCAAAGAACGTGCGGAAAATGGAGAAGAGCAGTTTCCACAGGAACCGATACGCAAACGGTTCTTGGTGTCGGACGTAACGCCCGAAGGTTTGAGTTTCATCCATGCGCAGAACAAACGGGGATTGTGCCTGTGGGCAGACGAACTATCCGCTTGGTTCAAGAACTTTAACCGCTATAACAACGGTTCGGAAGAACAATTCTGGCTATCGGTATTCAGTGCCAAGACCACCATCTCCGACCGCAAGAGTACCAAGAGTTCCATCTTCATCAAGCGACCGTACATATCGGTACTATCCAAAAGAAAATACTGAACGAACTGGCAAAAGGCGAGCGTTCAAGCAACGGTTTCATTGACCGTATCCTATTCGTGATGCCTAACCTTCAGCAGAAGGCGAGGTGGAATGACAAGGAGTTGCCCAAAGAGGTGGAACAAGAATGGCAGCGTATCGTTGAGAAGCTCATCCGATTGGAATGCAGCTACAACGAGAATGGAGAGATAGAGCCTTGCATTCTTCTTTTTGCTGACGATGCACGGCAGAAACTCTACGAATGGCAACATCGGTTCTCCGAGCTTTGCGACCGTGAAAGCAATGACACCATCGTGAGCATTTTCTGTAAGCTGGAAATCTACATCATCCGCTTCTGTCTGATAATCCAAATGGCGAGATGGACTTGCGGAGAATGTGAGAAGACTTGCATCGACTTGCTGACGGTGGAACGAGCCATCCGGCTGACGGAGTATTTCAAGGAATCGGCTTTACGGGTGCAGCACATTCTGAATGATGCGACCTTCAACAGCCAGCAACAGGCTGTGGCAAACCAATTACCCCATTCGTTCACCACAGCCCAAGCGATACAGATTGCGGAACAGAACGGCATGAAGGAGCGGACATTCCAACGCTTCTTGAATGACAATATCGGCATCCTGTTCCGCAAAGAGAAACATGGAGAATATTCAAAGATTAACCCGTGACGTTTTTGTCGCTTTTGACACTTTCACCCATGAAAACGACAATAGTGACAATAACGATACATCAAAAATAGAAAGGAATGAATACACATAGATTCATATTAGAGCCGTACAAGGACATCGGCACTCGGAACACCTGTCCGGCTTACCATCGGAAAAGAAGCTTCTCCCGATATATCGACACGGAGAAGAAGATAACGTTTCCCGATTATGTAGGGCGGTGCGACCGTGAACAAAAGTGCGGCTACCATCTTACGCCACGTGAGTTCTTTGAACGGAATCCAATGGAGAAAGAGAAGCTGACCAATGAACAAAGTTTCATGCAACAACCAATGATGGAGATGAGAACGATAAAGGCAAATTCCATTTCATACATCGACACGGGAATAGTCTATCAGTCATTAAAAGGCTATCCGAAGAACAGGCTGTTTCAGTTCCTGACCTCACAGTTCGGAGAAGCCGCTGCCATGAAGTTGATGAAGAGGTATCGTGTCGGTTCTTCCAAACATTGGGACGGGGCTACGGTATTTTGGCAGATTGACCGTGACGAGCGTGTGAGGACGGGTAAGATAATGCTTTACAATTCAGAGACAGGCAAACGAGTGAAGCATCCCTTCAATCATGTCACGTGGGTACACTCGCTTCTGCATAAGGATGGCTTCCATTTGAGGCAATGTTTCTTTGGCGAACATCTGTTGGCAAGCGACCCAACTCGCCCAGTGGCACTTGTCGAAAGCGAGAAGACCGCTCTCTTTGCCTCCTACTCTTTGCCGCAATATCTATGGATTGCTTCGGGTGGAAAGAACGGATGCTTCAACGAATATAGCCTTTCTGTTCTTGTCGGAAGAAACGTTGTCTTATTCCCGGACTTGGGGGCAACCGAATATTGGAAGGGCAAAATCGGACTGATGAAAGGGTACGGAATAGATGTCCGGCTTGGAGCTGGTAAAACGATGGTTTTTGAGATAAGCAAGTTAATGTCGGCGTATTACATTCCCCGACCACTTGCCACCTCAATCCTATCGTTGGCGGCTCCCGATGGTCACGATTATTCAAACTTAAAATGATTCAAATGGAAAAGAAACATACGATTACATTACGCCTTTCAGGAGAGCAATTCGGTTGGCTGGAGGCATTATGCAGACGAAGCAAACAGAGTAAAAGCGAAGTGATCCGCTCACTGCTCGAACAAGGTTCGGTCAGGGAACGGATATCAAAAGAGCACCTGCACATCATACGGCAATTGATTGGAGAAAGCACGAACCTCAACCAGTTGGCAAAGCAGGCAAACACTTACGGCTTCCTTTCGGTCGTAAAGGAATGCAGGGAAATGGCGAAAAGTATTTCTCAACTTATAAGGCGGTTGAAGGATGATAAGTAAAATGACAAAGGGCACTTCGTTCAGCGGTTGCGTCTGTTACGTTCTTCGGGAAGACAAGGCAAGACTGTTGGAAGCCGTTGGCGTGGAAGGCTCTCCCAACCAAATGGCAGAGCAGTTCGAGCTTCAATCCTTACTCAATGATAAGGTAAAGAATATTGTCGGACACACTTCGCTGAACTTCTCTCCGAAAGATGCTGACAGGTTGAGGAATGATGATGCGCTGATGCTTAAAATCGCCCGTGAATATATGGAGAAGATGGGTATTCGGAACACACAATATATCGTTGCCCGACATACCGACCGCAAGCATCCGCATTGCCACATCGTGTTCAACCGGGCGGATAATGACGGTAAAACGATTTCGGACAAGAACGACCGTTATCGAAGTGAGAAAGTATGCAAGATGCTGACGGCTAAATATCGGCTGCATTTTGCCAATGGCAAGGAGAACATCAACGAGGAACGCTTACGACCGTATGACCGTGCCAAGCATGAAATTTACAAGGTACTGAAAGAAGAATTGCCAAAGGCTTATGACTGGAATGAGTTGAAAGAGGCACTTGAAGGTCATGATATTGGCATGAAATTCAAAGTCAACAGGAAAACACGGGAGGTTCAGGGCGTGAAGTTCGAGTATGGCGGATTCACGTTCCCCGGCTCAAAGGTTGGAAGGGAGTTCAGCTACCTGAACATCGAACGGCAGTTTGAGGATAACTCGATTGACTACTCTTATTGCGAACAGCCCAAGCCGCAACATGAGGAAAAACAGATAGAACCACAATCTGACGAATCTAATTTTGGAGGATTAGGATTGTTCATGCCTTCTTCTGGTACTGCTTACGATACCGCAGAACAGGCTTTTGAGAACGAACTGAAAAGGAAGAAAAAGGCTAAGCGCAAGCGAGGCTTTCATTTATAATTCACTATTTATTAACTTTTTAAATTCAATCATTTATGTTACAAAACGATTTGATTCTTGATTTCAATCTCTACTTGTGTGAGAAGTTCGGCTACAGAAACAGTTGTAGCGTGATGCAAAATGCCAATGGCTTTTGTGTGGATGTCCGTGAACGTGAATTAGACTGCTACATCCGCTTTTGGGAGTACAGCAATGGCGTGAACGGTTTTCCTGATTGGTGTATCATCATCGTGCGCAGTAACTTCAAGAAGAACCAAGCCGAAAACCTGAAAGACTTGGCTCGTTTCTTCAAGGAATACATGCCACGCTACGGTTACAAATACCTTGCAACCGAACAGGATGATTACAAGTATTACCAAACTCTTGGTTTGAAAGTTATCCATCAAGACCTGTTCGGACAGTATAATTATGGATTAGCGATGAAAGATTTGGATATCTGATATTCTTGCAACGATACGGAGAATGTGTCAAAATAGGGCACACTCCCCGTATCATTTCTATTAATAACGAGCATATTGAGCAATAAAAGCAGTCGCTTGCTCATTTATCTCTTTATAATTTTCATATCGTCCACCAAACATTCCCTGTTTTATGGGAGGCCATTCATTTTTGAGAGAGTCTGCACTCTCCCAAAATATGATATATGGTTCTTCTCCAGCTCCTCTGAATTTGCATTCTCTTTCACTTCGCACAAATTGTCCTAAAGGTATTGAAAACTCTCTTAATATGTAGCATTTATTATAACCATACACTAACGACTTCAAGCGTTCCCATATATAAAATGTATTTTCATACTCCGAATTAACAACGAAATAATTCTTGAATAAAGGGCGCAGTTCTTCAAGTAAAAAGTGACTGATTGGATAGTAGTATCGTTGCCCAATTAACTCGTTCCATGTTTCATAATTCCAATGAGTACTCCCTAACAAGTATAACAATGGTTCTCTATATGAAACCGTTATAAAATTAGGTGCAGGTACAGATAATTTTAGAATGCAGTCAAGTTCCTTATACCTATTGTATTTTACACAAGTAACACCGATTACATTTAGCAGCAACATCGGAGCAAGTGCATGCAAATACTGAGTTTCTTCACGGGTAATCTCCCCATTCTTAAAAGGCTTCGTACACAATTTTATCAATAAATCACCCAACGGCTTAATATGATACCATTTCCCCCATCTGACCACCAATATCGCTATTTCTAATAGAGGTGTGATTGCACCTTTGTGGATTTTCAAATATCGGGAAAAAGTATCTTGCGTTAGGGAGAAAGCATATTGAGCATGAGCATTTATTTCTTTATAAGCATCATTCCCCAATCTTTCTATTAAATCGGCATATTCTATATCATATTGATTGGATGACAGATATTTTTTACACTTCGCTATCATCATATCATAGCTCATAGTTTTACTGATATGATTCTCATTCAGGGCAGAAACCTGTTCCCATAACTCAGAAAACATCCCGTCAGCACCATTTATGGGTAATAATTCTCCGTTTCTTGAACTAGACAAATCTTGTACAATCTCCTTTGCCGCACCAACTGTTGCAAAAAACGAATTATACCTAGACATAGTTGCTTCGGACATTATTCTAATAAGCCCTTTATCCCATTCTCCAGACCAACCACAAGTTATAAGTCCATAATCTTCAAAAATCCGTTTCAAATATTGCTTCATAACTGGTGGGTATTCATCTAATTCCTCTGAAGTATTCCTAAATTGGCAATCAATGTAATCTCCATTGATTTTCACAATTGTAGGAATTTGACAATGAGCAAGAGGGGTTGCCTGAGAAATAGCGGCTTCACAAGAAATCACTTGTGGGGTTATTCCTTCCATTTCAAACGCTTGTTCCAACAACCTGTCAAAGTTTGTCGTCAAAACAACACGTATATAACCTGCTTTAGCCAACTTAGCAATGGCTTTATGTGCTTTTGTTGGTTGTTTCCAACCTAAACTTTTCTCATCATCTGTAGGTTCAAAAAACTGTTTCATTAATTGTACCCGCTCGGTTGGGGTCTTTACCAACTCTTCCAACAATAATGAGTATGAGGCATCTTTCTCATATTTTTCTTTAAACCATTGGTGAGCATCAGTATTTATCATTTCTCTAGTCGAAACAGCCAACTGTTCTATCAAATTCGTTTCAACTTCCCACCCTGTCGGTATATGCGCCGAACGTGATATCCCAGAACCAAGCAAAAGAGCGTAAGCACCTTTGTTTGAATACATGGAAAAAGCTAATGTCGTCAGTTTTTCTATTTTCATAATTTTACATTCAAATGGTAAGTGCAAAGTTAGTCCTTTTTATTGAGTTCTTGAGCTTGTTTTACCATATATTTGGTGCAATTCGCAATTCTAATGGAAAATCACGTAATCTGAATGATGTTTGGTTGAAATAAATTCATTACTTTTGCAGCATAAGATGAATAATATAATCCAAAATGGAAACTACAAAGGATATAAATCGGATTAAGGTGGTGCTTGTGGAGAAGAAGCGGACTAACAAGTGGTTGGCTGAACAGTTGGGAAAAGACCCTGCCACGGTATCGAAATGGTGTACCAACACTTCGCAACCGGGATTGGAAACATTATTGCAGATTGCCAATGTACTTGAAGTCGATGTTAAAAAGTTGCTGAACTCCTCTTTGGACGAGAATATTCAGACAGTCAGACTCGTTAAATGACAATACCAAACTTTAATTCCCCCTGATAATGAACAAGAAAGAATTATACAATAAGATATTGCAACTTGATGGACTGACCAACGAAGAGAAGTCGGAACTATTGGGATTGCTGCGCAAGCAAAAGAAATATGGTTTGGTGTGGGAAGACAAGCCGGAAAATGTAGAGGAACGTTTGCGAGAGGAACTTCCTGTATTAGTCGAAGACACATCAAAAGCAATCATCAGTACCGAAGCCGATGTACCCAATCATATTCTGATTGAAGGAGACAATCTCGAAGCTCTTACAGCTCTTGCCTATACCCACGAAGGTAAGATTGATGTCATCTATATAGATCCTCCGTATAATACGGGGAACAAAGATTTTATCTACAACGATAGTTTTGTGGATAAAGAAGATTCGTACCGACACTCTAAATGGCTTTCTTTTATGAGTAAACGGTTGCGTATTGCCAAACAGTTGCTTTCAGATAAAGGGGTTATCTTTATTTCTATTGATGATAACGAACAGGCGCAATTGAAGTTACTCTGTGATGAGATTTTTGGGAATAATAATTTTATAACCAATATTATATGGCAATCAACAGCTGGTTCTAATACAGGAAATGAAATCGTAACAATAACAGAATATGTCTTAGTCTATACAGCAAATCGGTCCAAGGCGCATTTTGATGGACAACCCCCTTCAGATGATACGTTTAAACTTTCGGATGAATATGTCAAAGAGAGAGGGCGTTATACGTTAGACAAACTTGACCGAAGACGAGTAGGAGGACATTATTCAGAAGCTCTTAATTTTCCAATTGAAATGCCGGATGGAACTTTACGATACCCCGGTGGGGGAAAACAGCAAAATGAAGGGTGGAACTATTTATGGAGTAAAACAAAAGTTCAATGGGGAGTAGACAATGGTTTTATCGTTTTTAAGAAAAGTAAGAATGAATGGGCCGTATATTGCAAACGTTATCAAAAGGTGGATAATTCTAATAAACCTGTAGATAGAACAACACCATATCGAAATCTAATCACATCTGATTTATTCAATACGGCTCAGGGAACAGCTGAATTAGCTAATATATTCGATATTAGACCTTTTGCTTTTCCTAAGCCATCAATATTTGTAAAATTCTTACTATCTTCAACAGTAATAACAACCCCCAATGCCATCATCCTTGACTTCTTTGCCGGGTCTGGAACCACTCTTCATGCCACCATGCAACTCAATGCTGAAGATGGCGGTCATCGCAAGTGCATTCTCGTCACCAACAACGAGAACAACATCTGCGAAGAAGTAACCTATGAGCGAAACAAGCGAGTGATTAACGGTTATAGCACTCCAAAGGGTGAGGAAATGGCAGGATTGAAAAATAACACCCTGCGCTACTATCGTACAAGTTTTGTTGGCAGAAGCCGAAGCATGAAGAACATGCGCCAGTTGATGAACCTTTCTACCGATATGCTCTGCATCAAGGAAGACCTTTATGCCGAGCAGTCGAAGTTTGGCGAGCAACCGACTTATAAAAATGTGTTCCGTTACTTCGACGATGGCAATAAGCGTATGATGATTATCTATAAAGAAGATGCCGTGCTGTTGTTGGCAGACCTTATCCAAAAGACCGACTATGAGGGCAAGATGCGCGTGTATGTGTTCTCGCCAAGCGAAGACCCGTGGGAAGGTTCGTTTGAAGAAGTGCAGGACAAAGTAGAACTCTGTGCCCTTCCGCAAGCCATATATAATGCCTATCGCCGCATTCTGCCCAAGAAAAAAGAGGAAGCTATCGCGAATGAAAGTACAACCACCGACAACGCGAATCAAGCATTTGACGGTTTGCTTAACTTTGACGAAGAGGAGGCAGCGGAATGAACAAGCAAGACAAGAGCAAGAAAAAAAAGGAACAAGTGACTGTGCGCAGCAGTGCGGCGGAATACTTGAACTATGTGGCAAGCGTGGGCGATGACGAACAACAGATAGAGATTCGTTACGAAGACGAAAATATCTGGCTCACACAGAAACTGATGGCGATGCTTTACGGAGTAGAGGTACACACGATTAATTATCATATCAAAAAGATATTTGCAGACAGCGAGTTGCAAGAAAACTCAGTTATTCGAAAATTTCGAATAACTGCCCAAGACGGCAAACAATATACCACGAACCATTATTCATTGGAAATGATTATTGCTGTCGGCTTTAAGGTAAATTCGGAGAAGGCTGTGCAATTCAGAAAATGGGTAAACGGCATAGCCAAAGAGTACACCATCAAGGGATGGGTGATGGATTCGGAAAGACTGAAACGAGGAACGTTTCTCACGGACAAATACTTCGATGAGCAATTAGAACGTATCCGCGAGATTCGTACCAGTGAACGCCTGTTCTATCAGAAAATAACAGATTTATATGCTACAGCCATAGACTACGATAAAACAGCATTGGCTACACGCCGTTTTTATGCTACAGTGCAAAACAAAATGCACTATGCCGTTCACGGTCATACAGCAGCAGAGTTGATATTAGAACGCGCTGATGCTGCAAAAGAACACATGGGACTGGCCACATGGGCAGATGCTCCGGACGGAAAAATAAAGAAAAGCGATGTGGTGGTAGCCAAGAACTATCTTTCGGAAAACGAAATGGGACAGCTCCAACGTATGGTGACTGCCTATCTTGATTATGCCGAATCAATGACCCTGCGTCATATTCCCTTAACAATGGCGGATTGGGAGCAACGTTTGAACGGCTTTATAAATCTCTTCGAATATGGTCTTCTGAATGATGCAGGACGTGTGAGCGCGGAGATTGCTCGCTTACATGCAGAAACGGAATTTGAAAAATACAGGATTATACAAGACAAATTATTCTTGTCGGACTACGACCGCTTCTTGTTGGAGATGAAAGACGTCGAGAATAAAAATCAAGACAGCAAGAAAGGAAGTGAACAATGAAGAATTTAGAATATCAGCAGAAGGCAGTATCCGAATTGATAGACAAGACCATCCGTCTGTTGAACTTAGGAGAACAACGCAATAAATTAGTATTTGAAGCTACTACTGGTGCTGGAAAAACTGTAATGGCTTGCCAAATGCTGGCAGGTCTGATGGATGAATTGCGCAACAGAGGCGGAAGCCGCTATCAGGAAGTGGCTTTTATCTGGTTCGCTCCACGCAAACTGCACTTGCAGAGCTACAAGAAGTTGAAAGGGGCATTTGAGGAAACACGCACACTACGTCCGATGATGTTCGACGAAATTGACCAAAACGAAGGTATCCGTCCGGGTGAAATACTGTTTGTAAACTGGGAAAGCGTAAACAAGGAGAACAATGTAATGGTGCGTGAAGGTGACAGCTCCCTTTCATTATATGAAATAACGGATAAAACGAAAGAGGAATTCGGACTGCCTATCGTAGCCATCATTGACGAGGAACACATGTTTTGGTCAAAAACCGCAGACAAATCGGCAGCGGTGCTCGACAGAATCAATCCTACTGTTGAGATTCGCATTTCAGCAACCCCGAAAACATCCAACCCCAAAGAAAAGGTCACAGTCTATCGTCAAGATGTGATTGCGGCTGAAATGATAAAGAAGGAAGTGGTACTCAATCCTGAAATAGAACTGAATTTTAGTGACGAACTGGAGCTAAACGCCAACCTTATCAAAGCGGCTCTGGCTAAGCGAAACATGATAGCCGAAGCCTATAAAGAAGTAGGAGCCAATATTAATCCACTGTTGCTGATTCAGTTGCCTAACGATACTAAGGAGACGATGACCGCCGATGATACAGCCGTAGCCGAACAGGTAAAAAAACATCTTGAAGTGATATGCGGTATCACCACCGACAATCATCGGCTGGCTGTATGGCTCGCTAATGAGAAAGAGAACCTGACAGACCTTGAAAAGCCGGACAACCTGACCGAAGTATTGCTCTTCAAAGAAGCTATCGCTTTAGGTTGGGACTGCCCCCGTGCTGCTGTATTGCTCATCTTCCGCAAACTGCAAAGTGACCAGTTCACCATACAAACCGTAGGTCGCATTATGCGTATGCCGGAACAAAAACATTATCAAAAAGAAGTGCTGAACTCCGGCTATGTATTTACTGACATTGCAAAGGACAAAATACAAATCGTAACAGCAGATGCCAGGTATATTCTGAACAATACCATCACTGCACACCGCTGGGAAAATTTGAATAATGTAAACTTACCTTCCAGCTATACAGAACGACCCAATGTGGAGCGTAACTATTTGGGACCGGATTTTCGTAAAGTGCTTTTTGAGGAGGCTCGCAGGTTTTGGGACTTCATACAAGGAAATCTTTTGTTCTCCCTCGAAGAGCTTGCCCAGTTGGATAATGAAGATAACAGCAAGCCATTACCAGATAGCGAAGACCTCCAAATAAACGAAAATCGTAGAAAGGTGTCAAACTCCTTGCGGTTGGATGTAAAAAATATCAATATCGAAATACCGCAAGACGTGCATTTCCAAAACGAAGAACAGACATTGGAAGCCGAGACTATCAAATATGCAAGAAAGGCCACAGAGATAGACCGGGTATTTATGGCCTACATCGCCACTAAAGGACATCAGTTTGAGAACAAAGGAAGAACTGACAAAATAGCAAGTTACCTACTTGAAATACTTGCCGACCTCTTTGGTATCTATGGTACTGATGCCCAAAAAGTAGTACTCTATCACCTGAACCGTCCTAAGTTCGATCGCATCATCGATTCAGCGTTAGAACGATATGCCCGGATTCGTGACAAGGCACGAAAAGAATCGGCTGCAAAAAGGGTGTTCAAGAAATACGGTTGGGAAGTACCCGAAGAACGGACATACGACAACGAAACAAGTCATATAGAAGATTTTGACAATCATGCATTATTGCCTTTTGTACAACTCAATCAGGCTTCTAATCCGGAAAGAGACTTCGTGATCTATTTGGAGCAGAATAGCCAATACATAGATTGGTGGTATAAGAATGGTGATAAAGGCAAGCAACACTATGCTATTGAATACAATGCAGGAGATGAGCTGGCTAAATCGCTCTTCTATGTTGATTTTGTAATCCGTATGAAGAACGGCCACATCTATCTATTTGACACCAAAAGCATAGGCAGTGATGTTTTTGCACCAGATAAGCACAACGCACTGTTGCAATACATCAAGGAGAACACAACGGAAACGCAACCTCTTTATGGCGGTGTTATCCTGCAAAAAGGAGGAAACTGGCTATTCTCTCCCCTTCCCATTGAGAATACCACCGATACGCTGAATTGGAACTGTTTTTACCCACAAAACGCATAAAGATTATGGCAAAAGGAATTGACCCTAAGTTTGTACATTACGGCATCCGAAAAGATGACCTAGCAACGATAGAAGCCATTTGCGAAGTTGAAAAAATCGACTTTGACTGGTTGAGTGAGGAAATATTGAAAGCCTACCACGCAAAGAAAGTGGATGTGATTGAGATGAGTGACAGCGATACGGAAGAGATAATCCGTAACGCGATACAGAAAATACGTCAATAAATGATTATACGCCATGCTCATACAGAGAATTAAAATAAGCAATTTTAAGACCTACTTGTCTCTCGACCTTGATTTGACAGTAGATGACGACCGCCCTATTATACTCATAGGCGGATCGAATGGCGGCGGTAAAACAACACTGTTTGAAGCCATAAGCGGAGCTTTATATGGATTGAAAATTGAGAGCAAGGAGCATTTCTTGGAATTGCTCAATCAAGGTGCCATCAACAAAGTGAAGCCGGAAATCAGTCTTCAAATCACTTTTGTCGGTAAGGTATTGGGGCAACAACAGAAGTACATCTTGAAAAGAATTTACCAGTTGAACCCGCAAGGCCGTCCTTTGGAAAGCGTATCCTTGAATATGAATGGCAATATGTATGTCTATGGCACCATGACTGCCGCAAAGGAGAGGGTTAGAGCTGAACAGGAAATCAGTAAAATCATTAAAGCCAATCTGCCGCAGGAATTGAGTCAGTATTTCCTATTTGATGCCATGCAGTCAAGTGAATTGCTGAAAAAGAATGTATTTCAACAGACCATTCGCGATAATTTTGAGAATGTACTTGGCTTCAAGAAATACTTGCAACTGAAGCGTGCATCGGAAAAATTACAGCAAGAATGGGCGCAGCAACGCCTTGAAGCCGAACAAGAGGCTAAAGAGTATAATGCCTTATGCAATCAAAAGGAACAACTGGTAACTGAAATGAATGCTTGTCTTGCAGAACAGGATAGGTTATACAAATATATGTCGTCAGTTGAAAATGAGTATCAGCGAGCAAAAGAGGGTGCGCAACAGGCAGCCAATCTTAGCAAACGCATACAAGATGTTGACGGAAAAATCCGTTCAATAACGGACGAGGCTGCTAATTATGTAGAAAATCTGAAAGCATTCATTGACAATATTGAAATCAATGTATTCATGCCCAAACTGGCTGCAAACCTATCACAAGAAATTAGCAATATATTACGGGTGAAAGAACAATTACGAAAGCAAAATACCGGAGCATATCCGATAGAAACGCTTCGTGATGTAACGGCAAAGATCATTGAATACCTAAAGGAGCTTTCATTGTGCAGCCAAGCTGTGGACGAAGAAAATGTTGTTGCCCACATGATTGCTTTACAAAATACGACTAATGCCAAAGACCCTTATGATTATTTGGACGATGCCGAGGTGGATGCACTTCAAGAACTCCCCCAAAAGGGTGGTGTCAACCAGTTCGTATCTCTCGATCGCAAAAGGCAAGATATGGAAATACAACTTGCTAATCTTGAAAACCTCAGAACAGAAAAGCGTACATTGGAACAGACACAAGTCGGTGGTAACGGTTTGTTGATTGCAAATTATGAAGAAGCAAAGCGCACCGTGGAAAAACTGACAACACAAGAAGAAACTCTTAAAGGAGAAATTCTACGTCTGGAAAAACGCATACACCAATATGACGTACAGATTCAACAAGAACCGGATGTCAAGTTTGATACGTTGGTAAAACTTCGTCCTTTCTTTGATAAAGTGGCAGACAGTTTACTGAAAAAGAAAAAAGCACAAATTGAGGCGGAAATGCAATCGCAACTCAACCGTCTTCTAGTATCCTATAAAGGGCACATTGGCAAGGTAGAGTTGTCGGACAGTATGGAAAACTTCAATATAAAGCTTTACCACAGCGCCGGGAATGAAATATCATTGAACCAACTGAATGCCGCTTCCAAACAGATATTCATACAAGTGCTGCTCAAAGTTTTGCGCAACCTCGGAGACTACAATCCGCCTGTGATGATAGATACCGTGATGGGGGTACTCGACAATGAGAGCCGTGATGCGTTAATGGAGGAGTATTTCCCCCAGCTGGCAGAACAGACTATTCTGCTCTGCACCACATCTGAAATACGCACGGACAGTGACTATATAAAATTGGAGCCGTTTATTTCAAAGACATATACGCTGCACCGTAATGTAGAGGAACAGAATACGACCATTGAAGATGGTTATTTCGGAATACCACTTAATCAGTAAATAGATATGAGCATAATAAATTTTTCAAATACTCGGCAGATGGAGGGATTACTGGATGAAATTAGTCCGGTAAAAGATTTTGTGGAGCATAAAATCAACTTATCGCGCTGTGCAGACAGAGAGAAGCGGGTAAGCCTGACCCTCAACAAAGTAATGCGCATCTGTTTTATCGTTGGTTTGAGCATTACAACAGAACGCAAAGAAGAGGATTATAAAGATATACAACTTTCCACCAATTCAACACGTATTGTTCCGAGTTTCTTTACAATGCACGATTTATCCACCCTGTATTCGGCATTGTTGAAGTTACGTTATGCCAAATTGAATATAGACTGGTCGCAGAATGCCATCCTATCACGTATCATTGCTGCTGAAATGCTACGTGGGCGTAACTATTTGTTGGAAGAGAATAATTTGGATTCTTTCCTGTATGCAGTTAGCAATAAAGTGGCTATGGCTAAAGACATTCCAGCTCTTAATCTGCTTATCGGGAACTATGGCGATGCTGAAATGGAGGCTACTCTTGATATTAATAGTCGTGAGATAACCAACTCGCAAATCATCATTGCAGGAGCAACTGGTTCCGGAAAAACAAATCTGCTTGCAGTGTTGATGCAACAGTTCAGAGCATTGTCTTCGGAATCCCAATATCCTGTAAACTTCCTATTGTTTGACTACAAGGGTGAATTTAGCGACATACAAAACAACCATTGGTTGTCACATTTCGATGTTGATCGTAGTAGTATATTAGATCCTATAGAACGTCCGTTGCCATTCACTCCGTTTAAAGATTTTTCCGGTCGCCCTATCAATGAAATAAACCTCTATTCCTCGGAAATGGCTTCGGCTCTTTGTTCAATAGACCGGGTGTCAGCCAGTGCAAACATGAACAATAGATTGAGTGAGGCTATAGTGGAAGCATACAAGAAAACAAATGGTGGACCCATCACATTCACCATGATGTTGGAAGAGTATCAAGCTAAGATGACAGATGCAGGAAAAGATGATAGCATTTCATCTGTATTGAAACAGTTGGTACGTGCCAACATCTTTGAGGAAGAAGATAAAGCCGACCTTATCGGAGACTGTTACATCATAAAAATGGACGGTTACCCAAAGGACGGACCAATCGCAAAGGCTATTGTCTATTTTATCATCTCTAAATTGAACAACATCTACGAACAGCTTGAAAAGCAAGCTACGAATGATGATGTGGTACAGATTCGCCACTTCTCCATCATTGACGAAGCCCACTACATGCTGGACTTTGACAACCGTCCTTTGCGGAATCTGATTGCCGTGGGCAGAAATAAAGGATTGAGCATTATCCTTGCTACTCAAAACATGAGTAGTTTCAAGAGTAAAGGATTTGACTTCTATGCCAATGCCCAATATCCTCTTATAATGAAGCAGCAAACAATTGATGACAAAGTAATCAAAGACTTATATGGCGTTAGCGGACAAGAGCTGCAAGAGGTACGTACTGCCATAGCCGGGCTTCAGAAAGGGGAGTTAATCATCAAAGACCAAATGGCCTTTGCGTTGGGTATGGGCAAGAAATATAAGAAGATTAATGTGACACATTTGATATAATCTAAGTCTGACAAACAGATAATGTAATGGAATATACTCATGCAAAAGATTATTTAATAGAGTTGGCAAACGATGCTCAAACTCATGGCTGGTTAAAGGATCTTATCATTAAGATTATTAACACGAATGGACATCTTTCAGATGAAGATATGTCCACTACTACAACACAGTTGAAATCAAACAGTGCAAGTATTTTATCTGCACCAAGTACTAAAAATACAAATAGCCATTCTGACATCCGTTTTATTTCATTAATACATAATGCAGGTGTATGCGCTTTAGCTAATGACCAAAAGATTATTTTTTCCAAAGATATTACACTATTGTATGGGAATAATGGTTCTGGTAAAAGCAGTTACTTTCGTATTTTAAATGAAATTATTGGAGGAAACCAGAAAACGGAGCTTCGTCCTAACATTTATGCAAGTACAGATAATCCTATAAATATACGATTGACCTATGCAGAAGGAGACTCTATTAAAGAACTATTGTGGGATGGAACGACAAGAGCCGTAAGTCCCTTGAACTTATCAAGCGTATTTGATTCAAACTATACGATGGCCTTTCTTCAAAAGAGAAGCGCAGACACTGCGATTGTACTGCCATACGGATTACATTTATTTACTTCCCTAACTACAGCTATGGATAATATTAAGGGAAGGATACAAACTGAAATAGACGGAATTTTAAGCTCTTTACCGCAAATTAATACAGAAGGATTGTCTGATGATGTTAACACAAAGAACATATCGTACATCTCAGAAAAAATATATCCAAGAACGATATACACTTTCTATAGAACAGGAAGCGGAATTAAAGCAGCAAAAAGAACGATTAAAAGCATTGTAAGAAACTAATTTTGAAGACAGAATTAAAATTATATCCAATGAATTGTCTCAATATGAATCTTTGAAAAAACATTTATCAGAAACAAAAAATCTTCTTCAAAAATACGAGTCAGAAATAAAATCAATTACAAATTTAATTCTAACAAGTAAGAAAAGATGCGAGGAGGTTAAGCTTAAAATAGCCGTTTTAAGTGAAATTGGCAATACTGATTCGAAAGAGTGGAAAGCATTTATAGAAACTGGAGCAACTTTTATTCAAAAGACCGACTTTAATAAAAAGATATGCCCATATTGTCGTCAACCACTCATAGACAATGCTGTCCGTATTCTATCCGCTTATGAAACATATTTGTCTGATAAAAGTCTCTCTGAATTAAAACTGGCATTAAAATCAAAAGAAAATCTTCGCCAGAAGTTGTTGACCATAACGACTAATTACACAATTTCAGAGCAATTCAAGGCACTTATAGATGCAAACACAAGTATTCCTGTATTTTTCGACAAAGTTTCAGGAATACTTCAAATGCAAAGCGAACAAAAAAAATCACTCATTAGCAGTATAGATGCAGAAACAGATAATGCCCCACTGCTTTTTAAATCAACAGATGAGCTGATATCTTGTATAAGCTCTATATGTGATGAATACCAAAAGAATATAGTCCATCTTCGTGATGAACAAGCAAAGAAAAACCAAATGATTGCAGAGTTATCATCACAAATGAAGTCATTAATTGAACAGAAAGCTATCTCAACCCAGAAAGAATTATTTTTCGACTGGTTTGAGAAAATGAGAGTTGTAGATGAATTAAAGAAATGTCAAACAGAATTATCTACTAGAAGTATATCTATATTAGCTAAAACAGCAAGTCAAACTCTTGTGACCGAAAACCTCAAAACCAAATTTCAAGAAGAATTGGATGCTTTAGGATTAAAAAAATTAAGCGTTGATTTATCGGAGGCAGGAGTATCACGTGGGCAATCTTTTATGCAACTAAAGCTCATAAATAACAATTCTGTAACTGAGATATTAAGTGAGGGAGAACAAAAGGGAGTTGCATTGGCCTTATTTATTGCAGAAAGAAGAATGCAAATATCGAAAAATCCTATTATTTTAGATGATCCCGTTAATAGCCTTGACCACTTTATTACAGCAAAACTAGTAGAACGTTTATCTTCATTAGGTAATCAAATAATTATTTTTTCGCACAATTTATTATTACAAACATCTTTGACCAGCCTTCGAGGTCTTCATGAGTGTGGAGCAAATCAAGTATCTTCTTGTAAAAAGTCAACAAAACACCTATTTATGTATTCAGTAAACTCCCACGGACGTGATAAAAAAGGTGTAATAGTGGAGATGAAGCAAGATAATGTTGCCAATAATTTATTGGTTGCCCATAAACGTCTTAAAGAAGAACCATTTAATAGGGAATGCAGTATTATGGTAGGTGCCATCCTGCGACATACAATTGAACTCATTGTTGATGAGACAATTTTTCGCAATCAGATTCCAGTTAAATTCCATGGGAAAAAGAATTCCATTCAGTGGGATCAATTAAAAACACTTAATCCCGATGTGACCATCATAGATAAATTGAATAACCTTTTTAGTCGTCTTTCTGGTGGCGATTTGCACTCTGGTGTTGAACAATCAGATAATCCTATGGATTATGAGGAATTGGAGGGTATCTATAATGAATTAGTCACATTAATAGCATAATATCATATTTATATGAACATATTCAAAAATACCTAAATGACGAAAATACAGAAAAACGTGAACGTGCCCAGTTATGGAGAACCTCTATTGGATTACAGGCGGTTGATAATTTATGTGTGTCTAACTTTCTTGTTGAAATAGCACGTAAACATATAGAAGGAGAAATATCAATGGATGAAGTTAGCAGAATGATAGATGAACATTATAGGAAGCCTAAAGAACCATAGTTCTCTATCACTTTGCTAAACAAAAATTTATACGAAATTTGGGACTGAATCCATGTTATTAATACACAGATTCAGTCCCCATTAAATTAGTCCATTGATTCCCGAATAATACGCAAAGTTTCTTTCTTATACTCCTTGCGGTCATATTCAAACCCTCTACACATCCAACAGCTACATGGAGTACCTGTAGTTTTGTAAACTTGCGCCCATTTGTCTTTTGCCAACTCAAACCAATGAGGATGCTCATAATAGCTTCCGTCTTCACGGATAATACAATGTCCATAAGCGGCATAAAGAATCATACGAGCCTTAAATACACGAGCCATTTGCTGGCGTCTCCAAAATTTGTTTCTTTTGTCCATCGTCTCTTTCTATTAAAGCTAGGATGAACAATGATACTATTCTGGCGAAACTTAATGTGTCCATAGAATTTTAAATTAAAGTAAACTATTATCTATCACTCTTTATTCTAATCTTTCCATTTTTAAGCATATCTGATTAGAGAGATTCCTCGTCTTCTTCCTCCTCAAACCCTTCCGAAGCATTTGCTATCAACGCTTTCCCAATCTCCAACTGTAAGAACTTAGGAAGACGAAGCAGCTTCGCCATAAGCTGGCTATAAGTGAACTCTACTTTTGTATCCAGTATGGGTTCTTCTTCAATGCTCGTATCAATCTTCTCAACGGTTTCAGAATCTTCAATGAAATCGGAAAAGTCCGGACTTTCAGGCCAATTCTCTATTGTACCATCATGATGGATTCTTAGACGGATATAATCGCCACAATCATCTGATTCTGGAATTAAACCGTTAGGTACATAATCGGCAATTTTACATATTACCCGTTTATCTTTATCAAGCAAGAAATATGTTCCGCTATCACATACTTTGGCTTGAAGATACATATTTCCGTATTTCGGCTTCCAATTTAGAAGTGTACGAGTATTCAGATTGATTATTCCCGACCACATTCCTTTTGAAACCAACGGGTACTTGTTTTCGTATAGTTCACCCAGCCATGCATCGGTATAGCTACACATTTCTTCGTTGTACGGAAAGTATATCATAAGGTAGTGAGCCACCTCATTCAAATTCTGTTCTTTGATTCCAATCAATATCTGTTTTGCCATAATACTTTTATTTATAGGTTTAAATAGTAGTTAATGAACTCAGGTCAACATCGGGAATAATAGCATCTGCGAGTTTGTCCTCGACAAGGAATCCCATGTAAAGCGGAATAGTGAGTATACCTCCCTCACGCCCTACATTATATTGACCTAATTTGATTGCATTCTTGACATGATATACATCTTTGTTCTTAAGAACCGTAGTCATGCTTTTTGCCTTACCCGTCTTTGCCTTGATTTCAAGTATAACACATTCACCCTTGAATCTGACCAAGAAGTCCAACTCAAGTCCACTATCCTTATGGAAATAATATAGCTTTTGCCCAGACTTGCATAGGAAATCAGCCATCAGGTTCTCGAAGATGGCTCCCTTGTACCCAAGAAGATTGCCCTTTAAGATATCCGCCTGAGTACCATAGTCGAGCATGGCCATAAGGATACCTATATCGGTGGTGTACACCTTGAAGCAGTCTTTAATGGAATTGCCCTCTAACGGCAGCTCCGTAATCTGCGTGTTGTAACACCTCCGGACTATCCCTGCATCCTCTAACCATTGGATGCTGCCGATGTATTGCGAAGCCCGTCCTCCTTTCTTAACTACGGAATACTGGAACTTCTTATTTTCTTTGGCCAGTTGTTTCGGAATGGACTCAAAACATTCGCGGATATGCGGTTTGTCTGCATCATCTGCATATTTGATCATGTCCTCTTCATATTCGGCTATGAGATTACGCTGTACCTTATATATAAGTTCGATATTCTTCGTTTCAAGAAAACAGTTCACCACTTCGGGCAGTCCTCCGACAATGACATATCTGTACAGCAACTCCATCATTGCCTTATGAATCCCATCTGGAACAGCTTTCTCGTTCTCGAAGGATGATTTGACAGAGTCTATGACCGTATCACTGATTCCGTTTGCCCATAGAAATTCCTCAAAGTCCAGCGGATACATATCTATCACCGTTTCATATCCTACGGGGATAGAATCCTGTCCTTCCTCCTCCTTTTTCTTCTTGCTTTTGCCGTAGCCTTTCACTCCTAAAAGAGAGCCTGTGGCGATAACATCAAAACGACCATCTATATGGAATGACTTCAAGGCTGTCCTTGCCTCCTTGCACTCCTGAATCTCGTCAAGAATAATGCAAGTGTTCCCATCGATGAAACGACTGCTTGGAATCAAAGCTGAGAGGTTGAGAATAATGGTATCTACATCTATATTGCCTGTAAAGGCGGACTTCTTATCCGGTTCAAGAATGAAGTTCATATAAACCACACTCTCGTAATTCTCCTTTGCGAATTTCTGGACAATGTATGTCTTTCCGCATTGGCGGATACCTTTTATCACAAGGGGCTTTCTGTCCTCAGACTTCTTCCACTTGGCTAAAACTGTTTCTATTTTCCTCTTCAGCATAGCTTTCTTTTATTTGCTCTTTGCAAAACTACATTTTTTCAAGCGAATAAACAAAACATTCTACATTTTTTCCAATGAAAATAACATTGAAAGCCACATTTTTCCAAGCTAATCATATATTTCGATGCAAAAAACACAGAAATTCCACGAAAACCACTACCTTTGTATCCAGCAAGCGTTCTGTAACATCCATGCGGAAATGCCCTATCATTCAACACATTGTATCTGATAGCGAACATTCCACAAAAGGGCTGAAAGAAAGCGGTACAACACGTATATGCAAAGCCATGAAACACAACGGTTTGCATTTGTTCCTACATTCTGTGTACTTGTGAAAACAGAAGTTGTACCGATTAAAATGAATTGTCGCTGATAATCAGTGATGTCAATATGCTGCATCGGCAAGTGATGGCTTGGAAACACCGTAACCAACCATAATTATTTAGAACAAAGTTGCTGTATATCAGCGACTTTTATGTTTTTAACACTTTCCAGTCACTATTTGGAAGTAACGGTTTTTATCCATATTTTTCTATCATATTTCTACCGCGACAGAAATTCACGGTTAGCTCGAATGTCACAGTGACGCATTAGTTGACGTGTGTTGACAATGGTTTACATGTGTTGACAAAAATCGGGAGAAATAAGGCGAAATTACCGCCAATGTAAACGAGGAAAATATGGAAGTAAGAAAGATTTGTCAATGATGTGGAAAGCCATTCGTAGCTCAAAAGACAACGACCTGTTATTGTAGCCACCAGTGTTCCAATCTTGGCTACAAGGAACGCATCCGAGAACGTAAGCGACAGTTGAAACGGTCGCAAGAATTATTGCAAGCTCGACAAGCTGCCGAGGGGCAGGATTTCTTCTCTTTTGCCCAAGCAGCAAAGTTGATGGGCGTAACCAGACAGTACATATATTAAATAGGTAAAGGAATCCAAACTTCGGGCTTCATGCATCAGTGGCAAGAAGTCGCTCATCCGCCGTGCGGACATTGAACTGATGATGAAAACTAAACCTTATGAGCGTGTCATGCCCAAAGAGGATTTCGACCTATCCAAGACCTCAGAGCAGGAGAGTAAGGCAGAATACTATGCCGTCAAGGAAGCGATGGAGAAATTCAAGCTCTCTCGCGATTCGGTTTACGGTATTCTGCAATTCCATCAGATCAACCGTGAAAAGAACGGACGGTTCGTCAGATTCCTGAAAGTGGAGTTTGACCGGGTGATGGGAATTCACAAATAGTCTAACTTGTCGCTATTGAGACGCATTTATATTACATAAGTAATCACGAATAATTTTCGAAGATTGCATTTTTTTATTGAAGTGTTGGGAAAGGGAAACCGTGAGGTTTCCCTTTTTGTTGGGTTCGCCCGGCACGAACATATTCTAACCTTTCCGTATCTTTTTTTTGATCCAGAAATAGTAACCCGTTATGGCAAAGACTGCTCCGAGTAATGAAACCAGGCAACTTAATATCCGGGTGGTCATGCCTCCCCAGGTCCCGGCGTGGACGGAATAAATCCACCCTCTTATTTTACCGGAATCAGGAAGATCTTTATATAACTGAGTTCCAGTGATCTTTCCGGTAGCCGGATCAAACGAGTAACGGTCACTACCCCTTGTATTTCCGTAGTCGGCAGTAGAAACGGTAGCCGCTCCATCCTGAATGGTGATTGATTTATATTCTGGATAACGGCTTTGTAAATCGGACAGGACTTCGGCCCATTGGGTATAGTCTGTCCTTTTTTGTTGTTTCCCTTTTCTTTCGGCAGAGCCGGAACGTCCCTGGGAATCCTTTTCACCGGATGTTTTGGCGGAAGGCGAAGGAGCTGCAGCATGAGCTTGCGGCTGGTTCGTGCTGACGCCGAATGCTGTGTAGAAGGCGTTACGATACCAACCGAACGACCAGGTCAGACCGGTTAACGACAGGACAAGCAGGAGCAATGCCGCGTAAAAGCCTCCGGAAACGTGCAGGTCATAGAGAAAGCGGAACCAGCCGGATTTGGTTTTTATTTTTAACCGGTTCTTCAAGACCTTCTTGTTTCGCGGATACCAGATGACAAGCCCGCTGATAATGATGATCACCAGTGCCAAAGTGGAATATCCGACAATCGCTTTTCCCCAGGCAAAACTGCCATCCCGTTTATACTCGTCGAGTAGCCAGCGATGGAGGCGCATCGTCTTCATGAAGAATCCTTTTCCATCGTCTATCCCGGTTATTCCGGCTGTATATGGATCGATGAAACAGGCCGCCTTTTTCCCCGGTAAAACGAGTTGATAAGTCCGCCTGGGATCGGAAGAAACCCGTATGCCGTTTATTTTAATGGAATCGGGCAGTTGTTGCCGGGCAGCCTCCATCAAGGCTGCCGGCGGGAGCGGTTCGCCTTTCATCTCCTTAACAAAATAACGGGAAGGGTAGCAAAGCTCCAGTATCTCCGTTTCGAATACCAGGATTGCCCCTGTCAGGCAGACGATCGCAATGATGATACCGAAAGGTATCGATAGCCATACATGTACTTTCGCAAAGAACCTTTTCATTGTACCGTCAGTTTTCCGATGCCAGTTATCTGGGTCGCTTCGACTGTAACACCTTTCGTTGCACTGGCGTTAGCCGGGTCGATCTTGTAGATGGCGGGATGGCCTTCGGTTGTCGTTACGGCCATGTAAGCCTTACCGTCTTCGACATGTATCGTGTTGCCGAAACCGGAGATCAGGTCTGTCGAAGGAAGACCGGTTACGTAAGTCAGCTTCTTGTCTTCGGCCTTGAATACGGCCAACTGGTTAGCTGTATAACCGGTTTGGCTGAAAGGACGGTCGTACATCAACAGCAGGAAATAATCTTCCGTGATATGCCAGCTGCGCAGGAAAGAGTTGCCATTGCTCTGTTCCTCCAGGTTGCAATAGTAATCGTCGAAATCTTCGCTTCCGTTCGGGATGCGTACTACACCGGCCGGCAGGTTGGTCTGCTGACGCGGGTCGGTCATTGTTTTGGCATAAGAGGGCGAAAATACATAGATGTCGCCATTGCCGGCAGCCCAGATCATCTGGTAATATTGCGATTTGAAACGTCCGCAGGCGTAACTGATTTTATCGGTCTTGACGATTTTCTTATTTGTAAATGTTTCGTCGTCGAAGATTGTTACCCAACAGGAATTCGGATATTGTGTCCACAATAGCTCGTCTTTTTCGTAAGCGCTGCTATTCGAACCTCCGGATTCCGTTTTCACCAAGTCTTCGTTGCCCGGCAGAATCCATTTCCCGTTTCCGTCTTTTGTCCCGTACTGGCTTAATCCCATCGGAACGGCTACGCTATAGATCTTGCTGTTGTGTTCCAAAATGCCTGCCAGCGTTACATATTCGCCATTGCCTAAGAAGTTTTCAGACAGGTAGGATTTGTTCTTCGTGTCGTTGTCCGTTTTTGTTTCGGCTGCAACATCTAAAAGAGAAACGAGGAATGACTGGGGAACGTAGCCGTTTTCGTCTGCCCATTCCGTTGGACCGTCACCTGAAGAAAGAGTCATGATATATTTGTCGTAAATGCCGTAAGTTGTGAAACGTTTAACCTTATAGCTCTGTGAACGGGTTTCGAGTTCGCCGTTTGCATTCTGGATATACGAACGTGTATCTCCTGCATTTCCCTGATTGTAGGTCAAGCCGTACAGATATTGATCTTTATAGAATACCCATTGTGTTGCCCCGTCATTTACAAGACCGTTATTCAATGTTGTCACGGTTCCTTCGTCCACGCGTTCAGCTGTAAGCAGCACGTTGGTCGTATTTCCGGATGCTGTGGTCGATGCCGGGATTACGAATGTACTTTTTACATCGTTTGTCCCACCCCCGTCCGGTGTCGGGATATCGTTGTCGCTACAGGAAGTAAACAGTCCACCCGCCAGCATAGCTGCGGCAATGCCGGTTAATAAATGATTCGTTTTCATTTTGTAATGCATGTATTTATATTTAATAACTATGATAATTGAATTAATTTCCGAAATAAACTCTCACTTTGCCGTAGAAGGCGCGTCCTGCCTTCTGTAAGCTAAAGTTGTCGTACAGGTCTTCATCTGTAAAGTTGCGGCACTCGAACGACACGTTGTACCGTCCGTTCTGAAGACTGTAAGAAAGAGATAAGTTATGAGAAAACTGGTTCGGTACGACATAGTCGTTATTTTTCGATCCGATAGCAGACGAATAATAAGTAAAGCTATGTAGGTACTGATTGTCGTAAGTCACGGTCAGCACATTGCCCTTTTTCCAGAGGTTGCGCCAGTAGAACGACAGGTCGGAATCTGCAAACCGGTAGGGGAGGTTCGGCATCCGTTCTCCATAGGCCAGGTTTTCGGCACTGCTGGTAATAGAGGTCTTCATTTTGTCGCGTACGTCCATCTGGGTAAAGTTACCGCCTACGCTCATCCAGTTTGCAAAGTTGTACCGGACGGACAGGTTAAATCCTTTTGTCTCGACTTTACCGTAGTTGATATAGGTTGCAGCCTGTTTGCCGCCACTCAGATCGGTGATGTTGCGCTGTATGTAATCCTTCGTATTGCGATAGACCACTCCACCTTCCACATACAAGGTATGCTTCCCGAATGTCTTGTTGTAGCTCAAATTGAAGTTTATGTTGTCGCTGTTTTCCGGACGGATGCTCAGTTCACCCATTTCCAGGTCTTCGTCACCAAACATCTCTTCAATTGTCGGCAGGCGATAAGCCTTTTCGTAAGACAGCTTTGCTTGCAGGTCTGTCAGGATGAAATAGGTCCCGGCTGCCCCGTATCCGAACGAGTTGACAGAACGTGTTTTGCGTACATATTCGTCCTGCGTGCTCGAAGTTGCCATCGGGCCTGCTACAAACTGGTTGTAGTATTTTCCGAAAGCGGAAAAGTTCCAATGTTCGGATGGCATCAACCGGTAGGAAAGGCCTGAAATGTTTTTACGGGTTTCTTTGGCAATGGCGCTTTTCATCTCTTCGGCTGCAAGCAGGGATGTATTGGAACGGTGGAAAGTGTTCAATACATGATTGAAGGTGAATGTGTGCATTTTACCGACCCGGTAATTGAGTGTCAACGTGCCGTTCCAGTTATTGTTGTCTGCCCGTGAATGTTGTCTTGACTGTTCTCCGGCAGAGTTCATCAGGTGCTTTTCTCCACGCCAGTTATATTCATAAGAAGAGGTGTCCACGTTGGTCGTAAGGTTTTTATTGTAGTTGGCGGTCAGTACCATGTCCAGGTTTTGGGTAAACAGGTCGCGTTTGCCATATTCCAGCGAAGGCATCAGCGAATGCCCTTTGCGGTGCTTTTGACCGTACACGATTTCCTGGCGTACGCCTGTCTGTATGTCCTGGTACATATTGGAATAGGTGAAACCCAGCAGCAGGCGGTCTGCCCATTTCTTGTCTACGATACCTAATTTACCGATGACAGCTTCGTTGTGGTAGGTATCGTTAAAGCGTTTCACACGTTCTTTCTTGCTTCTGTCGATACTTCCTGTTTCGAAGTTTTCCACCGGAGCGTTCACATGGTAGTCATTGTCCGAATAGTTCTGGAAAGCATTGATTTCGTAGGTAAAGCCGTTCTTGAACGTCTGTCCGAAGTTCACGTAAGATTTGTGCGTATTGAAGGAACCATACGAATAGGATGCGTCTAAAAACCATCTGTTCCGTTTCTTTTTAGTGATGATGTTGATCACGCCTCCGATCGCATCCGTACCGAAGCCTACCGGGACCACTCCTTTATAGATTTCGATGCGTTCGGCAAAGTTTACCGGGATGTTGTTCAGCCCGAACGAACTTCCCACACCTTCCTGCGGCACACCGTCGATAAATATTTTCACGTGCTTGCCACTGAAGCCGTCCAGCGTAAGTTGCATATCCGAACCGACACCGCCGGATTCACGCACTTTCATCCCCGGAGCTTTAGCCAGTGCCTCGCTCAGGCTTCTGTTGGAATTTTGCAGTTCTTTCGTATCGAGTGCTACGGCATTGAATGCCGAACGCTTCAAACGGCTTATTCCGTTTGAGACAACGACCACTTCGTCCAGCTCTGTCGATTGCGGAGTAATGGTTATATTCTGCTTGGTCCTTTCCCCTCTGGTAAGTTTAACCGGTTTTTCGACAGTCTTATAGCCGATGGCTGATACGACTAATGTATAGTCGCCTGCCGGAGCTTTCAGATGGTAAATGCCTTGTTCGTTGGTTGTTCCGCCGTACGTGGTTCCTTTCAGGTAGACCGTTGCGAAATCAACGATTTCTTTTTCCGTAGATATTATTTTACCTGAGATCATCGCTCTGTCCTGTGCAGAGGCGGATATCGCAGCCAAGAGGAATATGAATAAACCGGAAATTTTAAGAATAGTCGCTTTCAATTTATAAAGAGTTTTGTATCGTTAGTAAAACGATGCAAAGGTCTTTATAAATGGAAAGCGCATCAATCGCGGATTTTAGGTAATTTTATTGTCCCTGTAATTGTAATATTGACAATACCTCTAACTATATGTAGGTATTTTTCATCTTTAGTTTTCTTTTTTAGGAGCGACAAATGCCGTGTATAACTGGAGCAAGGCTGAAATGGTCAGGCAAATCACCCATTCTTTCCGTCCGCTGAACATCAGGGCGGAGGCGAATATGCACAGCAATCCGGCAAATATATTGTAGCGGTGCAACCTGCGTCTGCGGAAATCCATTTCTTTGGTAGGCATCGTCAGGTAACTGACTGCGACGCCGGCTGCTCCGACGGCAAACAGGTAAGGGGCTACAACAGGCAATGCCAGATATAATCCCGCACCGGCGAGCAACAGCAGGGCGGAGATATTGAAAACTATCGTTCTTGCTTTTTCGTTCATTTACTTGTTCTTAATAATGTAAACATCTTCGTTCGGCTTTTTCATGAAATATTCTTCACGGGCAAAGCGTTCGAGACCTTCCTTGTCCGTATGCAGGTCGTTCAGCTTCTTGCTGTTGACCTCGATCTCTTTCTGATAATGCTTGATCTCTTTTTCCAGGCTGCGAATCTTTTCATCGTATGTATAACGCTTGTACAGGCTGCTGTCGCCCAACACGAAAGTCAGAGCGAAGAACACTATGGTTACCAGCCAGTAGGCATTGATCCTGGACAGATACTTGTTGTAAAAGTCTTTTATGCGTGACATCGGAACTTCGTTTTTGCAAAGGTAAATGAATTATTTTGTTTATCTTTGTCTTGTTAATAAAAAAGCAGAGAATGGATAATTATATTGTATCGGCAAGGAAATACCGTCCTTCTACTTTTCGTAGCGTGGTGGGACAGAAATCCTTGACAACTACACTTAAAAATGCAATACAAAGTAACAAGCTGGCTCATGCCTACCTCTTTTGCGGTCCCCGTGGAGTGGGTAAGACCTCTTGTGCCCGTATCTTTGCCAAGACGATCAATTGCCTGAATCCGACTGCCGACGGGGAAGCCTGTAACGAATGCGAATCCTGCAAGGCTTTCAACGAACAGCGTTCCTATAATATCCATGAACTCGATGCCGCCTCCAATAACTCGGTTGACGACATCCGTGCCCTGATCGACCAGGTGCGTATTCCGCCTCCTATCGGAAAATATAAGGTCTTTATTATCGACGAGGTGCATATGTTGAGTTCGGCGGCTTTCAATGCGTTTCTGAAAACGTTGGAGGAACCGCCCCATCATGCCTTGTTCATCCTGGCTACGACGGAGAAGCACAAGGTGCTGCCGACCATCCTGTCCCGTTGCCAGATATACGACTTTTCGCGTATCTCGATTGCCGATATGGTGGAACATCTGGAATACGTCTCTTCCTGCGAAGGGGTGACGGCGGAACCGGAAGCCTTGAATGTGATTGCCCAGAAAGCGGATGGCGGTATGCGCGACGCGTTGTCCATCTTCGACCAGGTGGTCAGTTTTACGAATGGGAATATTACCTATCAGGCTGTTATCGATAACCTGAACGTCCTTGATTACGAATATTATTTCCGTCTGACGGATGCAATGCTTTCCGGCAACGTAAGATCTGCCATCCTGATCTTGAACGATATATTGGGCAAAGGCTTTGACGGGCAGAATATCATAACCGGCTTGGCGTCGCATTTCCGTGATTTGCTGGTATGCAAGGATGAGGCTACTTTGATCCTGTTCGAGGTAGGAGCTTCTATTCGTGAACGATATAAGGAGATGGCGAAGCGTTGCTCCGACGGACTGTTGTTTAAGGCGATCGAATTGGCAAATACATGTGACCTGAATTACCGGGCCAGCCGGAATAAACGCCTGTTATTGGAGCTTACGCTTATCCAGCTTTGCCAGTTAAGCAGCGCCGGGCAACCGGCTGATGATAAAAAAAAAGGGCTGATTGAACCGATCGCATCCAACGGGCCGGGACAGGCTCCTGCCCAACCAGGGCAGGCCGTAGCGACTCAGACTTATACCGTACAGTCCGCTCCCCCTTTGCAACGCCCGGTACAATCTCCGCAGGAAATGACAGGTGCGACTGCTATTCCGCAGGCTCCTCCGGCATCGACGCCTAAGAGAGTGGCGCGTCCGCCCCAGTTCGGCACTTCCATTAAAGAGATAGGAGTGGAGCACCCGAAAGCGCAGGCTACGGCGCAAGCTGCTACCGTGGTACAGGAAATACAGAGTCCTTTTAGCCAGGAAGCATTGGTGCATTACTGGGATGCTTATGCATCTGCGATCGATAAGAAGGTATATCTGAAAAATACGATGATCAATTGTAAGCCGGCCTTGCAGGATAATTATTGTTTTGAAGTCTGTGTGCATAACCCAGGCCAACAGGATGAATTGACGAATAATTGTATCGATATATTGAGTTATCTGCGGGTGCAGTTGAAGAATACCCGTATTCAGATGCGTGTCCGTATAGATGAAACGAATCAGAAACATTTGGCCTATACGTCGACAGAGAAGTATGAACACTTGCTGAATATAAATCCGGTTTTGGCCAAGTTGAAGGATGAGTTTAATTTAACGCTCGACTAAATAGTTGAAAGGTGAAAGTTAAAAGGTGAAAGTTCAATTTATATTTTTCAACTTTCACCTTTCAACTGACTTTACATTTCCCTGATCCAGATATTACGGAAGCTGATCGGTTCGCTGGGGTCGCCATGAGACTGCAAACGGATCGGGCCTGCACCATGTTTTACTACTTTCGGGAAACCGATATATTCTGTAGTACCCAGGATAGTCGTATTATTCTGCAATACGATGCCATTCTGAATGACAGTAACGCGCGGCGGAACACGATAAGTTCCGTCTTCTTTGAAGATAGGAGCGGAATAGATAATGTCGTAGACATTCCATTCACCCGGTTTACGCATGGCATTTGCCAGAGGAGGCGTTTGTTTGTAGACACTACCGGTCTGTCCGTTTACATAGGTTTCGTTGTTGTAGCAATCCAGAACCTGGATCTCATACATATCTTGCAAGAAGATACCGCTGTTGCCACGTCCTTGGCTTGTGCCGGTGATGTTTTTGGGTACGCACCATTCGATATGCAACTGGAAATTCTCGAACTTTTGTTTTGTCTGAATGTCTCCTTTCTTTTTGTCAACAGTGAAAACTCCTTTCTTTACAATCCATTCAGCCGGTCCGCCTTTAGGTGTTTCCCAAGCTGAGAGATCATTGCCGTCAAACAGGACGATAGCGTCGGAAGGGGCACTGTTTGTTTTGATGTCACCCGGAGTAACTACTTTCGGTTGTGGCGTCCAGTATTCGGACATCCCTGGTTCCATTTTTTTCTGTTCGGGGTACTGTTTTTGTGCGCTTGCACTGATACAGGCTGTACAAGCTAAAGCTGCCAAAGCAGTCTTCATTGTAATGCTTTTGTTCATGGTCTAAATTTTTTTATTTGGTTTAGAATTTACTACCTGCAAAGGTAGTTGATTAATTGAAAATTGAAAATTGAAAAATGAAAATTTAGCTTCGCGTCGCAGTTAATTTTCAATTTTCAATTTTCAATTTTCAATTCTCAAGCTGGCTTGTGATTGAAAAGCCGTTGTTCTGCCAGTTGTTCGTATTTGGAATCTGGCCGGCCGTAATTGCAGTACGGGTAAATGCTGATTCCGCCGCGCGGAGTGAAGATACCGGTGACTTCGATATATTTGGGGTCCATCAGGCGGATAAGGTCTTTCATGATGATATTGACACAATCCTCATGGAAGGCTCCGTGATTGCGGAAGCTGAACAAATATAATTTCAAGCTCTTGCTTTCCACCATTTTTACATCGGGAATATAATCTATGTAGATGGTTGCAAAGTCCGGCTGGCCGGTGATGGGGCAGAGGCTTGTGAATTCAGGACAGTTGAAGCGTACCCAGTAATCGTTATCCGGATGCTTATTGGTAAAGGCCTCCAGCACCTCCGGAGCATAATCTTGTTTGTATACGGTTGAACCGCCTAACAGATGCAGTTCGTTTTCTTCTTTTCTTGTATCCATGATGTCTTTTTGTTATTCTTGTAAACGATGATTTATCAGCGTCTTTTTAAATATTTCTCCAGCCCTTCGCGGCGTAGTTTACAGGCGGGGCAATGGCCGCAACCTTCGGCTATAACGCCATTGTAGCAGGTGAGGGTCTGGGCCCGTACAAGGTCGAAGACTCCTAATTCGTCGGAAAGTTCCCATACTTCGCTTTTGTCCCGGTCCATCAGGGGAGTGTGGATAACGAACTGTTCGTCCATCGCCAGGTTCAGGGTGACGTTGAGGGAGCGTACGAATGTATCGCGGCAATCGGGATAACCGCTGAAATCGGCTTCCGATACGCCGGTTACCAGGTTGAAGATCCCTTTGCTGCGTGCCAGGATCGCGGCGAAGGTCAGGAATACCATGTTACGCCCCGGAACGAAGGTGTTCGGATAGCTGTCTGCCGGTTTTTCCCGGTCCATCGAAATGCCGGTATTTGTCAGCGAACAGTTCGGATCGAGCTGGCTGATCAACGACACGTCCAACAGTTGGAACGGAACGTGGGCATCGGCTGCGATCTTTCGTGCAACCTCTATTTCCTGGGAATGTTTTTGCCCGTATGTAAAGCATACGGCTTCTACACGAGAAAAGTGCTTCTTTGCCCAGAACAGGCAAGTCGTGGAGTCTTGTCCGCCGGAGAAGCATACCAAAGCGGCTTCTTGATGTTTCATATCTTTCTTGTTTTTAATACGTGGTTTAGCAAGCACACGGAAAAGGAGACATTCCTTATTCGCCTGCAAAGATACTTTTTTAATTGAAAATGGAGAATTGAAAACGGAAAATAGGAGGAATAGGGGAAGATGAAATTGCACAACCCTAATTAATTTGTGCAGCACATTTCTGTCAAAAGTGTGCAATATTTAAAAAAAGTATTTATCTTTGCCGCCGTTTATGTCCGGGAAGGCATAATAGAAATAGGTATTAACAAATAAAGTTTTTATGAAGAAAGTTATCGCGTTAGCATGTCTTTCCATGCTTCCAATGACGTATGTGGCCGCAGAAGGTTACCAGGTAAATGCACAGAGTACGAAGCAGGCCGGTATGGGTCATGTAGGTGTCGCAATGAAACTGGGTGCGGAAAGTATGCATTTCAATCCTGCCGGATTGGCTTTTATGGATCGTAATGTCGACCTGTCGGTAGGTGTTTCCGGTGTGTTCGCTACTGCTAAATATAAATCATTGACAGACGATTATTCTTTTGAAACGGATAATAAAGCCAGTACTCCCTTGTATCTTTATGCCGGTTTTAAAATATATGATAATCTGGCTGCCGGTGTAATGGTAAATACTCCGTTTGGTAGTGGTATTCATTGGGGAAACGATTGGAGAGGTTCCCACCTTATCCAGGATATTTCTTTGAAGGCATTTAATATTCAGCCTACGATTTCCTGGAAAATTATAGATCGGTTGAGTATCGGTGCTGGCCTGATGATGGAGTTTGGCAATATCTCTTTGAACCGTTCTTTGATTGCTCCGGGTGCTATGAGCGGATTGGCTGGTAAGCTGACTGCTGGAAATCCGGCATTGGAAGCAATGATTCCTCAGCAATTGAAAGAGGTTATGGCTAAATATGATAATGTGTCGGCAGCTTCTGTCGGTTTGAAAGGAGATGCAGGCGTGCGTCTGGGATATAATATCGGTGCGATGTTCGATGTGAATGAAAAGGTTACGATCGCTGCTTCTTATCGTTCGAAAGTAACAGCAAAGGTAAAAGAAGGGGATATTGCATTGGATTATGCCAATGAATTGGAATTCAAAGGTCTGTTGCAACAGGTAAACGGGCTGTTAGGTCAGCTTCAGGGGCTTCCGGGTGTACCCGAAAAAATTGAAATTCCGGAATTGGATAAAGGAACTTTTTCTGCCGAATTGCCACTACCGAGTGTATGGAGCGTAGGCGTTACTTATTGTCCTACTACTCGTTGGACACTTTCCGGTGAAGTTCAGTTTGTGGGTTGGGGAGCGTATAAATCTTTGATTGTCAACTTTAGCCCGGCAGAAGAGCTGGGTAAGCATGATATCAATGCTCCGAAAAGCTATAAAAATTCTCGTATTTACCGTATCGGCGGTCAGTTTGCAGCCACAAACCGTTTGGATGTGCGTCTGGGAGCTTATCTGGATGAGTCTCCGGTTAAAGACGATTACCTGAATCCTGAAACTCCGAGTATGAACAAGCTGGGGATTACAGCCGGTTTGAGTTTCCGCCCTTTGACAAACTTTTCCGTAGATGTGGCTTTCTCTTATGTAACGGGTTTCGGACGTGACGGTTCTTATACCGATCTGGATCTGGTGGGGCAACCCCGTACTTTCGGTGGGCATTATGACACTGTCGCCTTGATGCCTGCGATCGGCGTATCTTATGCTTTTTAACCTAACAATATCATATATCAGTAAAAAAGGGGGGCTGCCTGTGGCGGTTCCCCTTTTTATTTGTGTGTAACCGTATCAAAATGTTCTTCCTCCAAATCACCATTCGCAGTAGTGACTGAGCGAGGCCACTTCGGCTTCGGTAAAGCTATGCTTTATGCCTCCTAACCCATAGCTTTGCACCTTCTAATGCTATGGGTTACGGAACGTAAATAATAGCGGAAACCTCAATTTGGCTACGGTTGCCTTGATATATAAAAAAAGGTTGTCCCCCTTTCGGAGAACAACCTTTTTTGTGATTGATTTTATCAGCTTCGATTACAACTGGATCCAGCGAACGAAAGCGAAGTCCATACGATGAGGCAATTCTTTGTTTACAGGGTAAACGCGGAAGCCCATCTTGTGAAGGCCTGCTTCACTCGGAGTCGTTTTCAGCTCGAAGAACAGTTTGGAACCTTCTTCTTTCATCAGCTTGAACTGTTCTGTTGTCAGTAATTCCAACTGATGATTGTCCGGGTTTTCTTTAGTTACAACCATTTCTACACCCAACATGCCTTTCAGCTCGTGGCGGTCGATAACCAGGTTGAACTTATATTCTTTGCCGACAACCGGGCCGTCGATAGACAAATCCTGTGTGCTTGTAAACGATTCTACCTGGAAACTATCCCAATGTTCAGCCACTTCTTCTTTCCATGCAGCGATAGCTTTTGCTTCGGCAAAGTTGTTTTCACGCAGGTGAGAGGAGCGGTTCGCCAATTTGTTGTAGAAACGATTAACATAATCGTCCAACATACGTTTCATCGTATAGTCGGGAGCGATTTCAGACATCGAGTTCTTGATATACTGGATCCATTCGGGAGAGTAGCCCTTGCTGTTTTTAGCATAGTAAGCCGGGATAATCTCTGTTTCCAGTGTATGGTAGATAGTAGCGGCATCCAACTGATCCTGATATTGCTGGTTTTCGTAAGTACGCTTGTCGGTCAATGCCCAACCTGCACCCGGTTTGTAACCTTCATACCACCATCCGTCCAATACGGAGAAGTTCAGAACACCGTTCATTTCTGCTTTTTCGCCAGATGTACCGGAGGCTTCGAGAGGACGGGTCGGAGTGTTCAACCAAACATCGACACCGGCGATCAGGTGACGAGCCAGACGCATGTCGTAGTTTTCCAGGAAGAAGATCTTGCCTAAGAATTCCGGACGGCGGGA
This sequence comes from Parabacteroides hominis, assembly GCF_014287585.1. Classification (GTDB taxonomy): domain Bacteria; phylum Bacteroidota; class Bacteroidia; order Bacteroidales; family Tannerellaceae; genus Parabacteroides; species Parabacteroides hominis. Next base: position 5,386 of record NZ_JACOOJ010000033.1, on the reverse strand, counting down.
GATTTCGACGATGTGTTTGATCAAGCCCTGTCCGCCACCATCGGCCGGGTGAGCTTTACCGGTGAATACGAACTGGATCGGATATTGTTCGTTGTTTACGATCTTAGCCAAACGATCCAAGTCCGTGAACAGCAGGTGAGCACGTTTGTAAGTGGCGAAACGGCGACCGAAACCGATCAGCAGGGCGTTCGGGTTGATCTTGTCCAGGATGGAGACAACCTTTGCTGGGTCGCCCTGGTTCTTCAGCCAGTTTGTCTTGTACTGATTCTTGATATATGTGATCAACTTGTTCTTCAGAGTCTTGCGGATAGACCAGATGTCTTCGTCCGCAACGTTCTGGATGGCTTCCCAATATAACTTGTTCGACTGGTCTTTGAAGAATTTCTTATTGAAGTTTTCTGCAAAGAAACGTTTCCATTCGGTAGAAGCCCATGTCGGCATGTGTACGCCGTTGGTAACGTATCCTACGTGCAATTCATCGGGGAAGTAGCCTTTCCATACCGGAGCGAACATGCGCTGGGATACTTTTCCGTGCAACCAGCTTACGCCGTTTGCTTCCTGGCAAGTATTCAAAGCGAATACACTCATCGAGAACTTCTCGTTGGAACCTGGGTTTTCACGTCCCATGTCGATAAATTCCTGCCAGCTGATACCCAGCTTGCCGGGGAATTCGCCCATATAACGGCCGAACAGACCTTCGTCGAAGTAGTCGTGACCTGCCGGAACCGGTGTGTGGACGGTGTACAAAGCCGAAGCGCGTACAACTTCCAAAGCCTGGTTGAATGACAGGCCGTCGTTCTGGATGAAGTCTACCAGACGCTGTGCGTTGATCAACGCAGCGTGTCCTTCGTTGCAGTGGTAAATCTGTTTTTTGATACCCAGCTTGTTCAGCATCAAGATACCGCCGATCCCCAACAGGTATTCCTGTTTCATACGGTTTTCCCAGTCACCGCCATACAGCTGGTGAGTGATGGAACGATCCCATTCGCTGTTCTGAGGAATGTCCGTATCCATCAAGTATAAAGGAACGCGTCCTACGCTTACTTTCCAGATGTGCGCATAAACGGTGCGGCCGGGGTAAGGGACTTCCAATACCATCGGTTCGCCGTTAGCCTGCATAACTTGAGTAAGAGGCAGCGCGTTGAAGTTTTGCGGTTCGTAGTTGGCAATCTGTTGTCCTTCCATAGACAGAGACTGAGTAAAGTAGCCGTAGCGATAGAGGAAACCTACTGCTGTCAGGTCGATGTTGCTGTCGCTGGCTTCTTTCAGATAGTCACCTGCCAGTACGCCCAGTCCGCCGGAATAGATTTTAAGCACGTTTGTCAAACCATATTCCATGCTGAAATAGGCAACAGACGGTTTTGTCTGATCCGGTTTAACATTTACATAATCCTTGAATATTGAGTAAACAGCTTTGATTTCGGCCATCAGGACGTCATCAGCCAGAATTTCTTCAATACGTTTGTAGGATAGGCTTTGAAGTAAAAGAACAGGGTTACCTTCTGTTGAGGCCCAAAGTTCAGAATCGATCTTACCGAATAATTTGGCTCCTTCATGGTTCCATACCCACCATAGGTTTGTAGCCATTTCATATAACGGCTGTAATTGCTCGGGGAGCATAGAATGGGAATAAATATCTTTCCAAATCGGGCTGTTTGCGTTATTCGCTTTGATTTTCATTATTGTGAAGTTTAAAATGTTTCAATTACTATATTAATATTGTATAATCTCTTCTTTTGCTTAAAACGGTGCAAAGATAGGGATTATCTGTTTTATTATGAGCGTATTTTAATTATTTCTTTTGTCTGCGCTCTCCAAAGCGATCCTGAAAGCTTCTTCATAATAGACGATGAATTTGCTCCATTCCGCTTTTGCCGCCAGGCTGAAACTGCGTTTCCGGATCTCTGCCGCTTCCTTTTTATCCTTTCCGGCAAGCGTCAGGATCGAGGATGTGATGGCATCTGCTACTTCGAAATAATTGAAATCGTCGCGGTTCACGACGGCTACGCCTTCGCTGATATTGCTACCTGTCACATGCTTCTTGGCCCATAGGCCGAAACCGGCAAGGTCGGTAGTAATGGTCGGAATCCCGAATGCGATACTTTCCAGCGGAGTGTATCCCCAGGGTTCGTAGTAGGAAGGATAGACGGTTGCATCCATACCGATCAGCAGATCGTAGTAGGGTTTGTTCAGGATGCCGTCGCGCCCGTCCAGGTAGCAAGGCACGAAAATGATTTTCAACTTGTCGGTTGCCGAATTGGTGAAACCGGCGTGAGAGATATAGTTCAGCACCTTGTCCTGTTCCATCAGGTTCAGCCAGTGTGTTACGAATGGCATTTGCATGGGGGAAGTGGTGCGGATATTCTTGTCGATGACTTCTTTCAGGTCTGCGCGCGCATCGCGTACCCAGGCCGGAACCATGATGAAAGCAACGACTTCACGTTGGAGCTTTCCGGAAGTGCGTACCCGGTTCATCGCTTCGATAAAGACGTCGATACCTTTGTTACGGTATTCGTAGCGGCCACTCGTGGACACCAGGAAAGCATCCGGTGAAACGGGACATCCTAACAGTTTCTCAGCTACGTTGAGCAGGTCGTGCCGGGCTGCCGTACGCTTTTTCTCGTATTCCTTCTTGGCGGGGACGAAGTTTGGTTCGAAGCCGTTCGGCGTGACGATGTCAGGCGCTTTGTCCAGCAATTGTTTGCACTCGCGAGCTGTGATGTCGCTCACTGTTGTAAAGCAGTCCACATGCAAGGCTGTCTGTTTTTCCAATGAATGCTTCGCTTCCATGTTCAGTTCCTTCGCCATCTGGTCCCCGTTATAACCGTCCATGTAAGCATACAGGGCTTTGTTGTTTCCGGCGATGGAACGGCCGATAGAAGTAGCATGTGTCGTGAAGAGCGTTGCTATGGCCGGGATTTGCTTTTGGATGTAAAGCGCACCCATTCCCAGCATCCATTCATTGAACAGAGCGGCAACCTTTTTGTTTTCCAGCTTGTAAAAATGGTAGAAACTTTCGATGACCTTGCCTACCGCGTAAGCGAAGATACAGGATTCGTCGTAGTCGCCGTATGCATGGATCGAGTCCACGCGGAAACTTTCCCACATCGAGTAGAAAAAAGAATCTCTTTCTTTGAAGAAAGGTTTAAAATCTACCAAGATTACAGGAGGCATTCCCGGAACATTCCATCGGCCTACTTTTACTTTCAGATTGTCTGTGGTCTTCGTATAAGCTTTCCAGTCAGCAAACAGAACATCATCTTCAATAAAGTCGGGAGCATTGGTGTTAGCCCACACATCGGGTCCTATAAAGATCAGTTTATCTTTAAAAAACTGTAGCAACGTATGCGCTTTCGTTGAAAGAACAGTATAAATACCTCCTACTTTGTTACATACTTCCCAACTGCTCTCGAAAAGATATTCCGGCGTTGTTGTTATATTATCCATAAACGATTTTGTTTATAATCAGATATTTTGAGGGGGCAAAGATACGAATTTTTGTCTTTTTTTCAACTATAGGGCTTGTTTAATGAATGAATTATGTAGATTTGTGGATATTTTAATGTAAACAACTATGGCTAAAAGAAGGATTTTAAAGAAAGACATCAGCTATGTGGCTGGCGATTTGTTTTCAGAAGCATTGGTTTGTATGCTGTATATCCCAGGAGTCGATTCAGGGAAGGCTGACGTGGTGATGGCGAGAATACTCGATATGCAGGACGAGTTTATTCGTCGTGCCAACCGTCCGGACGGAAAAGAAAACAAAAAACGGGTGAAAGAATATTACCGTAAACTGCGGGCGGACCTGCAAACGGAAATAAACGCAATAGCAACTGAAATCGGAGAGTTGAGCAAATAGAAAGGAAAGAATGAAGAAAGCTATAAGTAAGGCGCTTCTTCGCCTGGCCGGCTGGAAACTGGGATCGCTGGTCGAAGATGTGCCAAAATGTGTGATATGCGTAGCTCCGCATACCAGTAACTGGGATTTTATCGTGGGAAAACTGTTTTATACCTCGATTGGCCGTAATGCCAGTTTCCTGATTAAAAAGGAATGGTTCTTTTTTCCGTTCAACCTGTTGTTTGACTGGTTGGGCGGCGTGCCGGTGGATCGCCATAAACGGACCTCGGTGACGGATCAGATGGTGGAACAGTTTAATCAACGGAAAGAATTTCAACTGGCCGTGACTCCCGAAGGTACACGCAAACGGGTGAATGACTGGAAAAAGGGGTTCTACTATATCGCACAAAAAGCCAACGTGCCTATCCTGATGGCCTATTTCGACTACAAAAAGAAAGAAGCCGGTTTCAAAGGAGTATTCTATCCCACGGGTGATGCGGATAAAGATATCCGTGAGATCCGTGAGCATTATAGGGATGTGACAGCTTGTCACCCGGAAAACTTTGTTCAAATTTAATATTATGGCAGACAATTTGCGTATCAGTATGGTCCAGTCCCATATTATCTGGGAGGACAGAGATGAAAACCTGGGGTATTATGGAGAGTTGCTTCGGCGTGTCAGTGGTAAGACGGACATTGCTATTTTGCCGGAAACGTTTACAACCGGTTTCTCCATGGAAGTTGAAAAACTGGCAGACACGATGGACGGGCCGACCATCCCCACTATAAAAGGATGGGCGAAGAAGTATAAGCTTGCTGTGGCAGGCAGCTTCATTGCGAAAGAAGACGGGAAATATTTTAACCGCGCTTTTTTCGTAACTCCTGAAGGTGAAACTTATTTGTATGACAAACGGCATTTATTCCGGATGGCTGGCGAAGACCAACATTTCACTGCCGGGGATAAACGGACGATCGTACGGTATAAGGACTGGAATATCTGTTTGCAAGTTTGCTATGATCTTCGTTTCCCGGTTTGGAGCCGGAACGTGAACAACGAATACGACCTGCTGATCTATGTCGCCAACTGGCCTGAGGCCCGCAAGAAAGTTTGGAAAACGCTGCTCCAGGCACGTGCTATGGAGAATATGGCGTATGTCTGCGGAGTGAACCGGGTAGGGATCGACGGCAAGGGGTTTGTGTATCGGGGCGACTCCATGATCTTCTCTCCGAAAGGCAAAAAGCTGGCGGATGCCGGCAAGCGTGAGGAAGTGACGCGTACCTGTACGCTTACCCGTGCGGACCTGGAAGAGCTAAGGGCTAAGTTTCCGGCATGGAAGGACGCGGATCAGTTTGGAATCAAGTGATATTTTCCTGATAAGACTTCGGATTTGAACCCAACAAAACGAAGGTGTCTGAAAAGGATGCCTTCTTTTTTGTTATGCCGCCCGTTTATTATCCATTTTTATTTTTAAAACATCTTTGGTCTTCTCAATTGTCTCTCTTCGGGAAGTAATCCTACAGAAATAAGTAAAAAATAAAAGAGAACTG
>NZ_JACOOJ010000032.1 GCF_014287585.1 Parabacteroides hominis | reverse complement strand
CGGAGACGATTGCGTGATGCTTATGCTATGCTTACGCATAGCGTGCATTCACGTACTCTCCGTAAAGGCTTTACCAGAGCCATCGCTTGAAGGTAGTGTGAATTGCACGCTACTTTTTTACCCTTGCCTAACGAAAGGAAACGATTATGGGTAAAGTTCAGATTCTCGCCGTACTGACGATGGACGGATGTCTTTCTTCAGAGTTATATGATAAAGCACATCAGGATTTGTGCCTTGACCGTTGCGGTCTTGATGAAATCAGGAAGAAAGCCTTTTACCGTGTGACACCGGACTATTCCATTTCAATGCTGCACGAATGGAGAAAAGACTGCACAAACATCCGTTACCTCGCGGAAGCCACACCGGACACGGCAGACTATATAAACGGACTGCTGCGGATGCACGCTGTGGATGAAATCATACTATACACCGTTCCTTTCATATCCGGAAGCGGACGACATTTTTTTAAGTCGGCTCTGCCAGAGCAACACTGGACGCTTTCCTCTTTGAAAAGCTATCCCAACGGTGTATGTCGCATTATCTATATCCTTGATAAAAAAGCAAGATAGCCAAAATGTGCGGCAAGCATACATTTCTATTTTCAGGAATAGAATAAATGTTCCGATTACAAACAATTTAAGTCGGAGATAATTTGTCCTTGTGAAAAAATACTGAATTTTATACCTCTGAAATCCAGCACTTTGTAAAATTGAGTGTTGGATTTTTTATTTTCTGCCGCGTTTTTTGCCAATTATATTCATGTGCGCACGCAGAAAACAAAGTGTAATTTTCAAAATTGACAGAACCATGAATTATTTCTTGCTGGCGGAAACCGACTTTTTCCGCCTGATAAACGAAGCCGGCGACTGCAATATGGAAACGGCATACACGGCTTTCGCCACCCAAGTGATCGAACTGTGCAACGGCGGCATGGACATGAACCTTACCGTCATCGCGCTTGCCTACATCGAAATCGAGTTGCAGCACCATCCCGTACGTAATCTGTCAGAAGAAAAAAGAGAGATTGCCGCCTACGTCAGCAAGGCTCTGTCTTTCGTAAGAAAGATGCAGAAATTCCTTGCCACGCCCCAAGTGCCACCACTAATATCCGCCAACAACGCAACAGAAACCACCGCCAGCCTTCTTCAATGGACGGGCAATGCCATCGACCTCGTGGAACTTATCTACGGCATAGACGTGATGGGCTGCATCAACAACGGCAATATGCCGCTCAAACAGCTCGCCCCACTTCTCTATAAGATATTCGGGGTTGATTCTAAAGACTGCTACCGCTTCTACACTGATATCAAACGCCGGAAGAACGAAAGCCGCACCTATTTCATTGACAGGATGCAGGAAAAACTGAACGAGAGAATGTTGCGTGATGAGGAGTTGGAGCGGATGAGAAAATAAAAAAATATCCATTACATATGAGAAGACAGGAATACTCGTATCCTGTCTTTTTATTTTCATTTAATTATATATTAATTAGCACAATATATGTGAGTTTTTCATTCCTATAAGGACAAATTTCAGAAACGTATGTCTGGTAAATTATTGAGTCATCATAGTATGAACATATATCATTACTAAAAACAATGAAACAACTTCCATAAGATTGTGGTTGTAAAAATCGCCATTTAATAGCCCGTTTTTTTTGTAAAATTCGCCAATTAAAAAAATATGATTATCTTTGCATTATATTTTATAAGGTATGGAAACAGTAAATAGAATACTTCAAGAGAAGATTACAGCACGAATCGCGCCCAATAAAGCAGTACTGATTTTTGGTGCTCGCCGTGTTGGTAAAACGGTAATGATGCGTAAAATTGTGGACAACTATTCAGGTAGGACGATGATGCTCAACGGCGAAGACTACGACACATTAGCACTATTGGAGAATCGCTCAATAGCCAATTATCGGCATTTATTGGATGGTATTGATTTGCTGGCTATTGATGAGGCACAGAACATACCACAAATCGGTAGTATTCTGAAGTTGATAGTTGATGAAATACCGGGAATAAGTGTCTTGGCAAGTGGTTCTTCGTCATTCGATTTGCTGAATAAGACTGGTGAACCGTTGGTCGGCCGCAGTACGCAATTTCTCCTTACACCATTCTCGCAACGGGAAATCGCACAGACGGAAACGGCACTTGAAACCCGCCAGAACCTCGAAGCGCGCTTGATTTACGGTTCCTATCCCGAAGTAGTAATGATGGAGAACTATGAACGTAAAACAGACTACCTACGTGATATTGTCGGTGCATACCTGCTTAAAGATATCTTAGCAATTGACGGCTTAAAAAATTCGAGCAAGATGCGCGATCTACTGCGATTGATAGCTTTTCAGTTGGGCAGCGAAGTTTCTTACGAAGAGTTAGGTAAACAACTCGGCATGAGCAAGACGACCGTTGAAAAATACCTCGACCTATTGGAAAAGGTCTTCGTTATCTATCGTCTGGGGGCTTATTCGCGTAACCTACGCAAGGAGGTTACAAAAGCTGGCAAGTGGTACTTCTACGACAACGGCATTCGCAATGCCATTATCGGGGCTTTCTCACCGCTGGCCATTCGGCAGGATGTCGGTGCGCTGTGGGAGAACTACATCATCGGAGAGCGGCGCAAAGCGAACTTCAATGAGGGACTGCACAGGGAGTTCTATTTCTGGCGCACCTACGACAAACAGGAAATCGACCTGATTGAGGAGAGTGCCGACAGTCTTACCGCCTTGGAGTTCAAGTGGGGAAATAAAATGCCGGCCGCACCGAAAGCCTTCCAAGAAGCCTATCCCTATGCCGAGTTTCATGTGGTAAATCGGGAGAATTATTTGGAGTTCGTATAATCAATAAATTACGTATATGGAAACAAAACTACAATCCAAACAGCAATATCCGCGGTTTATCCAAAATAAACCGTGTGGTATTGACAAATTCGATGGAGGTTCGCAAGAAAGGTTGGCAAAAACTATTGCTCGCCATTTTTGTCAGAATGATTCATTGGATGAGGAATGTACTTTACCTCGAATTATCGGCATCGAAGGTATTTGGGGATCTGGAAAATCCAACGTGGTTAAAATGTTGGAACGTGAATTATCAGACGACTATTACTTTTTTGAGTATGACGCATGGGGACATCAAGAGGACTTGCAACGCCGCTCTATATTGGAATTGCTTACAAGCAAACTTATTGATGATGGTATCCTATCTGGAAATGCAACAATAAAAGTCAAAGGTGGAGGTACGAAAACCGTATCATGGTCTGAAAAGCTGAAATATTTATTAGCCCGTAAAACGGAGACCGTAACCGAAAAATATCCCCTTATCAGTAATGGTATGGTTGCGGCATTTTTGGTTGCAGTTTTAACTCCGATATTTACATTTATTGCGTATGCAGTAAAACCTACACCCACAACATGGTGGTTTTCTTTATTGTCTATTATCATAGCTGCACTGCCAGTTCTTATTGCATTGTGCGTTTGGAAATGGGCATATAGCAAAGATCATAAATATGGATGGAGTTATATGTTAGCTATTTATCAAGATAAAGTCGAAAAGGACGTTTGCTATGAGACTTTGAGCGAAGACGAACCAACGGTTTACGAGTTCAAAACATGGATGCAAGACATTTCTGATTTTATCAAGGAAAAAGGACAACGTAAATTAGTCCTTGTTTTTGACAACATGGATCGTCTCCCCGCTGAAAAAGTAAAAGAATTATGGTCTTCTATCCATACGTTCTTCGCCGATAGCGGTTTTGAAAATGTTTGGGCTGTTATTCCTTTCGATGAAACACATTTAGCTTGTGCATTCGGAGATGAGACCGACGAACAAACGAAACAACTGACCAAGTATTTTATCAATAAAACTTTCCCTATTGTTTATCGTGTTGCTCCTCCTGTTATTACCGACTATCGAAGTATATTCAACAAACTGTTTGTTGAAGCATTTGGAGAAACAGAAAATGAAGCGAAAGAAACTATAAATCGGATATTCAGATTGGTAAATCCTAATGCCAATGTTAGGGAAATTATATCATATATCAATGAGATGGTCGCTCTTAAACAAGAGTGGTGTAACGAAATTTTGATGATAAACATAGCATTGTTCTGTTTGAAGAAGACGGATATTCTGGCAAATCCAGTAGAACAAATATTGTCCGGCGACTATCTGAATGGCATTCAAACAATAATTAACAATGATCTGCAAACACAACGCGAAATTGCAGCTTTGGTATATGGTGTCGATGTTGAAGATGCTCGACAAATTCCATTGAAAAAATATATTGAAGGCTGCATCAACGGAGAAGAAGACCACGACATAAATCAATATGCAGAGACTAATAAACAATTTGACACTGTATTAGAAGAAGTTATACAATGTATGGACAATGCGCTTATCGATAAGATTATACATTGTTTGCATAAATTAACTCGAAAGAGCGATGTTATTCTGCGTGTATGGCAAAGAATAGCACAATTGAAATTAAAAGAATCCATAGAGAAGCAGGTGTTCCCTGTCGAATACCAAGAACTGCTGTTGCATTTAGACACGGAAAGCCAAAACCATGTGATTGCTCAATTATATAAGAAGATAGTTCGGTTCAATGACTTCAATGGCGGCGACTATTTCAAAACGTTAGATGCAATAGACAGGTTTATTGCGCAAAATAAGTTGGCGTGCGATTTTACGTCATTGATTGAAGCAAAAACAGTCAAGCCAAATACATTTATCGATTATATTCAAGCTGCAAATGCAACAGATGCTGCCTATCGGGATAACGCGACAACTAAAGCATATAAATATTATCAAGTAGCAACAAATTCGGAGGCGCTCGATAATTATTTGGCAAACTTACTACCCGATAATTTCGACCATGCAGATATTGTAAAAACGTTAAAAGATAATTCTACCTATACGTTTCCAACGCTTTTGCAAGCGATCACGAATTGCATTGATGAACAGAATGTAAATAAAGATAATATAGGGGCTATATTTACAACCTATCGTTTATTGGCATCTGACGAAGAAAGACCTTTACCTGTAACGTTAGATTCAACCTACATAAATCAGTTGCATTCTGAATTAGAAACTGATGGCCGAAACATTAAAGAGTCTGGATATTACGATTTAGTCGCCATGCAATTGGCACATGGTCATTCCGTTTCCTTAATAGAGGGTGGAGATATAAAATATGTTGCAGAACTCATGGACTATTATGTGGATCATGGAGACTTATTAGTAAATAGTGTGGGATGGAATATACCGCTATTAAATGAAACACTACAATACATGGTAAATCATAAACTTGGCTATAAATTATTGCTCTCAGACATATTGCCCCAATTTGAAGATATTAAGAACAGAATAGGTGTAACGGATGAGGTATTTATCGAGCATTTAGCAGAGTGGAATACCGATTTGGATAAGTATATCACTAAGAACAATATTAAAGATGTAATTCCTGACGCATCTTTTTACGATTTGACCACTAAAATAAGCAATGTCCTGACCGATCATATCAATAAAATAGCGTTCGAAGCGTTGTCTGAAATAAGTGTTGATACATTATACGCCCAAAGAACAGCACATACATCATATTATTGGTTTGTCGCAATAAAACATTTACTGGCTAAAATCAAATCCTTGCCAGATAACTTGACTGAATTTGGCAAAAAGATTCTGATGGATATTGCTTCTGGAACTCAAAGTTTGAATCCTTTCCCTAATTGTTTCAAGAATATAGTTGAAAGATTGGATAAACGAAAAATTAAATCGACAGTTACCGATATAAGAAATGATTTCTGCATCGGTAAAAAGACTATCAATGCAATAAAGTTTCAATTTTTCGAAACATGGCTTAGATCGCATGGTAATTTGAAAAGTCAAGCTGGAGACGTTATTGATAAAATAGTGAAACCTGTAATTTCCGATGGGGCATGCCGTTCATTGATTCTGCAAAACAAAGATTTTTATATGGATTTAATAAATACAGCAGGGGATGATGCTTATGAATTGAAAAAGAGTCTCCGAAACCTCATACAAAAAGATTCAGATCCGCAATTGGTTAAATTTGTCAATTCGATAGATTCAGTACCTGAGGTTGAAACCGCGTAAGTATTTGTCTAACAAGTCCGAATTTTACGATTTTACCCGTCAGAACTGAAGTGCCCCCCAAAAAAATTGTATCCAACTTTTGGGGGTCACTTCAAACTTCGATAGGGATAATTTTCAATTTTGGGGACTTGTTAGACAGTCTCATTATCTGGTAGCAGTTTACACAGCACCGGATCGTTTTTGATACGCTCCAGTTCCTCCTGCACAATCTGCTTCACCTCTTCCTTGATGCGCCGGTAGTTCGCCTGCACCGTTTCCTTCATGCGGTCGTTGCCGTCCTCGTCCGTGAAGTTTGTAATGACGGGAATTTTCTTGTAGGCACTTTCTTCCCGTTTCACCTTTTCGGCATCCACCACAATCTCGCAATGAAAAATCTTCTGCTCGATACGCTCGTTGAAGTTGTCGGATACAGAACCGACAAACATTCCCTGCGTAAGCCCGGAAATCTTACTCGGTGGAATGAGCGCGTCCATCTGCGTGTTGATGGAGGTGGAAACATCCTGCCGGTTGATGGAGATGGACTGCCGTTTCTGCAACACCTTACCGAACCGCTCGGAGAGCGTCTTGGCTGTTTCCCCCACCACCTGACCGGAGAAAATATTGCCGACAGTGTTCATCACCACTTTCGCCTCTTTGTCCCCGTAGTCACGCACTAACTGGCTGAAATCCTGAAAGCCCAGACACACGGCAACCTTGTTGCTTCGGGCGGTAGCTATAAGATTGTCCAACCCTTTGAAGTATATTGTGGGCAACTCGTCGATGATGACCGATGACTTCAGCATCCCCTTCTTGTTGATGAGCTTCACGATACGGGAATTATACAGACCGAGTGCCGCACCGTAGATATTCTGACGGTCGGGATTGTTACCCACGCAGAGGATTTTCGGCTCTTCGGGATTGTTGATGTCCAGCGTAAACTCGCTGTCTGACATCACCCAGTAGAGCTGCGGTGAAATCATCCTCGAAAGCGGGATTTTTGCCGACGCTATCTGACCCATGAGCTGCTCCGCAGCCCCTCCAAGCCACGCATCCATGAACGGCGAAAGGTAGTTCTCCAGCTCCGGATAAGAGGTCAGTATCGGAAATATATCCTCGTAACGGCGGTTCAGAAACTCGATAGCATGGGGAAACGTGCAAAACTTCCCGTTCTGATAGATTTTGAGATACCAGATAATACTGGCAAACAGAATGATAGGTGACTCCACGAAGAAGTCGCCCTGCTTTTGCACCCACGTTTTATTGAGGTTGAGCATTATTGTGTAGGCACTCTCATAGGCATCCGTAATATCTTCCATAAAATCCGGGTGAATGGGATTGCACCGATGAGAGCGTCGCGGGTCGTCGAAGTTGATCACATAGAACTTCGGCTTTACCTTGTAGCCGTCCGGGTGGTTCAGCAAATGGTTGTAGGCAATAGTAGATAGGTCGGGATACTTGAAATCGTAGATGTATTGACTAAAGCCCTTTTCAATCTGTTGCTTGATAAAATTGTTTACCACGGCATAGGACTTGCCGCTGCCCGGCGTACCCAACACGATGGACGCACGGAAGGGATTAACTACATTGATCCAACCGTTGTTCCAGCGTTTCCTGTAATAGAAACGTGTCGGCAGATTGACCGAATACTCGCTTTCGATAAGCCTCGTTTCCTGCATGAAACTCTCGTTCTCGTTGTTGAAAACATCCTCCATCAAATTGTGTTTCAACAGGCGGCTCATCCACAGACCACCCATCAACAGGCAGACATAGCCCGTTCCAATGGTAAGGACATACAGTCCCGTCACCGCTTCAAGCGGCAGCGGCAGGGGCAGCAACCACCAGTTCAGGAAAAACAGCACGAACCCGACGGCAAATGCTGTCCAGATTCTCCCCCAAGTGATTTTCTCACCCTTGACACCCTTCGTACCCAGACAGGACAAGGCAAGCAAAAGGACGGAAAACAGCTTCGTGTAGAGAATGGAATGGAACAGCCCCGCCGTGCGGTCGAAGTTCAGAAGGATTTTGTCCACCACGCCGATGTTCACGCCCCACAGCCGGATGGCTTCGTAGCAGAACCAGTACACGTTCATGACCACTAAAATGATACTCACGGCACGCAGAAAATCCATGATTTTCGCCAATGCCCTCAAATCGTCTTCTTGTTGTGACATACATTGATTTTTTAATTGTTGATACTCTGATTACATACCCAAGCCCTTGCGTTTTTTCTTCTTTTTGCGCTTCATCGCCCGGATGAAAGCCTCTTCCTCGGCATCTACCGCCGGACCTTCGGGAGTGAGCAAGCCCATACCGCCCGATATATCTTCACTGTCGTAGGCGGTCTGCCCGTGTGCCTTGTCCGCAGCATCCACAGGGATGGATAGCGGTATCGGCGGTTGTCCGGCGTATGGCAGGGTGAAGTGTTCCTGCAAGGCATTCGCCGAAAGCTCCTTACCCATGCGCGAACCGTTCAGCACGCATCCCGTGCGGTGGTCGATGAAGGTAGCCCCATAGATGCGCCCTTCCTCTGTGTAGCGCAGTACGGTGTCGATGCCCTTCTCTTTGAGTTGGGATACAAATTTGTCCTTGTCATAAGTGCCTTGCAGCACGGAAAGGACGGTGCGTTTCGTCATGTCTGCCAGTTTCCTATCCTTGATTTCCGATTTGGAACGGACAAACTTCTTCTGTACGGCTTCATAGCCTGCGGACTTCCCGAAAAGCGAGGATTTGAACGGGTTGCCCACCTTGTTACCCTTGTCGTCCGTGACGGAATAGACCAGCCCGTGATACTCCCGTCCGCGCACGTTGCCCCTCGCTTCCTCCACCGTCATATTATATAAGGAAAGGAGCGCACGGTATTCGCCCATCGTCTGGAAACGGTACTGCCCATTCAGAGCCTTCACGGTGTTGCCTACCTGCTTCTTCACATCACCTGCCGATGCGGCCACCTTGCGCAACGGATTATCCAATCTCTGATTTTTACGTTCTGCCGGATGCAATCCGTACTTCTGTTCCAGTTCCCTGCGGATACGGTCGCTGCGGCGGTAGAGAAAATCCCGGTTGAGCCTTTTCCCGTTCTCGTCCACGTTGACCGTCACGATGTGCAGGTGGTGGCGGTCGATGTCCTCGTGCTTGAATACAAGATAAGGCTGGTTTCCGAAACCGAGTTTTTCCAGATACTCGCGGGCGATATTCTGCAACTCAATATCGGTCAGCACATCCTCCGGGTGCGGGTTGAGAGAGATATGCACCACCGGCTTCTCGATCTTCATCTGCGGTGGCAGGAAGGTGAGAAAACCCTCCATCGCCTTGCCTATGTCCACCGTTCCCGAACCGTCATTGTAGATGCGGTTGGTGGTGAGAAGCCGCCCCTGCGCCTCGTTAATCTTCTCCCCGTTGTAGGCAATCGCGCCGTACAACGAACTTCCTACACTGATTTTTGCGACCATTTTGCCTCCATTTCCCTTGAAAGTTCCACAATCCGGCGGCTCAGTTTCACGAGTTCGACGGTGTGTTGCTCTAATTTGTAGAGCAACGCCATCGCCTTTTTCTCTGAAAAATGCAGCCTCAGTTCCTTCACGACTTGGTTGTAATTCGTACCCACGGCACGGAATTGTGCATGAAAATCCGACAGTTTGGTGTAATAGTCCACCAACGTCTTGTCCACCTTCAGCACCTTGAACGGTTGCCCGAAGAAGTGCGCTTTGAGGAAAACAGACCGTGCATAGACACCCGATTTTCCGAACATGGCGAGGAAACGGTTGTGTTCCTCCTCGTTGAAACGGACGGTGTACCGGTACACCGCCGGATCAAGTTTGGGATTTCTCCCTGATTTGCTTTTCCTTTTCTCTTTCATATTACTTTGGATTTAGCGGATTGACGGCATAAGCCGCCGCTTCGGATTACAGCACCGCAGTTCTGAAAGGCTTCCCGACTTCGGAGGGAAAGCCCGCCCCCTGCAAGGGCAAGTGCTTTTCGTGGCTGCTCAAAATATTTTGAGCGGCTGAAAAGACATCTTGCTATGTTCAGGTGAACATAAAAATCCGTCGGGGACGGATTGGGGATGATTCCTTTCAAACTCCGGGCTGCGCTACCTGCGGCGTACCCTGCCGTTCGGGTGCAAAGTTACGCCCTTAAGGCGATGTCCGACAGAGGCTTGACCCGGACAATCAGTGCCAACCGGCGCAACGTGCTGCCACTTGCCGGAGAAGTGATACAAGTTCCAAAATATCCTTGTTTATTTGCAGTGTGATTCGGATGTGGGACTGAAAATACACTCCTTCCGCCGGATGTTCGGACAGCAATCCGGGCATCAATCCAAACGGTTGAAAACAGGTGTATGTATTCAGATAGTTTTCCAAGCACACGTCCGTGCGGACGGATAAAAGCATGGACGGTTGGACAAACCGATGAATACCCGCAGGCACAGCCGGATTAAGGAGTGAATAAATAAATGAATGGGAGTGCGTGCGTACGTACTAATGACAATACGCTACCGCCACCGGACAGATGTATAACCAAATAAATTATCAAAAAAATGAAAGAAGCAACTTATGTGGCAATCTCCACGCAGAAAGGTGGAGCGGGTAAGACAACCCTGACAGTGCTTGTAGCAAGCTATCTGCACTATGTGAAAGGCTACAACGTAGCCGTGGTGGACTGCGATTTCCCGCAGTACAGTATCCATGACATGCGCAAGCGTGACATGAAAGCCGTCATGGAGGACGGGCATTACAAGGTGCTGGCGTATGAGCAGCTCAAACGACTGAAGAAGAACCCGTACACCATCAGATGCAGCCGTGCGGAAGATGCGGTAAAGACCGCCGAAAATCTGGTGGCAGCGCAGCCCGACCTCGATTTCGTGTTCTTCGACCTGCCGGGAACAATCAACAATGCCGATGTGGTGCAGACCATTTCCCAAATGGACTATATCTTCACGCCCATCATCGCCGACCGTGTGGTGATGGAGAGTTCCATCAAGTTCGCCACTGTCATCAACGAACAGATGATAAGCACGGGCAAGTCCGGCATCAAAGGGATTTACCTCGTGTGGAACATGGTGGACGGACGCGAAAAGACTGAACTTTACAAGGCATACGACAAGGTCTGTGCCGAGTTCGCCCTGCCCATTCTGGAAACACATCTACCGGACAGTAAGCGCTTCCGCAAGGAGACGGCGGCAGAACGCAAGGCGGTATTCCGCTCCACGGCGTTTCCGGCGGACAAAATACTGGTACGCGGCAGCAACCTCGACAAACTCGTCGATGAGATTCTCGGCATCATCAAAAACTGAACGGCATGGCAAAGAAAACAAGAATCGAGGACATCGACAGCGAAGCCGTAATCAACTCATTTCGACTGGACGATACAAGCATTCCGCCGGAAGCGAGAAGCACGGACGGGAACGCTCCTGTCCCACCTCCGAAAGAAGCGATACAAGAAGCCGTTTCTCCACCCGCCTCGCACTCCAAAGAGGAGCCGGAACGCAGGCGCAGGAACAGCAAGCCGGAAAAATTGGATTATGACACAGTATTCATATGCGGTTCCAATATCACGGCAAGGCTCGGCAAGCAGGTCTATATCCGCAAGGAGTACCACGACCGCATACAGAAGATGCTTCATGTAATCGGAGGCAACGAAGTGACTATCGCGGCATTTCTTGACAACGTGCTGACACACCATTTCACGCTGTTCCAAGACGAGATAGCCGAATCGTTCAAACGGCACATGGAATCCTATAATTTATAAACACTCAAAAACAACAAAGAAGTATGAAAAGAACAAATAAGAACCGTCAGGCTGAGTATCTGCAAACAGGAAAGAGTGAAAGAACCGCTGTCCGTGCAGCAAAGTGTGTAACCGACTACGGGCATGAAAATACCGACGTTGACTTCCGCAAGGATAAAGGCAGAGACAAACCGCTCTCGACTTTCCTGCAAGCATCGGAAATCAAAACGCGGCAATGTATATACATCAGCCGAGAAATTCATGAGAAAGTCGCTATCGTTACCAGTCGGATGGGAAACGGTTTGAGCATCGGCAAGTTTGTGGATAACATCCTCCGCGACCATTTCCGACAATACGGGCAGCAGTACATGGAACAGATTGAAAACGCCCAAAAAGTAAGATTATGACAAAGGCGTTTTTAATCGTATCGGTTGCTTGCAACGTGTGGTTTCTGTTTCTGCTGTTCTATGACCGCATCATGGACATGAAGCTCATCCGTTTCTTCAGACATATTGCCGGGCTGTGGCGGTCATTGGACAGTACGGTGGCAGAGCAAGGAAAGGATAAGGAAATACCTCACGCAGACACCTCGGACATCATTGGCAAGAGCCGTTTCAAGATGGCATCGACCCGGACAACCGCTGCCATACCGACGCAAGAAGCCGCCACTTCGGAAAAAGGCATTGAGCTGTCGGAGGAAGAGGCTACTTTTGACGACGGAAACACGGAAACCGTCTCACGCCCGACACAAGTACCGGAGGACAAACTCGATGAAACCTTCACGAGCATCCCGCCCTCGGAACTGGAGTACGGAGAAGATGAACCGGAGGATGAAGAACCAGACAAAAAGCAGGCTTCGGGAAGTAGCTTCGAGGATATTGACATGGCAGTACACACCATACGGAAGGAATCACCATCCGATGAGGAAATGCGACACGCCGGAAAGGTCATGACGGAACTGGACGGGACAGAGCTTTTCACAAGAATAACGGAACGCCTGACCGATGAAGCAATGAGCGAGAGGATTGCAAAGGCGATGGCAGTTTTCGTGGACACGGTGAACATGACCGTGACACAACAAAAGGAAAAGGTGTTCGTGATTCCCGACAACATCGAGGAGTTCGACTTCCGAAACTATGTATAACAACTAAAAAAGAATGGAAATGAAAACGTAAAATGACGACACCCACGCGCACGGCGGTACAAGGTACAGCCAACCCGCAACGGACAGCCCCAAGTCCGTAGAAACAAACGGGCAACCACTAAAACCAAAGTAAAGTAATCAAGTATCAACCGCCCGAAAAAGGACTATCCACCCTTTGGACGGCACAAAAAAGAACAGTTTATGAACAAGAACATCAGACAAAAGTTAATCATCGCTGCGGCACTTATGATTGCCGCAACCGCCTCCGCTTTCGCACAGGGAAACGGTCTGGCTGGCATCAACGAAGCCACCTCTATGGTGAGTTCGTATTTCGACCCCGGCACGAAATTAATCTACGCCATCGGCGCGGTAGTCGGGCTTATCGGTGGCGTGAAAGTGTACGGAAAATTCTCGTCCGGAGACCCGGACACCTCGAAGACCGCCGCCTCGTGGTTCGGGGCTTGTATCTTCTTGATTGTCGCCGCCACTATCCTGCGCTCATTCTTCCTTTAATAAACAATGTATGGCTGAATACCCGATAAACAAGGGTATCGGCCGTCCGGTCGAGTTCAAGGGTTTGAAGGCTCAGTACCTCTTCATCTTCTGCGGAGGTCTGCTGGCTCTCTTCGTCCTGTTCGTCATCCTCTATATGGTCGGCATCGACCAGTGGATATGTATCGGCTTCGGCGCGGCATCGTCTTCCGTCCTCGTATGGCAGACCTTCGCGCTGAACGCCCGGTACGGCGAACACGGGCTGATGAAATTGGGAGCGGCAAGGAGCCATCCCCGATACCTTATCAACCGACGGCGGATCACCCGATTACTCAAACGGCAACGAAAGGAAGAAACGACATGAGAAATACATCCAAAATGACAACACTGGAAAACAAGTTCCCCCTGCTGGCGGTGGAGCATGGCTGCATCATCTCCAAAGACGCCGACATCACGGTGGCTTTTGAGGTGGAACTGCCGGAGCTTTACACCGTGACGGGCGCAGAGTACGAGGCGATACACGGCTGCTGGTGCAAGGCTATCAAGGTGCTGCCGTACTTCTGCGTCGTGCATAAGCAGGATTGGTTCATCAAGGAGAAATATATGCCGGAGTTACAGAAGGACGACATGAGTTTCTTGAGCCGTTCCTTTGAACGCCACTTCAACGAGCGTCCGTACCTGAAACACTCCTGCTATCTCTACTTGACCAAGACGACGAAAGAACGTAACCGTATGCAGAGCAACTTCAGTACGCTGTGCCGGGGACATATCATCCCGAAGGAGCTGGACAAGGAAACCGCCGGGAAGTTCATGGAGGCCGCCGAACAGTTCGAGCGCATCATGAACGACAGCGGCTTTGTGAGGCTGCGCCGCCTCTCCACCGACGAGATTGTCGGGACGGAGAAGTCCGCCGGGCTGATAGAGCGTTACTTCTCGCTCATGCCCGAAGGCGACACGACCTTGCAGGACATCGACCTCTCGGCAAAAGAAATGCGTATCGGTGACAACCGCCTGTGCCTGCACACCCTCTCCGACGCGGAGGATATGCCAGGAAAGGTGGCTACCGACATCCGCTACGAGAAACTCTCCACCGACCGCTCGGACTGTCGCCTCTCCTTCGCCTCCCCCGTGGGGCTGCTGCTTTCCTGCAACCACATCTATAACCAGTATGTGATTATCGACAACAGCGAGGAAAATTTGCAGAAGTTCGAGAAGTCCGCAAGGAATATGCAGTCGCTATCCCGATACAGCCGGAGCAACAGCATCAACCGCGAGTGGATAGACCAGTACCTGAACGAAGCCCATTCCTACGGGCTGACCTCGGTACGGGCGCACTTCAACGTCATGGCGTGGAGCGATGACGCGGAGGAACTGAAGCATATCAAGAACGATGTGGGCAGCCAGCTGGCAAGCATGGAGTGCGTGCCGCACCACAATACCATCGACTGCCCGACGCTCTACTGGGCGGCGATGCCCGGCAACGCGGCGGACTTCCCGGCGGAAGAGAGTTTCCATACATTCATCGAGCAGGCGGTGTGCCTCTTCACGGAGGAAACCAACTACCGCAGTTCGCTCTCGCCCTTCGGCATCAAGATGGTGGACAGGCTTACGGGAAAACCGTTGCACCTCGACATCAGCGACCTGCCGATGAAGCGGGGTATCACGACCAACCGCAACAAGTTCGTGTTGGGTCCTTCGGGCAGCGGCAAATCCTTTTTTATGAACCACCTCGTGAGGCAATACTACGAGCAGGGTACGCACGTGGTGCTGGTGGACACGGGAAACTCCTATCAGGGCTTGTGCGAGATGATCCGGTGCAAGACAAACGGGGCGGACGGCGTGTACTTCACCTACACGGAGGAGAAACCGATTTCGTTCAACCCGTTCTACACCGATGATTACGTGTTCGACGTGGAGAAAAAGGACAGCATCAAGACATTGCTGCTGACGCTCTGGAAGTCGGAGGACGACAAAGTGACGAAGACGGAGAGCGGCGAACTGGGCAGTGCGGTGAACGCCTATATCGAGCGTATCAGGGCTGACCGGAGCATCGTCCCCTCGTTCAACACCTTCTACGAGTATATGCGCGACGACTACCGCCGCGAACTGGCGGAACGTGAGATAAAGGTGGAGAAGTCCGACTTCAACATCGACAATATGCTCACCACCATGCGGCAGTATTACCGGGACGGACGCTACGACTTCCTGCTCAACTCCACGGAGAACATCGACCTGCTCGGCAAGCGGTTCATCGTCTTCGAGATTGACAGTATAAAGGAAAATCGCGAGCTTTTCCCTGTGGTGACCATCATCATCATGGAAGCCTTCATCAACAAGATGCGGCGGCTGAAAGGCGTGCGGAAACAGCTTATCGTGGAAGAGGCTTGGAAGGCCCTCTCATCGGCGAACATGGCTGAATATCTGCGCTATATGTATAAGACGGTCAGAAAATATTACGGCGAGGCAATCGTGGTGACGCAGGAGGTGGACGACATTATCAGTTCTCCGGTGGTCAAAGAGAGCATTATCAACAACTCGGATTGTAAAATCCTGCTTGACCAAAGGAAATATATGAACAAGTTCGACCAGATACAGGCGTTGCTCGGACTGACGGAAAAGGAGAAGTCGCAGATACTCTCCATCAACATGGCGAACAACCCTTCACGGCTCTACAAGGAGGTGTGGATAGGCTTGGGCGGCACGCAGTCGGCGGTCTATGCCACGGAGGTCAGCGCGGAAGAGTATCTGGCGTACACCACCGAGGAAACGGAAAAAGTGGAGGTTTACCGTCTGGCGGAGAAGCTGGGCGACGACATCGAAGCCGCCATCCGGCAGCTTGCCGAAAGGCGGAGAAACAAGGAATAACTAAAAAACAGAATGTATCAACCAAAAAAGAAAAACGCGTATGAATTTACCAAAAGTGAAAATGCTGCAAGTCAGCAAGTGCCTTATCGGATTGGCGGTCATGATGCTGCAATCCTGCGACGTGGCCGACAACCGCCGCGACATGCTGTGCGGGAACTGGGAGAGCGTGGAGGGAAAACCTGACGTGCTTATCTACAAGGAGGGCGAAGCCTACAAAGTGACGGTGTTCCGTCGTAGCGGTCTGCGCCGCAAGCTCAAGCCGGAAACCTATCTCTTGCAGGAGGAGAACGGCAACCTGTTCATGAACACCGGCTTCCGCATCGACGTGTCCTACAACGAGGCCACGGATGTGCTGACTTTCTCGCCAAACGGGGACTATGTGCGGGTGAAGCCGCAGCCGGGACATCCGACCGAAGAATAACAACCACTAAAATCCAAAGTAACATGAGAACAAGAATAACAATGATTATCTGCCTGTGCCTGCTTTTCGCGGGCAGGGCAAGCGCACAGTGGGTCGTAAGCGATCCGGGCAATCTAGCGCAGGGCATCATCAATGCCTCCAAAAACATCATCCATACCTCCAAGACCGCCACGAACATGGTGAGCAACTTTCAGGAGACGGTGAAAATCTATCAGCAGGGCAAGAAGTATTACGATGCCCTCAAATCGGTGAACAATCTGGTCAAGGACGCCCGCAAGGTGCAGCAGACCATCCTGATGGTGGGCGACATCACAGACATCTATGTGAACAGTTTCCAACGGATGCTCCGTGACGGGAATTTCAGACCCGAAGAGCTTTCCGCAATCGCTTTCGGCTACACGAAACTGCTGGAGGAAAGCAACGAAGTGTTGACGGAACTCAGGAACGTGGTGAACATCACCACGCTCTCCATGACCGACAAGGAGCGCATGGACGTGGTGGAACGCTGCCACTCGAAGATGAAGCGTTACCGCAACCTCGTGAGCTACTACACGAACAAGAACATCTCCGTGAGTTACCTGCGTGCGAAAAAGAAGAACGACCTCGACCGCATCATGGGGCTGTACGGGAACATGAACGAAAGATACTGGTAGCCTATGAAGTTCGACAACCTTCATCAGATTTTACGTTCACTTTATGAGCAGATGATGCCGCTGTGTGGGGACATGGCTGGTGTGGCGAAAGGCATCGCCGGGCTGGGTGCGCTGTTCTACGTCGCCTACCGGGTATGGCAGTCGCTGGCGAGAGCTGAACCGATAGACGTATTCCCGATGCTCCGTCCTTTTGCCATCGGTCTGTGCATCATGTTCTTCCCGACTGTGGTGCTGGGCACGATAAACAGCATCCTCTCACCCGTCGTACAGGGCACGGCAAAGATGCTGGAGGCGGAAACGCTGGACATGAACCGATACCGGGAGCAGAAGGACAAACTGGAATACGAGGCGATGGTACGCAACCCCGAAACCGCCTACCTCGTGTCCAACGAGGAATTTGACAAGCAACTGGAGGAACTCGGCTGGTCGCCCTCCGACATGGTGACGATGGCGGGAATGTATATCGACCGGGGAATGTACAACATGAAGAAGAGCATCCGCGACTTCTTCCGCGAGATACTCGAACTGCTGTTCCAAGCCGCCGCCCTCGTGATAGACACCGTCCGCACCTTCTTTCTCGTGGTGCTGGCGATTCTCGGTCCGATAGCCTTCGCCCTGTCGGTATGGGACGGTTTCCAAAACACGCTCACGCAGTGGATATGCCGCTATATACAGGTCTATCTGTGGCTACCGGTATCGGACATGTTCAGCACCATACTGGCGAAGATACAGGTTCTGATGCTGCAAAACGACATCGAGCGGATGCAGGCAGACCCGAACTTCTCGCTGGATTCGAGCGACGGGGTGTATATCGTATTCCTCTGCATCGGCATCATCGGCTACTTTACCATTCCCACCGTTGCGGGCTGGATTATCCAAGCCGGAGGCATGGGCGGTTACGGTCGCAACGTGAACCAGATGGCGGGACGAGCCGGAAGCATGGCGGGCAGCGTGGCGGGTGCAGCCGCAGGAAACGCAGTCGGACGTGTCGGCAAATTGCTGAAATAATCAATGTGCAATCATAAATTGGAAAATATAAATGGAATTCAAATCACTTAGAAACATCGAATCGTCGTTCAGGCAGATACGCCTGTTCGGTATCGTCTTCCTCTCGCTGTGCGCCGTGGTGACGGTGTGGAGCGTGTGGAACTCCTACCGTTTCGCAGAGAAGCAACGGGAGAAAATCTATGTGCTGGACAACGGCAAGAGCCTGATGCTCGCCTTGTCTCAGGATTTGTCGCAGAACCGCCCGGCGGAGGCACGGGAACATGTGCGCCGTTTCCACGAGATGTTCTTCACGCTATCACCTGAAAAAAGCGCGATTGAACACAACGTGAAACGTGCCTTGCTGCTGGCGGACAAGAGCGTGTACCACTATTATTCGGACTTCGCGGAGAAGGGGTACTACAACCGCATCATCGCCGGGAACATCAACCAAGTGCTGAAGGTGGACAGCGTGGTGTGCGACTTCAACGCCTATCCCTACCGTGCCGTGACCTACGCCACACAGAAAATCATCCGGCAGAGCAACGTCACCGAGCGCAGCCTCGTGACCACCTGCCGCCTGCTGAACGCATCGCGGTCGGATGACAACCCGAACGGTTTTACCAT
Organism: Parabacteroides hominis; assembly: GCF_014287585.1. Lineage (GTDB taxonomy): Bacteria > Bacteroidota > Bacteroidia > Bacteroidales > Tannerellaceae > Parabacteroides > Parabacteroides hominis. Next base: position 46,946 of record NZ_JACOOJ010000032.1, on the reverse strand, counting down.
CGAGGGTTTCACCATCATTGAGAACAAGGATTTACAGACTATCAAACGGTAACAGGACATGAAAAGTATCAGAAAATCAATGTGGGGCATGTATTGGAAACTCCACGACAAACGGAAACGCTTGGCGGCAAGTCTCAAAGGGTATCTGGACGGCTTGCCGCCGGAAACACGCCGCCGCATCGTGCTGGGGATGTTCGCCGCCTTCGCGGTGCTTGCCCTTTACACCTTCGGCAGAGCCGTCTATGACATCGGCAGGAACGACGGCTCACATATGGAAACGGGACACGCCGGACGGGTGGAACTGCCGACCCCGGCGGAAACAGGCAATCACTTAACACCTTATTTATATGGAACAGACAAAGAATGAACCGACGAAAGAGAACAAAGCTGCTCCCGAAACGGGGAAACCGAAAAAGGAGCGCGAACCGCTGACAGAGGCGCAACGGCTGAAACGGCAGAAGATGATCGTGCTGCCCGCTATGGTGTTGGTGTTCATCGGGGCGATGTGGCTGATATTCGCCCCGTCCTCCGGCAAGGAGCAACCGCCGGGAACGGACGGATACAACACCGAGATGCCCGACGCTGACAAGGCGAACCGGCAGATTATCGGCGACAAGCTGAAAGCCTACGAGCATGGGGAGATGGAAGAGCGTCAGGAGAGCCGCAACCGTGCCATCGGGCAGCTGGGCGACATGTTCGACCGCGAGATAGCGGGAACGGAGAACGGAGTGGACTTCGACCTCGCCAATCCGGGCGGCAAGGAAGAAAGGGCAAAGCCAGCCACGCCGCAGACCATCCAGTCCTCCGCAGCCGCCTACCGTGACCTGAACGCCACGCTCGGAAACTTCTACGACCAGCCGAAAAACGACAATGCGGAGATGGACGAATTGTTGGAGCGCATCGCATCGCTGGAGTCGGAACTGGAAAGCGAGAGGGGCAAGGCTTCCTCTATGGACGAGCAGGTGGCTCTTATGGAGAAGTCCTACGAGCTGGCGGCAAAGTACATGGGCGGTCAGAACGGAGGACAGCCATCGGCGGAACAGAGGGCAGAGCCAACTACCGTGCAGAAAGGGAAGAAGAACAAGGCAATGCCTATCAGACAGGTGGAGCATCAAGTAGTTTCTTCACTCTCACAGCCTATGAGTAACGCGGAGTTTGTCGCCGCCTTATCGCAGGAACGCAACCGGGGTTTCAACACGGCTGTCGGCACGGCGGAGGTATTGGACAGGAACACCATACCGGCGTGCGTGCATGGGGCGCAGAGCGTGACGGACGGGCAGACGGTAAGGCTGCGCCTGCTGGAGCCTATGGCGGTGGCAGGCAGGACAATACCCCGGGGTGCGGTGGTGGTCGGCACGGGCAAGATACAGGGTGAGCGGCTCGACATCGAGATTACCTCGCTGGAATACGACGGCACGATTATCCCCGTGGAGCTTGCGGTCTATGACACGGACGGACAGCCCGGCATCTTCATCCCGAACTCGATGGAGATGAACGCCGTCCGGGAGGTCGCCGCCAACATGGGCGGCTCGCTGGGAAGCAGCATCAACATCTCCACCAATGCCGGGGCGCAGCTCGCCTCCGACTTGGGCAAGGGGCTGATACAAGGCACGAGCCAGTACATCGCCAAAAAGATGCGAACCGTCAAGGTGCATCTGAAAGCCGGGTACAGGGTCATGCTTTACCAAGAAAAATATTGAAAACAATAAAAATTACCACTAAAATCCAAAAGTAATGAGAAAAGTAATCATCATGTTTGCCCTCGCTATGGGCATCATAACTGCCAACGCGCAGGAGAATGTAACCGTTGAAACGACCAACGGAAGTGAACAACCGACCTTGACGAAGGAGGTCTATCCGCAGAAGGAGGCGGACGGCGACCTATATCACGGGCTGTCACGCAAGCTGACCTTCGACCGCATGATACCGCCGCACGGTCTGGAAGTGACCTACGACAAGACCGTCCACGTCATTTTTCCGGCGGAGGTGCGCTATGTCGATTTAGGCTCGCCCGACCTGATTGCCGGGAAAGCCGACGGAGCGGAGAACATCATCCGTGTGAAGGCTACCGTAAGGAATTTTCCCAACGAAACGAATATGTCCGTCATCACGGAGGACGGCAGTTTCTACACCTTCAACGTGAAGTACGCCGCCGAACCGCTGTTGCTCAACGTGGAGATGTGCGACTTCATCCATGACGGCAGCACGGTGAACCGCCCGAACAACGCGCAGGAAATCTATCTGAAAGAGCTGGGCAGCGAAAGCCCGATGCTGGTGCGCCTTATCATGAAGTCCATCCACAAACAGAACAAGCGCGAGGTGAAGCATATCGGCTGCAAGCGTTTCGGCATCCAATACCTGTTGAAAGGCATCTACACGCACAACGGCTTGCTTTATTTCCACACGGAGATAAAGAACCAGAGCAACGTGCCTTTCGATGTGGACTACATCACTTGGAAAATCGTGGACAAGAAGGTTGCGAAGCGTACTGCCGTGCAGGAGCAGATTATTCTGCCGCTCCGCGCGCAGAACTACGCCACCCTCGTGCCGGGCAAAAAGAGCGAGCGCACGGTCTTCACGATGGCGAAGTTCACCATCCCCGATGACAAGTGCCTCGTGGTGGAATTGAACGAGAAGAACGGCGGCCGTCACCAGTCCTTCGTGATTGAGAACGAGGATTTGGTACGCGCGGGTACCATCAACGAACTTCAAGTACGCTGACCATGAGAAAGTACATCGCAATAATCATCGCGTCGCTTGCCCTTTTTACAGGGCAGGCGCACGCCCAGCGGTGTCTGCCGAAGATGCAGGGCATCGAGGTGAGGGCGGACATGGCGGACGGCTTCAATCTCGGCGGCAAGGACGGCGGGTACAGCTTCGGGGCGGCTCTCTCCACCTACACGAAGAAGGGGAACAAGTGGGTGTTCGGTGGCGAATACCTGTTGAAGAACAATCCCTACAAGGACACCAAGATACCCGTGGCGCAGTTCACGGCGGAGGGCGGCTATTACTTCAAGATACTGTCGGACGCCCGAAAGATTGTTTTCGTCTATGCCGGGGCTTCGGCTCTCGCCGGATATGAGGCGGTAAATTGGGGGAAGAAGGTGCTGCATGACGGCTCCACGCTGCACGACCGGGACGCCTTCATCTACGGCGGTGCGCTGACGCTCGATGTGGAGTGTTACGTGGCAGACCGTATCGCCCTGCTTGCCAACCTGCGGGAGCGTTGCCTTTGGGGTGGCGACACACGGAAGTTCCACACGCAGTTCGGGGTCGGTATCAAGTTCATCATCAACTGACACGGGCATGGAAAGGACGGAAATAGATGCTGTCAGAAGGATGCCGCTTGCGGATTTTCTCGCACGGCTGGGGCATGAGCCTGTCAGAAGGAGCGGTAACGAGCTGTGGTATCTTGCCCCGTACAGGGGCGAGCGCACATCCTCTTTCCGTGTGAACGTGGCGAAACAGCTCTGGTACGACTTCGGTTTGGGCAAGGGCGGCGACATCTTCACGCTTGCCGGGGAGTTTCTGCAAAGCGATGACTTCATGAAGCAAGCGAAGTTCATAGCGGAAGCCGCCAATATGACGGTTGCCGGATGGGAAAAGCCCGTCTATCTCTCGAAGCCGACCGAATCCGTTTTTGAGGATGTGGAGGTCGCTCCGCTGCTCCGCTCACTGCTGACGGAGTATTTAGAGGAACGGGGCATCCCTTACGCCATCGCATCCCGTCACTGCTGCCGCTTGAACTACGGTGTGCGTGGGAAACGGTATTTTGCCGTTGGCTTTCCGAACATGGCAGGTGGCTATGAAGTCAGAAGCCGATATTTCAAGGGTTGCATACCTCCGAAGTCTGTATCACTGGTAAAGGCGAATGACATCCCGGCTGACGAGTGCCTCGTGTTCGAGGGCTTCATGGACTTTCTCTCTGCCGTGACGCTTGGTGTAACCGGTAACGCTGACTGTCTTGTGCTGAACTCAGTCGCCAACGTGGAGAAGGCGGCGGGATTGCTGGACGGATACGGGCGCATCGGCTGCTTCCTCGACCGTGACGAAGCCGGACGGCGGACGCTTGCCGCACTTACCATGCGATACGGGGAACGTGTCACCGACCGTTCCTCCCTCTATGACGGTTGCAAGGACTTGAACGAGTACCTGCAACTGACAACGAAAAAACAGAAAAACAACCATCTAAAAATCGAAGAACAATGAACATACTGAACAACAGAAACAAGAGAACATCAATATTCAAGGCAGTGGCGTTATGCCTGATAGCCGCCATGTCATTCACCCTCGTGTCATGTGACGATGACATGGACATCCAGCAGTCCTATCCCTTCACGGTGGAGGTCATGCCCGTGCCGAACAAGGTAGTAAAGGGGCAGACAGTGGAAATCCGCTGTGAACTGAAAAAGGAGGGCGACTTTTCGGGTACGCTCTATACCATCCGCTATTTCCAGTTCGAGGGGGAAGGCTCGCTCAAAATGGATAACGGCATCACCTTCCTGCCTAACGACCGCTACCTGCTGGAGAACGAAAAATTCCGCCTGTACTACACGGCGGCGGGTGATGAGGCGCATAATTTCATCGTGGTGGTGGAGGATAACTTTAGCAACTCCTACGAACTGGAATTTGACTTCAACAACAGGAATGTAAAGGACGACGATCTTACCATCGTTCCCATCGGCAACTTCAGCCCCTTGTTGAAATGATGCGTGTATTCATGACAATGCTCTGTTCACTTCTGACGGTCTGTTCTGTGTCCGCGCAGATCAGCCGCCAAGAGGGAACGGACGGGCAGGCGGCAATCTACCGACTGCCGCTTATGGAACGTGCTTTTTTATGCTGCCGCTACTTTGAAGGCTGGCACTCAGAAAAACACTACCCATACGTCGGTTGGGGTCACAAACTTTTGCCAAACGAGAAGTATTCGGCACGAACCATGACAAAACGGGATGCGGATGAACTTTTGCGGAAAGACCTGCGCAAATTTGTCGCCATGTTCCGTAAATTCGGGGTTGATTCGATTTTGCTTGGCACGTTAGCTTACAATGTGGGACCGGCGAAGCTGTTAGGCAGCAAAACAATCCCCAAAAGCACCTTAATCAAGAAGCTGGAAGCTGGTGACAGGAACATCTACCGTGAGTATATAGCCTTCTGCAACTACAAAGGAAAACGCCACGCCATGCTGCTCAAACGGAGAAAGGCGGAGTTTGCGCTGTTGTATATCCCATAAAAGGACTGACAAAACTGGCAAAAGACGTGCCATATTTAACTTGGCACGTCTTTTGCTCTATCACTTGATAGATTATCGTAGGATTTTCTCGTTAATTGACATCGTTGAGCCATTTTTGCCTATCGGTTTCCAAATAACACTTCAAGTTGTAAGTGTTGTGAGAGCAATACAAAACATAGTTATTAACCATAAAAAGTATAGCGAAATTATGAAGAAAGTATTTAGGAAAATTCAGAAAGGAACAACAAAAATGATTGAACGTATCAAATCGTTGGGGGAAATGGAGACGAAGCAGAAATGTGTAGTTCAACGGTTCGAGATTATCATTCCCCTCCACCAAAAAATAACGACCCAATATATAGCCTCCGCAAGTTTTACTTGCGGATTTTTTAGTTATCGCAGATTGGACAAAGGTTTCTTTGCTACTTTCTTTGTCCGCCATCATGCTCACTGAAAGAAAGTAGGGCGGCTCTCGCCGCCCCGCCACTCAAAAGCGTGTGTAAAGTCCCGTCACCATCGTGAACATTTCCTCCAGCATATCAAAATAGATACCCTCGTGTACGGCAATGTCCTTTGTCTTGCACTCAAAGGTCTTTTTGCTGAACGTCCTGCGGTAGAAGCGCATATTGTAGAGGTCTGCCCCTTCGTCATAGATGATGTCAAGGCGGTTGGCACTTGTTTTGTTCCTTGCAAGGCTCATCCGTAAGCCGTTGCCCATATCTATGAAATCACGGCTACCTGTCATGGCGGTGAAGCGTTTTCCGCCTATCTGCTGTAATATCGTCTTGGCTATCATATCTTTTGTTTTTAGGGTTTTAAGTATTGGCGGTGCGGACACCGCCATCCCGTTCAAAATTCTCGCATTTCGGAAATGGGGGTCTGCCGTTGTAGCCACTCTTTCACACATTCCATATTGTACTCGCTCGTGATGACTGCCGTATGGCTGTCGGTGGCGGTGAAACGTGTGCTTTCGTAATCATCTATCCACCCCTTGAGGGTGTCCGTTCCCCACGCTCCGGTATCGTCAAAGATACCGTCCAATGCCGTGATAGGTTCGCTGAACTTGACTATCAGCGTTTGATAGGTCGTGTTCATAGTCTGTCCTCCTTTCCCTTCTTTGCGTTCAGCCACTTGTCCCGTGCGGCTCGGCACTCGTCCAACGTGGGTTTGACACAAGAGAACAATTCTCTGTCTATGGGGTGGCGGTAGTCGTACTGCACAAGTGTCCGCCTGCGTCTTCCGATACCCGATTGGAAACGCTCGTATTTCTCCGTACCTGCTTCCGCGCAGGTGCTTACTCCGTTGATGGTCATTCGTGTTGTCATAATGTTGCTTTTTAGATGGTTAAAAATGTACTGACAGAACTCTGTTCTTCATCACCATTTCGGGGTTGCTTGTGTAGCGTTGGTGCAGGTAGAAATGGTGTGAGCCGAAGCCGTAAAGGAAAAACTTGTCAAGTTCGTGCTTCTCGGCAAACTCCTTTACGCTCTTTCTCAATTCCCCCTCACTCGTTGTGAGAGTGAGGAGGTTCACAAATTCAAGGAACATCGTGGGGATTGCATCATCCCACACACAAATCATACTTTCAATTCTTACTTCCATATCAATGTTGTTTTAGGGGTTATGCTATGCCGCTTTCATCCGCTCACGGATAAGGTTGGCGTTCTTGTTCACAAGGTCTATGATGCGCTCGTGATATTCGGTGTCCTGGTTGTGCTTGCCGTGGCACTGCACCACTTCGAGGGTTCGCAAGTCCACCTCTACGGTTTCAATAATCTCATCGCCAATCCTTGCCGATAGTATGAGGGTGTCGGCTTTCTTGTAGTATCCACTGCCAAACACGCAGATGCCCTGCGTCTTGCCCTCGTTGTAATACTCGTCTATGCTTTCAAGCACCTTGACGATTATTTCCTCGTCCGTGATTACCAAGCCGAAGAATTTGGATTTGTTGGCGATGAAATCCTCCGCATCTTTCTTTCGTTGGAGTTGTCGCTGTTGCTCACGCTCACGCCTTTCAATCTCCCAACGGCGTTGCTCTGCGGCTCTTTCCTTCTCGTGTATGGCTTCAATTTTTCGGGTTGCGTTGTCGTGTGCCGCCATGAAATCTTCGGGACAGATGTTCTTCGGGTTACGGAGGTCTTGACCGAGTTTTTTGAGCATACGCAGATAGTCGCACCACATTGAGAGGTTGTCTATCTGATACTTGTGACGCTTGGCAATCAGATATGATGCCCAACATTCATCGGCAGTACGGGTATTGAAAAGAAAGTGTTTCATGACCTCAATCTCACCGCCTTTCATAAGGGTTTCAATTCTTGGGTCTGAAAGCAAGGCTTTGAAAAGACGCACGGGGGAGATGCCGTGGAAATCGCCCTTGAAGCCGTTACGTCTGAGTTGGGGCAATATCCTCATCTTTGGATATGCACAGCTTCTTGCCACCACATCATCGTATAGGCTGTTGTGCGGTCTTACCTCCATATCGCTGCCTAATGCCCACACATCGCAATAGCAGAAAAGGAAGCCACGGAGCAACGCCATGTCCGTAACCTTGCCGTCGGGTGAAATCCAACGCTGCACGACCTCGTGGCAGTAGAAACGCATCGGTTCGCCTTTCCTGCTCTCGCATCTGACCTGCGCCACGCGGATTACCTGATACCCTTTGCAGGTGGTTATCACGCTGAAATTCTGCGTTTCCTTGTAGATGCGTCTGCGTGTGTCCTGCACTTTGAGTTCGGCATGGCATTTGGGGCAGGTGCAGCCTTCAAGGGTGTCGCATAGTCCGCTGTCGCTGTGCCACTCGTGACCGCAGTCGGAACAGGTGATGTTCCCTTTCTTGGTGCGGTAGCCGATATGCTCAACGCAGTGGCGGTATGCCCAATCTATTTGTGTCGCTGATATGGGGCGAAGGTTGGCGGAAAGTCTTGCCACCTCTTTCTGTATCTTGGTCTTCGGTTTCATAAGCCTAAATCAAATAATGAGGGTTGGGGTTGGTTTTCTTTTCTCGCTGACGGTCTGTGGCGGTTCTGCAACTTGCGGAGTTCCTCCTCTTGGTATTTGCGGACAGCGTTCTGACGTGCCTCCGCCTTTTCCTCTGCCGTGAGTTTCACAACGTGGTTCACAACCACTTGGCAGTCCATCGGTTTGCCCACCTCTATCTCGTTTTCCTCATAGTAGTGGATGGCTTGCCCGAATATCTCTCCGTCCGTGAAACCGTTGCAACCGCTTTTCTGCACATAGTTCAGAATGTGGGTCACGCACTCGTCCATGTTCTTGGCAGGGTTGCGGTACTTCTTTGCAAATAGCGCATCTTCCTCCGCACGCTGTTCCAAGTACATATATATCGTTCTCTTGAAATGGTCTGTTCCTTTCATATCGCTGTCATTTTTAGATTATCTGTTTCAGTATCTCTCTCCAATAGGTCGGCTCTACCTCGCTGAGAAGGAAGTCCATGAAATCCCTCCGTGCGTCCTTGTTCAGTTCGTGGTACAATCTTCGGAAAGTTTCAAAATTGCCGTTGATGTACGTTTCCACCATATACACGAAGATGTTGTCCACCTCGTAATATCTGCACTGCTGCGCTGCCGTCTTGCTGTTTCTTTTTGCCATGTCGGTAAGGGTTAAAGGGTGAATAACCAAAGGATGAAGCCAAAGAAGGCAATGGTGGAAAGGATAGCCACGATTACACCTATCGCCACTCGGAACACTCCGTTTACAATCTCTCTGATGATGCCCCAAAGGATGCCGAACACCCCGAAGGCGGTGCGCATCATCAAGCCGCATATCGCCAACCCGATGTGTTGCGCCATTTGTCTGAAATTTGCCGTTGCCGTCATATCTTCGCTGTTTTTGATTTTTTTGTTTTTAATGCGGATTCAAGAGCTGAGGGAGTTGAGTTTCAAACTATCTTATCTGCCTCTCGTTTATCCGACATTTTTTTTATGCGTCTTTCTGTCGCATCGGTCGTTTTCGTTTCGGGTGCTTGAAAAGGTAGGGATTAGGGAATGCAAGGTTTTTCGGTCAAAATACTACCCGCAGGGCTGGAGATTTTTACCGAAAACAGGAGGCTTGACCTTGCTTTCCCGTCCAATCCCGGAATTACCTTTGCGCCCAGAACGAAAATGACTGACTGATGCGGCTTACTGAAAGGCGCAAAATGGAGGTAAACGAAAACAGAGGCAGATTGTGTAGAAAAAAACTTCAGGGGAAAATCCGTAAAAAAAAGAATCACCAAAAGGAAAAAGACATCACCGGAAGCGTGAAAAGGGCAAACCACAACAAAGGAAGTATGATTGTTTCCGATCCGACGGAACTTGTTCAGCCGGGTGGCAACAATCATTCTTCCCGGTTTGTCCGGCTGTGTGTGGGCGCCTGTTTCATTCATGGGGCAGGCTGACACACTCTGCATTCACTTTCCGCTTCCGGCAAAAGAGACAGCGAAAAAAGAAAAATCATTTGAAAACCCGTAAAAGCACCTCTTGGCATAGGCGCAAAAGAAAGGGGCATTGCTTCATCTGTCTAAACATCGTTTAGGCGTGAGGCAATGCCCTTTTCTCCAGCTATGCGGTAGTCGGCACACGTTTGTTCCAAACTCGTTTTGGGCAATGGTGTGCCGACGGACAATACCGCTTTTACGGAAAATTCTTATGAATGAGGGGATAAAAAACGGGAGTTTATATCAAAATCTCGAATTAAATAGCTACTTTTGCATACGAAGAGTTCTTTGAAGGTTACGCAACGCGCAGAAGGATAATGCAGTAGATAACTAACTAAATCGTAACCTATTACTATCAAGAGCAATTAACCTACGCTCATTTCCAATAAATTACACTCTTTTCGTAACTTCATAACGCAAAAATACATAAAAGCGTATATATGGAAAGGGGAAAAAGTTGCCCTATATCGCAAAAAGGGCAAAAACAGCAAAAACGCCATGCTCATTATCAGCTACTTACAAAGCCAGAACAGGTGGATAAAAACGAGGTGGCAAAAGTGATAAAACCTTGTGTTGATGAGGGTTTTGAGGCTGTTTTGAAATGACTAATGAAAACGTACGTTTTTTTTAGTCATTTGCAAAGGTAAGATTTTTAATATAAGATCAAAAACTTATTTATGAGTAAAATCACTATTAGACATTAATTTACAAGGATTATAAGCAAGTAAATATATTTTCTCATCTCCCTTGTATTTCCTCTGAAAAAATGACTAAAAAAAACGTACGTTTTCATTAGTCATTTTATCAAGTGAATGCATCAAGTATAAACATTAAAGCTAATCATTATGGCTAAAAAAGTAAAACCGGGCAAACTCAGAGGCAACACAGTCCCCAACAGCCTGACTGCCGATGAAAACGATTATACGCTCAATATAATCGGCGGCATGAGTTATTCTTTGGACGACCTGGCGCAACTCGTCGTAAACGGCGGGGTGACGACCGACTCCAAAGAGAAACTGATCGAAAACTTCCGCCTCATCGCCGAAAAAGGCGTAGAGATGGGGCTGCAAGGCAACAACATCAACTACGACTACTTCACCCTCCGCTTCGGCACGAAGGGCGTGTTCAACTCCGCAAACGAACCTTTCATGCGTCCAAAGCATGAGGTAACCGCCTCGATGGCAGTAGGGCCCGAAGTGCGCAAAGCGATGTTGGAAACAATGGTCGAAAACATGGGCCCCGCCCAGCACTTCGCCCAGATGGACACCATCATCAACACCGTAAACGGCGAAGTGAACAAGAGCGTCACCTCCGCACAGGTGCTCGAAGTGAAAGGCGTAAACCTCCCTCTCAAAGGCGACGACCCTTCGGTCGGCATCTACCTCCAGGAAGTAGGCGCTTCGGACGATACCCGCATCAAAGCCTCCATCATCCTCAACAACGAACCGAAACGCCTGATGTTTATGGTCCCGGCAGGACTTGTGATCGGGAAGATGTATCAGTTGGTGCATGTTACGCAGGCGGGAGCGGGAACAAGCTCTGCACAGCTATTGAAAACACCGCGTATCGAATTTAGCAGCAAGACGTTAAAATGCACAGACGGAACCCCTATGCCGAATGAAGGAGAAGAGGAACGTCCGGGTGAATTATAGATACCCTCCTATCTGTTCCCATAGATGGTATCCTATCTATTACCTTAGATAGGGTATCATCTAAGCCCGTAGATATGACCCTATCTATGGCAGTAGATAATATATCATCTAAAATAAAGCATATTTGATACACCCTCTCAGTTTATTAGGTCATTCCCGATTTATTGTATATAAGTATTAATTTATAACAAATTACAACTATGACAAAATTAAGTAACCTTTCATCCAAAGCCTACCAGTCAGCCATCCCCGGCAGACTGCGGAGAAGCCAAGCCTTGCCTAATGAAAGCAAGTGGAATCCCAACAAACCAACCCATGCTACCCAAGATGAATTCTGGGAACATATCCATGAGATCGAACGAGGCCCGTTCATCTCCGTTGAAGAATGTTTTAATAACATACGGGGATAAGACCCCGGCATAACATCCTCAACAGAGCCGTCAGGCTCTATTTCCGGCCTAAGCTGGTGAGCGTTAAGCGCAGAGACCGCAGTGAGCGCCCGGAGCATCTGCTGTTTGAGCGTAGCGAGTTTCAGATGCGACAGCGAACGGAGGGAACGGAGTAGCGAGGCAGGTTCGGCCTTGATCTTTTGGTTACTTTTGGATCAAGCCAAAAGTAACATACCGATTATTGTTTCCAGAACCCCGGCAACAGTATAGTCAGCACCGTGAATATCTCCAAACGGCCTACCATCATCAGGAAGGAGAGGAACCACTTCGATACGGTCGGCACTTCGGCATAATTGCCGACAGGGCCGAGACTTCCCAGGCCAGGCCCGACATTGCTGATAGAGGATACGGCAGCGCCTATTGTTTCTTCAAACCCCATCCCGTCGATCATCAGCACCATGCAACTGACAAAGATCAAGGCTATATAAGCAAAGGCAAAAGCCAGCACCCGGTGGACGACATCGCCGGATATGGCATGCCCGTTCATCCGCACCGGAATAATGGCATGCGGATGGGTCTGTTTCTTAAACTCATTGAAGAGGTTCTTGGTCAGGATCACAAAACGTCCCATCTTCAAGCCTCCGCAGGTAGAACCCGCGCAACCGCAGACAATCATAAGAACCAACGCCAGCAGCCAGAAGAAGGGACCCCAGGGGATATAATCGGTCGTTGCGAAACCGCAAGTGGTGACAAGCGTCACTACCTGGAAGATGGCCTCCCTGAAAGCCGTGCCGAAATCGTCCACGATGCCCTTATACATGATCCAGGCTGTCGACATCGCCGTAATAATCAGCACGAACCAGAAGAACCAGCGTGTTTCTTCATCCGTAAACAGCTTCTTGGGCTTGCCGTTAAAAAAGAAATAGATCAGGGTGATATTGGTCGCCCCGATAAACATAAAGATCGTAATTATATATTCGATATAAGCAGAGTCCCAGTAGGCTATACTGGCATTCTTCGTCGAATAGCCACCGGTAGAAATACAGGTGAGCGCATGATTGACAGAGTCGTACAGGTCCATCGGCCCCGCCCATAAAAGGCCGATAAGGATAATGGTCAGGAACAGGTAGACCCCCCACAGGCGCTTGGCAACCTGTGTGACACGCGGGCGGAAACGTTCGTGCGTGATCCCCGGAGTCTCGGCATTGAACATCTGGGTGGCTCCACCGCCGATAATAGGCATCAAGGCTACGGTAAACACGATCATCCCGATACCGCCCTGCCATTGCGTGAGGCTTCGCCAGAACAAGATCCCGTGCGGAAGCGCTTCGATATCGGCCAATATGGTAGAGCCTGTCGTCGTGAAACCGGACATTGTCTCGAAATAGGCATCCGTCACATTATCGATATACCCTCCTAAATAGAAAGGCAACATCCCCAAGAGGGAGAAAAGGGCCCAGGTCAAGGTAACGGTCAGCATCCCCTCACGCCGCCCGGCGGTATGCTCGTTGGCTCGTAGCCCGATCAACGTAAAAAGGACTCCCGTTCCGAACATAATGCCGCTCGATTGCAGCAGCGGATAGAAGTCGTCGCCTTTATACAAGAAAGCGACTGCCGTTGCTGCCAGCATAAACAATGTTTCGAGGATGAACATCATCCCTAACATCTTGATTATAAAACGTACGTTCAACATAAAGCAATTGACAATTGACCATTAATTAAAGTAGTCCTCTAACTTACGCATGGCCGTATCTAGACAGAACACCACGACGTGGTCGTATGCCTGGATATGTGTATCACCCTTGATCATCATAGGCTCGCCGTCACGAATCAATCCGCCCAGCGTTAAATCCTTCGGGAGGTTCAGGTCTTTTACCTGCTTGCGGGTAATCTTCGAATCGGGACGGGCTACAAGTTCCGCCACATCGGCATTGGCAAAGGTAAGGCATTTCACGTTCGACACGTCTGCATCCAGCAGAAACTGGTAGATATGGCTGGCGGCAATCAGTTTCTTATTGATAACCGAACCGATATCCATGCTTTCCGCCAAAGGGATATAATCGATATTCTCGATCTTGGCGATGGTCTTGAATACTCCGGCGCGTTTGGCGGCCAGGCAGGCCAGGATGTTCGTACTCGAATTATCCGTCAGCGCGATAAACGCCTGTGCGTCTTTGATCCCTTCCTGCATCAACAGGTCGGTATCGCGTCCGTCCCCGTTGATGATCAGGACATTTCCGGGGACGACCTCGGCTATGCGATGGCTCTTGTCTTTGTTTGTCTCGATTACTTTTACACGGATATTGTTCGGGAGATACTGGCAGGTACGGATCGCGATACGGCTGCCTCCCATAATGATGACTTTCTTCACTTCGGGGTCTCGCTTGCCGGCGTGTAGCCGGACATCTTCGATATGGCCTTTGGTCGTTGTGAAGAAAACGATATCGCCTGATTCTATACGGTCCGTACCACGGGGGATAATGGTCTCGTTCTGCCGTTTGATGGCAACGATATGATAGAGTTTCTGCTCGTTCAAGAGTTCGGACAGGTGCTTGTTCACAAGCCGGGAGTTATCGCGTATCTTCACGCCGATCAGGATCAGGGCGCCTCCGAACAACTCCCAGTATTGACGGGTCCACGGACGTTTGACAGCCGTCACGATCTCTTTGGCTGCCAGCATTTCCGGGTAGATCATGGAATCGATCCCCATCTTCTCGAACAGTTCCTTATTTTTAGGGAGCAGGTATTCGTAATTGTTGATACGTGTCAACGTCTTGCGTGCTCCTAATTTAGAAGCCAGAATACTGGCTGCCACATTGGTCGTTTCTTCCGGCGTGACACTGATAAACAGGTCCGCCTTCCTGATACCGGCTTCTTCCAGGTCCCGAATGGATGTCGGATTACCTACCATAGGAAGGATCTCCATGCTTGAATTCGTAAAATTCAAACGCTCCTCATTCGGATCCATCAGGATAATATCCTGTTTCTCCTGTGATAACATTTTTGCCAGGTGGGTTCCTACTTCACCGGCTCCGGCTATAATAATTTTCATTTTATATAGAGATTAATTATGAGGATATATTATCCTCCGATAACCATCTTTTTTATTTCTCCTGCAATACTTTTGGAATCCATGCCACATAGTTTATACAGTTCGGGAATCGATCCATGTTCCACAAACTCATCCGGCACACCGATCCGCTTCACCTGCGGAGTATAACCGTTATCAGCCATAAATTCCAGAACAGCACTGCCAAATCCGCCTCTGATCACGCCGTTTTCAACAGTTATGATACGGCTGAACCTTTTACCGACTTCGTGCAGCAGTTCTTCATCCATCGGTTTTAAATAAATCATATCGTAATGGGCAATCGATATGCCGTCACCCTCAACCTCCTTTATAGCCTTTATCACTTCGTTGCCGATAGGGCCGAGCGACAAGATTGCAATATCATCTCCATCACGGAGCTTCTTACCTTTCCCGATCGGCAGGACATGCATCTTATTCCTCCAATCCGCCATCTCTCCCTTACCGCGCGGATAACGGATCACAAACGGACCGTCGCTTTCCTTATACCCGGTGTACATCAGGTTCCGCAAATCCAGTTCGTTCAAAGGGGACGAAATAACTAAGTTCGGGACCGGACGCAGATAAGCAAGGTCGAACACCCCGTGATGCGTCGCCCCGTCTTCGCCAACCAGACCGGCACGGTCCAGGCAGATCACCATATGAAGATTCTGGAGGGCGACATCGTGTATCACCATATCGTATGCCCGCTGCATAAAAGAAGAGTAGACATTACAGAAAGGGATCATCCCCTCTTTGGCAAGTCCGGCAGAGAAAGTCACCGAATGCCCTTCGGCAATCCCGACATCAAACGCCCGCTTCGGGAACGCTTTCATCATATAAGTCATGGAACAACCCGTCGGCATGGCAGGAGTGATTCCTACGATCCGTTCGTCCTGTTCGGCCAATTCGACAAGGGTATGCCCGAAGACATCCTGATAAAGTTGAGGTTCGTTCAGCTTGTGGACAATGATCCGCTCTCCTGTTTCCTTATTGAACAGTCCCGGTGCATGCCATTCTGTCGCCGACTTTTCTGCCGGCTTGAATCCTTTGCCTTTCTTTGTCTTGATATGTAACAGCTTCGGGCCTTCCATATCTTTTATATCGTTCAGCACCTTGATCATATAATCGACATCATGCCCGTCGATCGGGCCGAAGTAACGGATGCTGAATCCCTCAAACAGATTATGTTGTTGCGTGAGCAATGCTTTCAAACTATTGTTGAAGCGAAGGATGTTTCCCCGGCGGTCATTATTGATCAGCTTCATTTTGCGCAGTCCGCGGTACACATCATAGCGCATTTTATTGTACGTCTGGCTGGTTGTGATATCCACCAAATACTGGCTCAACCCACCGACTGCATGATCTATTGCCATATCGTTATCATTAAGAATGATAAGCAGATTGTTCGGATTGGCCGAAGCATTATTCAGACCTTCGAACGCCAAACCGCCCGTCATGGCTCCATCGCCGATCACAGCGATCACGTGCCTGTCCTTTTCCCCTTTCAGGGCAGAAGCGACCGACATTCCCATAGCCGCCGAAATGGAATTTGAAGCATGTCCGGCAACAAACGCGTCATAGGTACTTTCCTGGGGATTAGGGAAACCGCTTATTCCTTTGAATTTTCGAAGCGTATGAAAGGCCTCCCGACGTCCGGTCAGTATTTTATGGCCATACGCCTGATGCCCCACATCCCATACAATACGGTCGTAGGGAGTATTAAAAACATAGTGTAGTGCAACCGTCAGCTCTACCGTACCGAGACTTGCCCCAAGATGTCCGGGGTTCTCTGATAGTACATCTATTATATATTGACGCAACTCTGCACATACCTCTCCCAATTTATCGGGGGACAACTTGCGCAGATCCTCCGGGTAATCAATGGAATTTAATATGTGTTCATCCTTGCATTCTGTCATAACCGCTATAATTTTGTGGCAAATGTAAAGAATTAACGGGAGATAAAATAGTTTTAGTATGTCATTCTTTAGCAGTATGACACAATTAAACCGCTTCTTCCCTCTTTCCTTATAATCAAATTTAATCCTATTTTGCTTTTCCGTAGTAACGTGAACAAACTCATTTGCTATAAAAACAAAACAAGCAGCTACAAATAATTGTAACTGCTTGTTTTTCAGGTGGTGCCACCAGGAATCGAACCGGGGACACAAGGATTTTCAGTCCTTTGCTCTACCAACTGAGCTATGGCACCGTTGTTTTGTTTAACGGGTGCAAAGGTAAACATTATTTGTTATACTCCAAATGTTTCAATGGAAAATATTCAAAGAAATTGTATTTTAAAGAAGAGATAGAAAAAAATCACGTTCCACATGAAAAAAAACAGCAAAACTATTTGCGGTTTAAAAATTAGTTGTACCTTTGCAGCCGTAATCAAAAACGGGATGTAGCACAGTTGGCTAGCGCGCCACGTTCGGGACGTGGAGGTCGGAAGTTCGAGTCTTCTCATCCCGACTACAAAAAGAGGGTATATCGAAAGATATGTCCTCTTTTCTTTTTTTATTCATAATATATACTTTTACTTTCCATTCATAAAATAGATAGCATATGAAAATTACACAACCTCGTTTGGCAAGCGCTCTTCATGAAGACATAGACATACAGACAGCGTTAGAAAAGAATGATGAAGATCTGATCGAGTACTCTTTCAAAGGGCTGCGTATTGAAGGGATAAAGAAAAGTAATCTCTCGGTGCAATCCTGCCTTTTCTCCAACTGTAGCTTTGGAACGTGTAGCATCCGGAAATCCCAATTCAGCGATGCCATTTTCAAGAACTGCGATCTATCGAATGTAAATCTTTCAGGGTGCGGCTTCCACCGGGTGGAGTTTACCGGTTGCAAGTTGATGGGCACCAATATGGCAGACGGGATATTCAATCATATCACATTCGAAGAATGCCGGGGAGAATATATGAACCTTTCGATGAGCAAAATGCGATATATACAATTCATCAACTCTAACCTGCGGGGAGCCGGAATAGAAGGTTGCCAACTTACGAATGTTGCATTCGACGCCTGCAACCTGATGGAAGCAGAGTTTTATCGCACTGCCCTGAAAGGAATCGATCTGTCGAACTCGGAAATATCCGGTATCCGCATCACAAACCTCGCCAATAGCGAATTACGGGGATCTTCCGTCTCTTCCTTGCAGGCATTGGAACTGATTCGTATGCTGGGGGTAGAGATCAAAGGCTGAACACGCCGTTACCCGGCATAGTCAGGATGCCGATGCAACCAGGCCACTGCATATCGGCAGGTTGCCAACGGTTTCATGCCGTTTTCGAGAGCATAATCATAAGCGTATTTCACTAAAGCGGCAGCAATCCCCCGCCCTTCGATGGCAGGAGGAACAAGGGTGTGAATAATATCCAGCTTGTCTCCGGACAAACGATACTGTACAAAAGCCGTTACGCCATCCACCTGCGTTTCAAAACGTTTCTTATCCGGATAATGAGTGATAATGTAATCCATATTCTTAATCATTTATCGTTCGAATTCTAATAACAAAGCATCCTCTTTTCGATCTTCCGGAACGGATTTCCCGGAAACGTCCTTTTTGCCCCGGAAGAAGTTCTTCACTTTCGTAAAGAAAGTCATAACTCCTTTGGCTGCATCCTGCTTCTTTTTGGAAACGCCGACCGATTCAATCAACGGCGGTCTTAATATCTGCCACAAATAATTGAAAGTGGAATGATAAGGATCCCTTATTATTGAAACACTCGAATGGCGCGGTTTGTTAAAACCTTTCTTTGTTTTATCCGGATTATCATGTTTTAATATACGGTTGACCAGGCTGGTCAGAAACTTCTTATCCGTCAGTTCCCCTCCTTTCTCCTTCAGCAAAGCGGCTTTCAAGTCATTATACAGAAAAAGCATCTCCACGGTAGCTCCTTTGCTGGTGGCCTCCGTACTGAATGTCATCCCCTGGACTCGTCCGCTCTGGACTTCCGCCGAGGACAAAGGAATAAGCAACTCGTTCAACGCCGTCAGGTCGAAACTGTCCAGGCGGGCATTCAGCAGGAAACGATCATTCAGCGAATCGACCGGCAACTGCCAGGTAGCAGTAAAGGTCCCCTTCCCCATCAACTTGCCATCAGCATCCAGCACGATATATTGATCCGGACGGGAAACAATATTCGTAAAGCCGGTAAACGTACCGTTCATATCCGTAAAAAACAGCTTGCCGGGCGTCGTTCCCTTCTTCGCCAGTTCTTCATAAACGACAGAAAAGTTTTTCACTCCCACTCTTTGGAAATCCAGTTTCACCGGAGCTTTCTGAAGCCCGCTATAAATCATCGGGACAATATGCGGAGAAACCGGTATTTTCTTATTCTTCAGATTCTGCAACACGGGATCCGAGATCTGCACATCGGCTATCCGGAGTACTTTCTCCGAAAAATAAGAAGGCAGGTCGATGCCTGTCAAAGAAACCCGTCCGACGCTCACGTCAAACCAATCTTTATGATGCGGCTGCAAATAGGCAAATTGCATCTTAGGATAAGGAGATACAAGACGGATGCGGTCGATAACCGCACTCGACTCAGTCAGATCCACCCCGCCCACCTTTAAAGTATAGAAACCGTTATCCAGAGGGAAAGCCAGGTTACGGGTTGAAAAACGGATATCATCTAATTTATAGGTACGAAGACGAGTATCGACAGCCAAGCCTTTTACAAACAGATTCGTGGTATCTAACTTCTGCTGTTGCAAAGAATCGTTTTTCCCCAAATAAGCATAATGAATATTGGCATCCGTCAGACTAAAGCGCCCCAAAGAGATTTGTCCGGCGACTTTTCCCAGTGCCGTATATAAATCAGCAGGTTCGACCTTCGCTTTATGAGGTAAGGTATCGGAAACATGGCCGGGATAAATATCGGCAACCGGGCTTTCCAGACGAATCTCATCCAACCTCAGCAACGTACTGTCCCACGCAATCCCCTCCAATGCCAGACATTTCAACGAAGCAGACACTCCGCTTCCGTCCGGCTTGAACACCCGGATAGCGGGAGAATCTATCCCGAACGAGGTTAAACGTATATTCCGGTCCGGCCTTTCAGGTATCCGATTCAGCCCGCTTATACGAAGTCCCGGCGAAGAAAACCGGATATATGTCTTTGCCGCCTTCCCAGCCGTATCTGTTGGGAGCAGCTTGATGTCTTGCAATTCCAGGGTTCCTTTCACGGTCGAAAACTGTCCTTTCCGCACCGAAAGACGGTATTCTTTCCCCGGCAAATAGTTATCGAACCGGCTAAAGCTAAACCCCATATTTCCATAGTCGAAGAACAGCCCGCTCCCCTCCCCCGTCTGCCGGTTCACCAAAATACCGGTTGCAAAGAAATTAAAGTCGTTCAGCTTATAAGTAACCGGATCGGGCACGCTTTTATCATCGACCGTCACATACGCATGGTTCAGGCTCACCCGTTTAACAGAGAGATAACGAAGGAAGGGATTCAGGATCGCCTCCACATCGACACGGCTGTTTGCCGACTTCGCCTCTTTCTTACTAAAGGAGGGAGCCACCACATAACGCAGATTCGGACGATCGATTTTCAGCAACCGGGCACTGATCCCCTTGTCGTATGACAAACCACGGATTCCAACCGTATCAATGCTTCCCGCCATATAATCGTTTCGTCCGCGAACCGATAAGGGACGCAGCCGGATTTGCTCCAGGTTGAAATCCCCGCTTTCCGTGTCCAACGCCATGCGCTTCACCGTAAACCGGTGATTGCGGGCCGCCATCAGCCCTTCTATACCGGTCGCTTCGAACGAGAAAGCACGCGAATACCAAAAGCCGTGCCGGACTTCCGATACGGAATCCACCTGAAAATCGTAAGCATGGAAATCAAAGTTTGCCAACTTATACACCTCAACCGTATCTTTCACGGCAAAGGAATATTGCAGTTTCGCCTTCTCAATCCCGATCGTCCTGATAGAGACAGCATGCAAGACCGGTGATATCAAGTCATAAAGAGACAGGGAACCGACTAAAGAATCCGCCTCCATTTCATTCAGACTTTTCTTCTTCACTTTCCCGCCAGGCGGCTGGCTTTCCCCCGCCAGATTAAAGGCTTGTATATCCGAAGAAACAATATCGAACGAACGTGCCGACAAGTAGTTCAGCGCATTTTCACGACGAAACTGTATTCCTTTCACTTCAATGGCCCTGATCAACGCGTTCAGGTAGCTGTCGGGCCGCTGTTTCCGTTCCTCCCACAATTCACCTTGGGGCGTAAGCGTAATATTGGAGATGGAGATAATGGAATCTTCCGTACTCAGCAGAATCCTGTCCGTCTGCAAGCGAAAGTCATTATTGGTCAATAGCGTCTGCGACCGGTTGGTAATGAAATCGAAATTGTCGCAATAGAGCAACTTCCCGCTTTCGGACGAATCCTCATCCAAACGGAAACCATACGCATGGAAACTGACATCGTTCAAGGCATAGACAATCGGCGAAACAGGATTTTCCACGGAATAGGAAACGCTGGCGTTCTCCAGGTTCAGCACGCGGACGCTCAATACATTAATGTAAGGAGAGATTACCTCGTACAAAGTCTTCGTCTCCGCCTCTTTTCCCGCTTTCACCTCCGCCCGCGTCGAATAGTAAGGGTTAAACACCTGTATCTCCGGATTCCTGATTTCAAACGAATCGAAATGCAACTGCTTGTAACTCCATCGCCAGGTAAGGTTCAATCCTTTAAAGTCGATCATACCGACCTCGGCCGTCACATAGGTAGACGGCAGGCTGTCTTTTCTTTCCCAATCCCGGAAAACCGCCGGGTCGGGATATAGCTTTACTCCCTCAAGCATCAATTCACCTTTGAAGAAACTGATGGAAAGGTTATCGAAAGAAAGCATATAGAAGCCATCCGTAGCCTCGGCTGTCCGATGGATCAGTTCTTTCCGGAGATACCGTTCGAGGCGTTTCGTCAGATGAAGATTAAGCAGGAATATAGCGGCGGTCAGCACTATCGCGATCCCCAACGTGTACCCAATGACTTTTTTTGTCTTCCCCATAAGACTTAAATAAGATTGCAACTTAACTCTATCTATATAAAATCAACAAAATAAACAGAGTTAAGTTGCAGGCACAGCTATTTAGGGGATAATCTTATCCAGCCGCTTATCTATACAGGTGCTGACATCCGTCGTTCTTGTTCTCGTCGCGATTCGTCCTCATTTTGAAAAACAGCATCCGCTTCAATTATAAAGATTTGCAGCCGTAGCGTTCAGATTCCGTTCTTCCGGTAAACCTGAGAATGAATCTTTCATTCCTGCGACGAACTCTTCTTTGCTTGTTGCTGTGTCCAACAGTTTTTTCATCCGTTCCAAATACGTGATTTGAAAATCTACGACATCCATGCGCCCGGCAACACCATGACTGCCTACGACCAATTCACAACCGGAATTTTTGATTCCCTTTAAATAGTCCAACTGCTTGTCGATCGTTTCCCTATCCCTGATTCCACGTATATGTGAAATTGTCGGTGCGGAATGCGTATAGAATACCTTGTCCGCAATGATGATATCCGCAGCAGGAAAAGCGGATGTCGAAGGTGCTGGAACAAACTGGAGATCAATACCAGCCCATGTCTGTTTGGAGTCGGCTGGAATTACACCGGTTTCCGCATGTGGACGTGTATCCATTTTCCCGCCGAATCGTTCTGCAAAACCTTTCATCATCTTTTGGGCCATCTCTCCTTTTTCAAATTCAGGCATTCCTTCGATCATGACAACCAACGAGGAATCCCATGCGTTCAAACCACCGGAATGATAAGAAGAAACAACTTTGACAACCGGTTTGCCTAACGTTTTCAGATAGTTGCCGAAATCCTTTATCGAATTGAAAAAAGATTGCTGTTCCAATACAATCAATCCGTCTTTTCCTTCGATTATGAACGAAACGTCTCCCATCTCTTCTGCGGAGGCATACGAGTGAAGCGTCATATCCGTATATTTATACACTTCGATTTTACCCTGGTACTGTGCAAATGAATTGCATACAAATCCCATTACAATCACAAAAACAAAGACAATCTTTTTCATTTCCGGTAATTTTTTATTTTTATTACGAACTAATTTTAATAAGCCGCCGTGAAGCGCTCCTGATGATGGTTCTCCTGTTCCAGTTCGTCGATCATCGCAACTGCATAGTCTTCCACCGAGATAAAGCTCTCGCCTTTTTCATCGAAAAGCATCTCGTCCTTGCCGAGCCGATATTTGCCGGTACGTAGGCCCGGCCCCATATTACCGAGATTCCCGGCGGGAGAAAAGAAAACCCAGTCGATGTCTTTTTCTTGAGTCAGCGTGTCGAGATAAAACTCTCCCAGGGACTTCACGCCCGGCAACCATGCTTCGGGAAGAGTCCCCGTATCGATCAGACGTACACCCGGTTTCACAAAAAGAGTCCCTGCACCACCAACGATAAGCAATCTTTTCACGCCCGCACGCTTCACTCCTTCGACGATCTTAGGATAGTTTTCTAATGTCTCTTCATACTGGCGGGGATTGCCCCAACCGGGATTGTACGCACTGATAACAGCGTCCTTGCCTGCGGCCAGTCCGGCCAAAATCTCCGGGTCGGTGGCATCTGCCATGATGACGGTTAGATTCGTGTTGCTTACCGTAATCTTTTCGGGATTCAGTACAACGGCAGTTACCTTATGCCCTCGATTCAATGCCTCGTTCAAAATTGCTGAACCTACGAATCCGCTTGCTCCGATTAAAACTACATTTTTCATGCTCGTAAAATATTGATATTAAACATTAGTTTCCAAAAGATTCTTTATCTCTTTTGGATTGCAAATATAAAACAGGAAAAGTGCTTTGTCAAGTAGGCACTTAATATGCAAATAGTTACCTATGAGTAACGATTGTTGAATATAAGGTATTTGAAAGACGATTTTTTTTAATTTTTTTCCATACTTGCAGATTCTAAGAGATTAGGTTACCTTTGTGTACTAATATTAGATAATAACAAGTTATGGACAGAACAATGATTTTGGATGCCTATGACCCGCAATGCCCGATACGTAATATTCTGGCACGGATGAGCGACAAATGGTCCCTTTTGGTCATTTACACACTAACGCAAACTGATAAAATGCGTTTCAGAGACTTGCGCCATGCAATTCCCGATATTTCGCAAAAAATGCTTACGGTCACACTTCGCACGCTCGAAGAGGACGGATTCGTTAAGCGGACGATATATCCCGAAGTACCGCCACGTGTGGAGTATGCTTTGACAGAACGGGCCGTATCCTTGTTTCCTCATATCAATTCATTGATAATATGGGCAAAAGAGAACATGGACAATATCATCAGCGACAGGAAGAAAGACAAGATAAAATAGTCTTTAAGCACATCTAACAGTCAGATATCCGATGCCACGCGTTTTTGTTGCGGCGGGTGATAATCCGCAAACTTCCATCGAAAAAGGTTTGCAGACAGTCGGTCGTGAATTTGTTTATTCCAGGATTTTTTGCGAAAATTGCATAGTCAACTTGTACTTGCTGATAAAAGCATATCATAGTGACCTGATAGAAAGCGTGTAAGATCATAATTAACTAAACAAGAGAATAATGGAAAAAGTAATTATCAACTCGTATGAAGACTTTGAAAAGCTGATAGGCCAGCAAATCGGTATTTCCGATTATGTAGAACTGACGCAGGAGCGCATCAACCTTTTTGCCGATGCGACATTGGATCACCAGTGGATTCACGTGGACCCCGAACGCGCCAAAGTGGAAAGCCCGTTCCATAGCACGATTGCGCACGGCTACCTGACCTTATCGCTTCTTCCGCATCTGTGGGGCCAGATCATCGAGGTGAACAACCTGAAGATGATGATTAATTACGGCATGGACAAGATGAAATTCGGGCAACCCGTATTGACCGGACAAAGCATCCGCCTGATCGCCAAGCTACAGACTTTAACGAATCTGCGCGGCGTGGCCAAGGCTGAGATCAAGTTCGCCATCGAAATCAAGGATCAACCGAAGAAGGCATTGGAAGGCGTTGCGATCTTCCTGTATTACTTCAACTAAGGACAGAAATATGAATAAATTGAATCTTGCGGCAATCGCTTTATGTGCCGGCATTATTTTTGCTTGTTCGCCAAAGGCTTCGATGGTTAAAGGAGTTGTCTGCGATGCAACCATGAATACGTTGACAGTCGTTTCCGAAGAAGGCGACACACTTTCTTTCAGCACGTTGGATGCGGAAAGGGTCGTAACGGACGGTATCTTGCTCGATGATACGGCTACCGTATATTATGGCGGAAAATATAAGACGGGGATGAACGCACAAAAGATTGTGGTTGTCCCCGGAAGGAGAAACATGGTTGGCGGCGACCGGGACGAGCATGGTTGTATCGGTTCGGCCGGCTACCAATGGAGCGAAGTGCAGCAAGATTGCATCCGTGTATTCGAAAAGGGCATCCGGATGAAAGCTGTCGACGGCGACCAGTCTGCTTTTATCGTTTTCAGTCCGGATTCCACCCAAGTCGAACTGTTCTTCTCTTCGGGAGATAAAAACGAGATACTGGATAGGCGCTCACTCCCATCCGGCGGATATGCCTGGAACGTAGAGGACGACGACACAAAGAATGTACGCCTCATAGACGGAGAGTGGACTATCAGCCAACGGGGTAAGACAATCTATTCGCAGGAAGAGGTCCCAAACAAGTAAAGACATCTACAGGTGAGCTGTGCCGGAGTACAAAAGTACACTACTGTTTTGCCAGTCCGTACTGTGCATTCGAACGATATCCTAAGCGCACGATCTTTCCCTCCTTGCGCAGCTCATCCAGATCTTTCAAAGCCATATATTTGGAACAGCCGTTCAGACCGCGGCAGTATGAAGATGAAATCGTTTCATTCTGTTGCAGATATCTCAGGATATTCGCTTTCCGCTTGTCGGAAGGAAGAACTTTCAGGCGGCTTCCCCCGTCAGAACGTTCTATTTCCATATATTTCAGGCCGGAACGCAACTCCTTGGAGCAGCGAAATACGACCTTGCTAAAGCGCACATGCTTCGGCTTAATATCTTTCTCTTCCGTCAACGGCGGGCATTTCAAGGAAACGGAAAACGTACCGATCCCTTCCAACTCGACAACCGCACCGTATTTCAGATGAAACGCCAACCGCCTCTTCAGCGCTTCCAGCATGCCTTTCACATCGGCGGTATTGAAGGAACAGGCATCCGATATATCTTCGGCCAGTTCTTCCGTATGAATGATCCGCTGGTTGACCAGACGGGCATGCAAGGTGGCTTTCTCTTCTTCACCTTCTTTGCCCGGATTTTTAAACAAACTGTAATGTGCTCCCATGTGCTTCGTTTTTTAGGATTATCAGCATTCTAATTTCATTTTCCCCGCTCCTATTCTCAATAACCCCCCTTGTAATCTTTGTCCGAGCCGGGTCGAACAGTTATCCGACGGAGGTGGAACAGCTATTCGACGTGGCTCGAACAACTGTCCGACCCTCGTCGAACAAAGATTACAAGGCACTAAAGATACAATATAATTACGGTAATTATACTTTTTCAGGCACTTAATTGAAATTAAGATTGCAGAAAAGTTTACAATCTCCTACATTTGTCCCGAATCACATAAAAGCAAACCCAATGAAAGTACCCAAGCTCATCAGCCGGACACTGGCGGCAATTGTTTTACTCGCCGGACTGGCTTTTGTCGGACTGGCTATCTATGCCAAATACTTCCACTCTTCCGAGGTGGAAATAGAAATACATTATATGACTGAACTACCGCTTCCGTCCGACCGGTTTGCGGATGATTTTGCAGAGATCAGCAAGATTGTGAAAGAGAACTATTCCTTTTACGAATCCAAGCATATCGACATAGATGCCCTTTCCGCCTCCTACGCCGAACGGATCGGCACGCTATCCACCGGAGAAGAGTACGGGAAAGCGTTGTTGGAATACTTCGCAGCTTTACATATCGGACATGCCAATGTTTTCTTTAAAGAGTATCGGTTCGGAGCTTTCCCGGTTCACATCGGCGACTCGCTTTTCGTGGATAAACCGGACACCTACCTGCAACGGTCAGGCTTCAACGACAAAGACCGGATCATCGCCGTCGACGGTATACCGGCCAAGGAGTGGATGGACCGGAACGAGAAATACATATCGGCTTCGACACCGCAATACAAACGTCTTTTTACTGCCCGTACCCTTTTCAAAAGCTATACGGATACAGACAGGACGTACACGGTTTGCCGGGGAACCGACACGCTCGACCTGCAACTCGCCTTGCCGCCGCAAGGAAGCATCCGGACTGGCGACCGACGGAAAACATCCTGGAAAATCCTGAACGACAGTATCGGATATCTGGAAATCAACTCCATGACGGACGGTGTGATGGAGAGCTTCGTAGAAGATTATCCGCAGGTGAAACATCTGCCCTACCTGATAGTCGACGTTCGCCGGAACGGAGGAGGCAACAGCGGCTACGGGCGGGATCTTTGCCGTTACCTGATACGCGAGGAACAGCCTCATTGCCTTGACAACCTGCCGATGATCCCGATGGAAGATGCTTACCAAGGAAAGATCATTCTGCTGACAAGCGCCTTCACGTTCTCGGCCGCCGAAAGTTTCGTTCTGGACATGAAGGAAAGCGGAAACGCTATCCTGATCGGCGAACCGACAGCCGGTGACACGGGCAACCGCCCCCGGACATTCAAAACTTCACACGGAACCAGCTTCCGCATCCCGACCAATCCACCCGCCTTCTCCCCGAAGGGCTTTCCGCTGGAAGGAGTAGGGATCGCTCCCGATTATCTCGTCAAACAGACGGTTTCGGACTATATGGAGGGAAAGGACACGCAGTTGGAGTTTGCTTTGCAATATATCCGGCTATAACTTCTCCGGCATATACTTCCAGAAGCGGGCAGGCATGTGCTGGCGGTGGAGCTTGGGGTTGAGACGTTCTTTGATGGCGATGGATTTGAAGTAGGTTTTCCACATCTGCTGGAAAAGTTTCTCGTCGGCATCCATCAGCTCCTCGCTGAGCAGGCCGGAAAGCAGATGGGCTTCTTTCTCTTCGAAGCGGACTTCGGTAGCCTCTTTCAGGTCGTAATAGTAACCGTACTCGCGTTTCAGGTCGTAGAGCAGCCAGCACTGGTCGGCAAAACGGTCTTTCAGGTGAGGCAAAGTGAGAGGAAGTACATTATATATAGGTTTGACGGCGGCAAAGAAAGTGCCGTCCGCCGCTTTCTGGAAACGGAGGAACTGCATGACACGCAGGCGTTCGTTCGTCACCTTCTTCCATATCTTGGAGACTTCGAGGACATCGGGATCGCCGAAGTTCAGCTCGATCGTACGCGGAGCATCTATCGCCTTGCGGATATAGCGGAAGAGCAGCACGTCCACTTCCGGCAATTCAGACAGCCAGGTGACGGTGATCACAGACAAAGCCGTAGCGGAAAGTTTCTTCTGCAATCCTTTCCATACACGGTCCACCTTGGCGTCGTCCGTGCAGATCGTCACCGCTTCATCATAAAACAAGGGGAAAGGTTCTCCCTCCGCTAACAGCAGGTCGGGAAAGCTGCGGCGCGAATAAGCGTCAAAGACAGCGGTCAGCAGTCCTTCAAAGGTCTTATCATACACAAAAACAGTCATGATTCTTCCCTGAATTGGAGGATAAGCTGGCGGTCGTCCGTCTTCTTCCGCCCCGCTTTCCGGGTGAGGATTTGACGGACAGCCTCAGGCGACACTTCGTTGATCGTGCGGACAGGCAGTTCGTGGCAGGTGATGAAATACTGGGCTTTCTTCATCACGACACCGATCTTCTTCAACTGTTCCGTCCCTAAGCGGGAATAGCGTCGGGAGACGACGATCAGCTTCGCCGACTTCACCCCGATGCCGGGCACGCGAAGGAGCATCTCGTAATCCGCCTTGTTGATATCGACCGGGAACTGTTCCGGATGGCGCAACGCCCAGCCGAGCTTCGGATCGACTTCCAGATCGAGGTCGGGATAGGCATCGTTCACAATCTCGTCCACTTTGAACTGGTAGAAACGCAGAAGCCAGTCCGCCTGATACAGGCGGTTCTCGCGCACCAGCGGCGGTTGCTTCAAGGCCGGTAGCCGGTTATCGTATTCATTGACGGGGATGAAGCCGGAATAGTAGACACGTTTCATCGTCGGACGCTGGTAGAGGGCGGACGAGAGGCGAAGGATATCCTTATCCGAATCGGGCGTCGCCCCGACAATCATCTGCGTGCTCTGTCCGGCGGGGACAAAACGCGGGGCGTGGCGAAAACGTTTCCGCTCTTCGGCACTCTGCAAAACGCCTTGCTGGATGAAACGCATCGGCTGGAAGACGCTCTTAAAGTCTTTTTCGGGCGCAAGTATCTGGAGGCTCTTCTCGTTCGGTATCTCGATGTTCACGCTCATACGGTCGGCATAGAGCCCGGCTTCGTTCACCAATTCCTGGCTGGCTCCGGGAATGCTTTTCAGATGGATATAGCCGTTGAAGCGGTGCACAGTCCGGAGGTCTTTTACCACCCTGACGAGGCGTTCCATCGTGTAATCGGCATTGCGCACGACACCGGAACTGAGGAAAAGCCCTTCGATATAGTTGCGGCGGTAAAACTCGATCGTGAGGTTCACCAGTTCCGTCACCGTCAATGTGGCACGGGGAATGTCGTTGCTGCGGCGATTGATGCAGTAGGCGCAGTCAAAGATGCAATAGTTCGTCAGCATGATCTTCAGGAGCGAAATGCAGCGGCCATCCTCGGCAAAACTGTGGCAAATGCCCCACCCCGCCGCACTTCCGATCCCGCCGCTCTTATTCTTGCGCGACGTTCCGCTGGAAGCGC
The DNA here is from genome assembly GCF_014287585.1 of Parabacteroides hominis. GTDB lineage: Bacteria > Bacteroidota > Bacteroidia > Bacteroidales > Tannerellaceae > Parabacteroides > Parabacteroides hominis. The sequence goes on along the minus strand of NZ_JACOOJ010000032.1, from coordinate 17,314 downwards.
ATGAGACATCATACTTAGCCGATTCGGCCAGTACCTTCAACTTCTCAAGCACTTTTTCATCCATAATTATACCGGGATTTCCAGACAAAAATAAGAATAATCTTTTAAGTATTCAGTCTTTTAGTCCGGGAATATCTCCAATTTGCCGACCATCTTGGCAGGATCCACCCACTCGTCGAACTCCTCGGCGGTGAGCACCCCCAACTCGATAGCGGCCTGCTTCAATGTCTTATTTTCACTGAAGGCTTTCTGCGCAATGGAAGCTGCTTTATAATAACCGATCTTCGGATTCAGAGCTGTGACAAGCATCAGCGAATCGTCCAGATGTTTCTTTATATTTCCCATCACCGGCTCGATACCGACGGCGCAACGGTCGTTGAAGTTCTGACAACCCTCGCCTATCAGGCGGGCACTATGCAGGAAGTTATAGATAATCATCGGCTTGAATACATTCAGTTCGAACTGTCCGTTAGCTCCCCCGACCGAGATCGCCACATCATTGCCCATCACCTGGGCAGCAATCATCGTCAAGGCTTCGCACTGCGTCGGGTTGACCTTGCCCGGCATGATGGAAGAGCCCGGCTCATTCTCCGGCAAATGGATCTCGCCGATGCCTGCACGCGGACCGGAACTCAACATACGGATATCGTTCGCAATCTTCATCAGGCTGACGGCAACCAACTTCAAAGCGCCATGCACTTCGACAATGGCATCGTGCGTGGCAAGCGCTTCGAATTTATTCGGGGCCTGAACGAAAGGCTGGCCTGTCATCTCCGAAACGCGTTTCGACACACATTCGTCAAAGTTGGGCGGAGTGTTGATGCCCGTTCCGACAGCCGTTCCACCGATCGCCAGTTCGGCAAGATGCGGCAAGGCGTTCTTTATCGCGCGGATTCCATGCTCCAACTGGGAGGCATAGCCACTGAACTCCTGCCCCAACGTCAGCGGGGTGGCATCCATAAAGTGCGTACGCCCGATCTTGACGATCGGCATGAAGTCCCGGCTTTTCTTCTGAAGCGTCTTAAGCAGCTTTTCAAGTCCGGGGAGGGTGACCTCTTTTACCATGATATAGGCAGCGATATGCATGGCGGTCGGAAACGTGTCGTTGGAGGACTGCGACTTGTTCACATCGTCGTTCGGCAGCAAAACCTTCTCCTTATCCGTCAGCTTACCGCCGTTCAGGACCTGGGCCCGGTTGGCGATTACTTCATTCACATTCATATTGGTCTGCGTGCCGCTTCCGGTCTGCCAGACCACCAACGGGAACTGGTCGTCGAGCTTGCCCGCCAGTATCTCATCGCAGACACGCCCGATCAGGTCGCATTTCCCGGCCGACAAGACACCCGCCTCCTTATTCGCCAGGGCGGCCGCCTTTTTCAGATAAGCAAACCCGCGTATCACCTCTTTGGGCATACGGTTAATATCTCGGGCAATCTTGAAATTGTCCACGCTGCGTTGTGTCTGTGCACCATAATAGGCATCGATGGGGACTTTCACTTCCCCCATCGTGTCTTTTTCTATCCGATATTCCATAAAAAGCAAATTTTAAATGTATTCTCTATATAAAACCGGAGGAAGATTGAATTGTTTATACCGTTTCCTCAGATACAGCATATACACACGGTCGCCATCCGGAAAATCGTACCCTGTATATGTGTATAGGTTTGAATGATTTACGGGATTAAATTATTCCAGTCGATATCTTTCCGCCCATTCCAAGACAGCCGGACTCTTCACATTCACTCCGAACTCCTGCGCTTTCATTAATATCCGGTGGGCCAAAAGCGGTTTTTCCTTTTCAGAAGCATACCTGAAATAGGCTTCCGCCGCCCGGACATGGGTGGCATCGGGGATGGGAAACTCACGGGTTTCAGGAATACCGAAATCCGAAGAAGGGAGCATGTCCCGTTCTTCGGTTGTCAGTTTGTCACTAAGGTGTCTGCTTGTTGTTACCATAATCGTCTGCGTTTAATAAAGATGTAGGGTAAACAACCGAACAGGCAAAAGGTTTACAGATCGGAATACAGGCCGAGGTGGTTGCCTTCGCTATCCGGGAAGAAAGCCATTTTCTCCTCATCGCATTCGAATACGCTGAGTTTAAGATTCAACACTGCTTCGTAAAACCGGACCGACCGACTGGCCGCAAAGCAACGCGCAATCCTGTACGCGTTCCGCCCATTCCAAAGAAGAAAGGACGACTACTGTACCGGAATACAGATTTCCGTCAGCAGATTTTCAGGCTTCGTATTGCGCGGATCGTTCAGATAGCGTTCGTAGCCCGGCTCGTCGCGGAGTGTACAGCCCATTTCCGGCAATTTCTTTGCATAGATCGTATCGTAAACAGCCTGCAGGCATTCGTACGGTCCTTCATAAATGAAGGACGCATAGCGACCGGCCGGAATCTGCTTGGCTCCGACCTCGCCTTTCGGCTGAACGGGTGCGGTCATGATCATACAGACATCCGTACGCAGTTTATCTTCTGATGTCACCTTCGGATCGTCGTGGTAGATGCAAAGCGGACAAGGATCGGTTACCGGCAGGTTATGCTCGCGGGCAAAGGCATAGAGCCTCATCCAGGTTCCACCATAATCGTTCAGGCGGTAATCACCCGTCAGACGGATATAAATCACATTGCGAACGGGGATTTCTTTTATCTCGGCCTCCAGCTGCAAGTCGGGCCATATCTTTTCTGGTCTCATAATCGTGTACTCTTTATTGTTTCTATATTCGTTAGGTGAAATAGAATAGAACTGCCTGAAAGCCTTCGACAATGAAGAAGGTGCACCATACCCGATGCGGTAAGCGATATCCCCGACGGACATATCCGTGTAGCGAAGCAGGTGAGCTGCAGTCTCGATCCGTTTCCGCACAATGAACGCCCCTAACGGCTCTCCTAAAAACGCGCTCATCACCCGGTGGAAATGATACGGGGACAAATGCGACATCTCGGCCAGCAGGTTCAGGTCGATATCATCCCCCAAGTGATTATTGATATACTCGATCACCAGGTTCACCCGTTTCAGGTATTCTTCTCTTGTCGTTGTTCGTTGTTGCATGTTCTTTATTCTGTTTTACTTCGCAAAGGTAACGTCCCTCCCGCCTGATAACTTTTCCAATCTTGCTAACTTACTAAGATTTCCCATATCTCCATGACCGAGGGACATATCCCAACAAGATATCGTTTTGAGCCGCGTCAAGGTAAAGTGGAGAGCCATTCCCGTACCGCACCGACGAGTATCCGGTTCTCGGCTGTTGTCTGCGTTGATATACGGATATAGGTTTCATCCAGACTGCGGAAATTGGAGGCGTCGCGGATCAGCAGGCCGTGACGATCCCACAAATACTGTTTCAACGCAGCGGCTGTTCCTTTTTTCAGGCGTACCAGGAAGAAAGTCACGGATGTCGGCAACGCTTCGAGGTCACCCAACTCATTCAGCCGGTCGATCAGGCAGGCAGTCTCGCGCCTCCATTCACGTACGGGCAGGATATATTGCTCCGGATGTGTCAGGATATATTTGCCGGCCTCCACAGCGATTGCGTTGACAGACCAGGGAATGATGTACCGGTTTATCTGCTCGGCCTTTTCCGGAGAAGCGATCAGGTAGCCGATGCGGAGTCCCGGTATATTATGCGCTTTCGAGATCGATTGGATCAGGATCAGGTTCGGATGAAGGCGGACATCCGAGGGTTTCAGCAACTCTTCCGTCGTAAAGGCGACGTATGCCTGGTCGATGATAAAGACCGTCTGCCGGTTCGCCTCGATCAGTGCTAACAGTTCCGCCCGGCGGATCAGTTTGCCGTCCGGATTGTTCGGGTTACAGATCCAGCAGAAGTCCTGCCCTTCCAGCGAAAGGCCGGACAGGTCGCACGAGGTCGGGAAGAAGCTGACCTCATGCCCGTACAGGCGGCAAGCATCTTCATATTCAGCAAAAGAGGGAACGGCAATAGCCGATTTCGCCCCTTTCCATGTTTGTGCCAGCAGATAGAAAGCCGTGATGGAGCCGTTCGTAACCACTATATTCTCCTCCTCCACCTCATAGCAGCGGGCAAGTAATCTTTTCAGGGAAGAAGCATCCGGTTCCGGATAACGCGTGAGTTCATAAAACTGTCTGTCCAGGTGTTCCCTGAGTGTGCGGAGATCGGCCCCGTGCCATACATTTGAACTGAAATTTATCTTTACCTCTTTCTGCGAATTATAGTGATCGTCACCGTGTCCGAATAGCATGAGAAATAATTAAGAATTTAAAATTAAGAATTATCGATTGTCAATCGCTTTATAGATCGCGTCCTGTATGCGTGTACGGATCTCCAGCGAACTCAACTTGTTGTTGGCCCGCGTCGGGTTCACACGATTAGACAGGAAGATATACAGCAGGTTGTTATCCGGGTCCACCCAGAAGCAAGTGCCGGTAAAACCGGTATGCCCATAGACGGAGGCAGGAGCCAGGCTGCCGCAGGGAGATGCTTTGCCCCCGCCGGTTACCGGCTTGTCGAAACCTAAGCCGCGGCGGCAGGTCGGGCTTTTGCTTTGGGTGAAGAGGCGGCTGGTCTCTTTAGACAAATATTCTTCGCCGCCATAGCTTCCCTGGTTCAGATAGAGTTGCAGCACTTTCGCCAGGTCGTCGGCATTGGAGAAAAGCCCGGCATTGCCCGAAACGCCGCCCTGGAAAGCGGCCGCCTCGTCGTGCACATAGCCGCGCAGCAGTTGGCGGCGGATGAAACCGTCGTACTCGGTCGGGACGATCTGCAACGTATCGAGGATATGCAACGGATTGTAGGTCGTATGCCAGGCTCCGAGCTTGCTGAAGAACGTGTCATGCAGAAGGCGGTCCATCGGCTGCCGCATCTGCTTCTCCACCATCATCTTCAACAGGATGAAATTGATGCAGCTATATTTGTACTTGCCGCGCACACCGAGGCGCGAATCTTTGATCTCCTGGATAATGGTGTCTTTAAAAGAGTCGTGCAGATACATGTTGCGGGCCACTTCGGTCGTAAAGCCCGGTTTCCTGTCAATAGAAACCAAACCGGGCAGAAAAGAGAAGTCGTTGCGCACATACGTCCGGGCATCGAAACGGACCGGATGCGCCTGGTTCTTTGCATTGCTGTACAGGCTGCCTTTGTAGCTGTCCCTGTCGATCGCGTTCAGATAGAAATTGATCGTCGGCGTCAGGCCGGACTGATGGTAGAGGAGGTCTCTGATGACCAAGTTCTTTTTGTCCGAGCCCTTCAGTTCGGGGATAAAATCGGATATCTTATTGTTCAGCGTGAACTTCTTGTCGTCATAGGCTTTCATTACGGCCAGCAAGGTTCCCGCCGCTTTGGAGGAAGAAGCCAGGTCATAGACGGAGTTTTCGTCAACAGCCTGTTTCTTGTCGTAGTCGAAATAGCCGAATGATTTGTCGTAGATAATCATGCCATCTTTGGCTACGAGCACCTGGCAACCGGGAAAAGCCTTCTGCTCCAGGCCGTCTTCCACGATTGAGGCGATCACGTCCAAGCGTTCGGGGCTTGCACCCACTTCTTCCGGCTCGTGATAACCGAGACGTGTCTTTTCGGTAAACACGCCCGTCCCCGCCGTGTACAGGGTGGGAATGGAAACCGGCAGCTTTCCTTTGACCGCAATACCGCCGAAGATGGCTTGCGCGGCATATTTCTGAGCAAGCGGCGTACCCTCGTAGGCCATTACGACCGCTTTGGCTTTCAGGATGGAAGGTTTATATTCTTTACAAAAATAGGGCAGGGTGAAAAAGGCATAGACCAGTTCCTTCCTGGCTGCCAACTGGCGCAGAGCCAGGCTTTCCGGAATGCGGACCGTATGTACGCCGCAAATGATCACATCGTATTTCTCTAATTTCTTATATACGCTCTGCACCTGGGCTGCCGTCGCATTCCGGCTGATGCTGAAACAAGCGATCGAGTCGTAGCGCCCCAACATCTTCTGAAACTCGTTTCCTACCCCGTCGCCGATAGACAGGGCTGCGATCTTTTTCTTATCGAGCTGCTTCAACGGGATGATGTCGCCCTCGTTCTTCAGCAGGGTGATCGCTTCTTCATTCAACTTGGCTGCCAACCATGCGGCATGGGGAGAGTTCAGGCGTTCGGACAAACCTTTCGTCTCGACCGGGCGATAATCGTTCAGCCCTGCGATATATTTATATTGCAGGATCTTGATGATCTTCGCTTCTATCTCTTCCCTGTCCAAAATACCCTCTTCCAAGGCCTCCTTCACGGCTGCGAAGTCGTTAATCGGCGCAGCCGGAGCCAAAAGGATGTCATTGCCCGCCAATAGCGCCATTACGGAGGGGTTATCGGATTTACGGGTAGTAGCGCCTTTCATCGCCAAAGCGTCGGTAAAGCACAGTCCCCGGAATCCGAGCTCTTTTTGCAGCAGGTCGGTGACGACGGCACGGGACATGGAGACCGGCTTATTGCGCGCCTTGTCCAACGCCGGGACATACAGGTGTCCGGTCATCACGCCGGCATAGCCGTCATAGATGTAACGTTTGAAAGGCAGCAGCTCCACACTGTCCAGGCGTGCCCGGTCATGATGAACGGCAGGCAGCGTATAATGGGAATCTTCGGCGGTATCGCCATGTCCGGGGAAATGCTTGGCGACGGACAGGATGCCCTGCCCTTCCAGTCCGCGGGCATACGCCAGCCCTTTGTCGGCCACCGCCTGCGGATTCTCGCCGAAGGAGCGGAGGCCGATCACCGGGTTGTCGGTATTGCTGTTCACATCCATATCGGGTGCGAAATTGATGTGGATTCCCATCTCCTTGCACTGGCGGGCTACTTCCTTGCCGTATTCGGTTATCAGGTCGTTATCTTCGATCGCCCCCAACATCATATTCTTCGGGAAACGGGTCGTACCGGAGAGGCGCATGGAAAGTCCCCATTCGCCGTCCAGCGACACGAGCATCGGGACGCGGGAGGCTTTTTGCAGGCGGTTCGTCACCTCGGCCTGCGTGACCGGATCGCCTTTATGGAAAAGGATGCCGCCGATCTTTATCTCATTGACATAGCGCATCAGGCGTTGCATGTTGCGCGTGTCGGATTTCGGGTTGGCGATGACCATAAAGAGTTGCCCGACACGTTCGTCGTAGCTCATCGCATCGAAGACGGAGTCCACCCAATGATTCATTTTCGTTTTGTCCACTGCCCGGTAAAGGTTCGGCGTCGTCTGTGCGACAGCGGAAAGAACGGTAACACAACTAAATAAAAAGATATATATTTTCTTCATCTTCATCTCAAATTAAACATATCCGGGACCAACGGTTTGACAAGTCAATGATGATTTACCGGCAAAAGTTACAATTCCCTACAATATTGCACATCAAATGTACGGAAATTACCCTGATATTTCCTACCTTTGAAGTGTTTACTAACTTATTTTTTAATCTAAATTCTATAGAACCATGCAAAGAAGGCACTTTATGAAGTTAACAGGCCTGTTAGCTACACTCCCGGCAATCAAGGGAATAGCGGCTACCTCCGAAAAAGCGGCTTTTTCCGGGAAGCAAATATACGAATGGCGCATTTACACGTTAGAAGGAGACGGCAACGGCCTGGACGACTTCTTCCGCGATACACTGATCCCGGCCTATAACCGGAAGAATATCAAAGCCGGCGCTTTCGCCCCCTACAAGAAAGAGGAAAAAGAACGTCGCCTGCTGCTCTTTGTCTATCCTGATATGACTACTTATTATAAGGTAAAGCGAGAGATCTGGGACGACGCGGCATTCAGGAAAGCGGCACAGCCTTATTTCGACAAGACGGCTCCCAATCCGGCTTACTTCAATTTCGAAAGTTTCCTGTGCGAGGCTTTCGACAAAGTACCTTCCCTTCTGAAGCCGGACAAGAACCGGACGCTGTTCGAACTCAGGACGTACCACAGCCCCAACGAAGAGGCCAACCAACGGAAGGTCGCGATGTTCAATAAAGACGAGATAGATGTTTTCGACAAGGTCGGCATCAACTCCGTCTGCTACGGGGAAGTGCTGGCCGGCCCGATCATGCCGGCGGTGATGTACCTCACCTGGTACAAGGACGAACCGACACGCAATGCCGCCTGGGACAAATTCCGGACACATCCGGACTGGCAGCGGATCAAGAACCTGCCGGAATATGCCTATACGGCCACCCGGAACACCAGCCTGTTCCTCTCGCCGTTATCTTATTCGCAGATGTGAGAGAATTAAGAATTAAAAATTAAGAATTGATTGTTATGAGACGAGCTATATATTTTCTGTGCCTTTGGGCTTGTAGCCTGTTGGCGGGGCATGCCCAGGAAGCCGATGAAGCGAACTACGACGAAAGCAAGATACCGCCTTACACCCTGCCCGCCCTGTTAAAGACGGCAAACGGCCGGGAAGTGACAACCGTGCAGCAATGGGAACAGACCAGACGCCCGGAACTGCTGTCCATCTTTACCGAACAAGTATATGGGAAGATGCCGGCGGACAAGGTGGATGTGTCCTACAAAAAGTTGGACGACAACCACAGTGCCGTCAACGGCAGCGCCACCCGCAAACAGATCGAAATCACATTCAGCCATAACGGTGTGGAACGGAAAGCCCTGCTGCTGATGTACCTGCCGAACCATGTCAAAACAAAAGCCCCTGTATTCCTGCATTTCAACTTCCAGGGGAACCAGACAATTTCTTCGGACCCGGACATCATCCCGTCGCAACACTCCGATCGCCCACGCGGAAACCAGGCATCGCGCTGGCCGGTGGAAAAGATCATCGATGCCGGTTACGGGCTTGCCACCGTCCACTACTTCGACTTCTTCCCCGACAGCAAGGACAGGTATGCGGAAAGTATTCTCGCCCTCTTCGGCTATCAATCGGAAGGAGACATCCCGGCGGACGGCGGACAGGCGATCGCCGCCTGGGCATGGGGCTACAGCCGGGTAATGGATTACCTCGAAACGGACTGGCAGGTCGATGCCTCCAAAATCATCCTGATGGGACATTCCCGCCTGGGCAAAACCTCCCTTTGGGCTGGCGCGACCGATCCGCGTTTTGCAATCGTCGTCTCCAACGAATCCGGATGTGGCGGAGCAGCCCTGTCCAGACGGCAAGTGGGCGAAACGGTCAACCGGATCAACCACGTTTTCCCACACTGGTTCTGCAAGAACTTCCGCCAGTATAACAAGAAAGAGGACGAATTGCCGATCGACCAGCACGAACTCTTGGCCCTTATCGCTCCCCGCCCCCTTTATGTGGCAAGCGCCGAAGAAGACCGCTGGTCCGACCCGAAAGGTGAATTTCTTTCAACCGCATACGCCGGAGAGGTCTACAAGCTCTACGGAATGAAAGGGCTGGAAACGACCACGATGCCGGCAGTCAACACGCCGATCATGAACCGTGTCGCCTACCACAACCGTACAGGCGTGCACGATGTGACGGATTTCGACTGGGAGAACTATATCGAGTTCGCCGATAAGTGGCTGAAGTAAAATTTATTTCAGGCTCCTGCTTGCGTATCAAATAATTATTTTGTTCCTTTGCATCCGCTTTACGTAATCTCTGTCGGGACAAGTAGCCCGTTACATTGCGTTTCATTAATAATTACAATTAAAAAGCTTAAAAACAATGGATTTTATTAAGATTGTAAACGAAGCGTTTGCTACGAAGAAGGAATTTCCTGCATTCAAGAGTGGTGACACTATTACAGTAGCTTACCGTATCAAAGAAGGTAACAAAGAACGTATCCAGCAGTACAGAGGTGTCGTAATCCGCATCTCAGGTCATGGTGACAAAAAACGCTTCACAGTGCGTAAGATGTCTGAGAACGTAGGTGTAGAACGTATTTTCCCGATCGAATCTCCGTTTATCGAAAGCATCACTGTTAACAAGTATGGTAAAGTGCGCCGCGCTAAATTGTATTACCTGCGTGCTCTTACCGGTAAGAAAGCAAGAATCAAAGAAAGAAGAGTGTAATCTCTGTGGTTCTATTGCCATACGAAAAAGCCGTCCGATTCATTTCGGGCGGCTTTTTTGTTTGATAGGCATCGGATCTCCGTCTACACCTAAAAGTATTTATAAAATGTAAAGAGCAGGAACAAAGCTCAGACAGGCGTTGTTTGTCTGGAAACTCAAAAAAAATGTTCCTATGAATTACGGCATTAGCGTTCTGTTCAGGGCAATACCTTTACTTATGGCCCTGTTTTGTTTTGGTTATGGCTGGTTCGTCACCTTTTATGGGACAGATCCGAACCGGTATGTGGCGGGACCTGTGATATTCTCGCTGGGTATGATATGCATCGCGCTGTTCTCGACGGCGGCCACCATCATACGGCAGATCATCGGGACGTTCGGGCAGGTCAGTAAATATGTGCTTCCGGGAATCGGCTACCTTTCGGCTGTCCTGACTGTCATTGGCGGCGTGCATATCCTGCATTCTTCGCCGGATTCAGCCTCGTTCGTTGCGGGACATGTGGTCTGCGGCGTAGGGTTTATTACGGCTTGTGTCGCAACGACCGCCACTTCTTCCACCCGTTTCACCATGATTACCGAAAATGCCAGAAAAAGCGACCACAACGTACCGCCGAAAGCCTTCACCCGCACGCAAGGGCTGATGCTGATCGCCGTTGCCGCCATCCTCTCGTTGACCGCCTGGATATGGGCATTCGTGCTGTTGGCTAAAAGCGGTGCACATCCGAAGTATTTTGTTGCCGGACATGTGATGATCGGGCTTGCTTCGATCTGCACCTGCCTGATTACGTTGGTTGCCACCATCGCCCGGCAGATACGGAACATTTTCTCGCCGGCCGAACGCAAGATATGGCCGGTATTGGTCATTGTCATGGGAAGCCTCTGCATCATCTGGGGATTGATCCTGATATGGGGGACTGCCGACATGTCGCTCGGTTCGACCGGCTACATCATGATCGGCTTAGGCTTGGTTTGCTACAGTATTTCCAGCAAGGTGATCCTGCTGTCGAAGATCTGGCGGCATGAGTTCAAGCTATCGAACCGCATTCCGCTGATTCCGATCTTCACGGCGTTGAGTTGCCTGTTCCTTGCGGCTTTCCTGTTCGAGATGGGCTCCGTCCACGGATACTATTTCGTGCCGGCACGCGTGTTGGCGGGATTGGGAGGCATCTGTTTCACGCTCTTCTCCATCGTCAGCATCCTGGAGAGCGGGACTTCTTCACATTAGGACAGACCGGGGCTTAACAGAAAGATCCGTATCTTTTATCCTTTTCCATTCAATTCATTAGAAACCGGGAGGCATCCCACAAATCGTCCGCTGGCTGGCGGACGATCGTTCACTGGCTGGCGGACTATCGTTCACTGGCCGGCGGACGATCGTTCACTGGGCGGCGGACAATCTATGGACTGTAAAGAAGGGGCGAATATAATAGGGAGAAAGAGCTAACGGATCAAGACAAATTTTATAATTTGACCTTATAGAACAGTTCGCTCAACGTATAGGTGACGGTAAAGCCCGTTATCCCGCGCTTCAGCATCTTGCCGTCCAGATCGACACGGTCGTAGAAGAAAGAGGTGTGAAGCCGGCCGTTCATCAGCGGGAAGCCCAGGCCGGCACTGACGCGCCAGGAGAGGCCCGATTGTCCCCTGACCTGCATGTAATAAGGGGATGACAGCCCGACGCCGGCTTTATAGTCCATCCGTTTCCAGATACTCGAAGAACCGTAGCCATCCGGGAAATAGCAAACGCCGGCACGCAATTCATGAGAGTCATGGAACGTGACGCGGCTGTCCGCCGAAGTCAGCGAACCGTATTGCCGGAACAAATAGTCGAACGCATACGTCATTTTCTTATACTCGACGGAAGCGCCGCCACCGATGTACCGGGGAAGCTGCTGGCTGACACGCTTCATGTTGGTCGTGCTGCTGGTTGAATTGTCGACCAACGTCCGGGTCTTTTGCATCCGGATCGTCTGGGGCAAACCATATACGGCTCCCAGTGTCAGGTTCAGTTCACGGCTGAGGCGGCGGGAATATTGCACGCCGAAATCGGCGGAGAAAGACTGCCCGGATAGTTTCTGGGAAACAGACATCGTGCTCTGTGCCTCCGTTTGTGTCATATTCCCGAAAATATATCCCAGGTTGACCCCGACCGACAAAGCGGGCAACAGCTGAAAGGCATTCGAAAAATAGACCTTCGACAAACCACCGTCGCCGGAGAAGGAGCTCGTATAATAGGAACCGGGAGAACCTTCCAGCTCCTGCGTGCTCTGGAAATAATAACCGACCGAGCTGTAAGGCGTCAGTCCCACCGCCATATACCAGCGGGGCATGATGCGCCCGGCCATAGCAAAACGCGAGAAGTTACCGGTAAAGGCTTGGTTATCGTCCCCCTTCGAGCGGTAGGACTCCCATTTGGCAAAGGCGGACGCTTCGGCAAACAAGCGGCACGTATCGAGCCCGGCCAGCCCGGCAGGGTTATCCGTATTGATAAGCATTTTTCCGCGCATGCCGATCGCAACGCCTCCCATGCCCGCATTGGCCCCGTGCAAACCGGCCATGATCTCTCCCACGCCGAACATGGAATAGGGAGAAGAAGTCATCACATTCTGCGTCACAGCTGAAAAAGGAAGCAGGGACAGGCAAAACAGCCATCCGTATTTAATAGCTCTCATAAACTTTATAGGTTAGTTGTAAGACAATGGGAGACTTCCCTTCCTGGTCGCTGAAAGTAAGATTACGGAACGTCTGGATGTAGGTGTCTTCATTGAAGACAAGTTGCAGGTTATGTTTATACTTACCAAAAGCTCCTAACTCTTCCTGCAGGAAGGTACTGATATCGAAATAGTAATAAGTATTCTCGACAAAGCTGTCGTCCTTGACCAGCGTTCCGCCCTGGACTTCGGTGCCCAGGTAATCGGTAACGGCATCCGTCACGACATTGTTCTCATCTATGATATAAAGAAAAAGGCTGTCGGGCAAGGGGTTGAACTCAGACCAAGTGCCCGGCTCCGGATAAATCTTCAGATAGGCGGATTCGATCGAAACGCGTTCACCCTGCTGCAATATCTCGTTCAGATGCGGAAACCCAAGACGGCTGTACCAGCCGATCCCCGCGAACAGGACGCCCCGGCTATCCAACCCGGAGGAAGCGACTTCGACATTCTTCGCCGGAAGGCCTTCCATAGCCGTTCCCGTGCGGTCGTGGTCGACATGATAGAACTGTGTCTCGGTTTTAGGATTGATCACGCACTCGGCTTCCCTGGCTACCGCATCTTCAATGCTATAACGCAGAATCAGGGCGGAAGCCGTATCGCCCACGCCGAACGAAACGATGTTCCGGCATACACCGGGATCGGGAACGACGACCAAGCCTTTGAAATAATCCTCAAAACGGTCACCCGACAGCGCGTCGTCCCGCTTGTGCAAGCGGGTGAGCATATCCTCTCCCAGCTCGTCCGGCAGACGGATCTCCAACCGCTCGCTATCACCCGGCTTCGGCTTGAAGGTGCAGGCCGCAATCGGTTCCGGATCGTAGGCAAAAGAGGAATTGTTGTACAGGTAATCGTTGTCGTTCAGGATCACCTTCTCCAACAGGCGGTGTATGGTGAGACGCATCGGCTGCGTCGTGTCACCGATCGAATAGCCCGCGTAAGACAAGGCCAGTACAAGAGAATCCAGCCGGACCGCTTCGTCAGCCTCCGTGCTATAGGTCGGAACCGAATAAGGCAGGTAGGCGCAGGCAGAGACAGTCCCCCAAAGCGAATGGGCGTATTTGCCGACAAGGGCAAGCCCCTGCCCGTTCGTTTCCAACGAGTCGATTATGGTAGAAGCGACCGTCACGGTACAACTATCGACACTGATGTTACGGAAAGCGCTGTCGACCAGGTTATCTCCGTAGCTGTTCCCCTCATCGTAGCAGGAAAAGAGAGAACCGCACAGCAGGAGCAGCCAAAAAGGAATCAGAATTTTATTCATACATATTATTATATTTCCGGTTTGCAAAGAACTCCAATCCCGCTTTGCCATGCAAGAATAACCTGCCAACGGCCTATTTCTCTCAACCAAAGACAAATGTTGCCCTGCCAACGTCTTTTCAAAGGCAAAAAGAGCTTTTACCACCCTGATCCGTCCGTTTACCGGATAAGAAAGCCCGTTTACCGATTTAATTTGCAGGAAAAGGGAAAGCCCCGTTTTTTTGCATCCGAAAACAATAAAGAACACGTTTAAGAATGACACACAAAAGTTTATTTGCTCTCTTGATAGCATTATTTCCCGTCATCGCGACTTCCTGTAGCGACGACGACGATGAAGATCTGATCGGCCACTGGGTCCGCACTTCCGACTTCGACGGGCTCGCCCGTGGAGAAGCCTCCTGCTTTTCCATCGGCAACAAAGGATACTTGGTCGGAGGATATACCGGTAAAACCCGCCTGAACGATTTATGGGAATACGATATGACAACGGATGCCTGGACACAAAAATCCAGCTTTCCCGGAACGGCCCGCAGCAACGGAACGGCTTTTGCCATTGACAACAAAGGCTATTTCGGGACAGGCTATGACGGGACGAACAACCTGAACGACTTCTGGGAATACGATCCGGCCTCGAACGCTTGGACACAAAAGGCGAACTTTCCGGGTTCGGGACGTTACGACGCCGTTTCATTCGGAGTTTCAGGAAAAGGATATATCGGCGCGGGGAATGACGGAAACTATCTGAAAGATTTCTATTCTTTCAATCCGTCGAGCAACGCATGGACACAGATCGTCAGCATCGGAGGCAGCAAGCGGCAGGGGGCATCCAGCTTCGTGATAGACAATATCGCCTATGTTTGCGGAGGCATCAACAACGGCGAATATGTCGACGACTTCTGGAAATTCGATCCGGCGACTGGCCAATGGACGCAGCTTCGCGACATCGCCAACACTTCGGACGAAGACTATGACGACGATTACAGCATTGTACGCAAGAATGCCAACACCTTCGTTATCGACGGCGCGGCATACCTGACCTGCGGGGAAAGCGGAGGTGTCCGCAGCGACACCTGGAAATACTATCCTTCCACCGACCTGTGGGAGCAGGTGCACGACTTCAAAGGGTCGGCACGTACAGTAGCAGTCTCTTTCTCCAACGGGACGAGAGGCTATATAGCAACGGGCAAAAGCGGAACCTACTGGTTCGACGACATCTGGGAACTGCATCCTTACGATTATGATCCAGATGACGATTGATGATGAACGCGATGATGAGAAAAAGGAGGATGGCTCCCGGTAGCCTGATCATACTGCTGCCGTTGTTACTGATTCTTTTTTGTTTTCGTTTCCGGGAAATGGGGTCCCGGAACGAGATGCAACCGGAGTTGCAAACGTTTCAATTGGGGGATGGCTGGGGTTACAAGGTGCTGATGAACAAGAAAGTGATGATTTACCAGCCCACCATTCCCGCAATTGATTCGCTCCGCCCCTTTCCTTCGGAAGCCAGTGCCCGACGTATCGGCAGCCTGGTGGTGGAAAGGATCAAGAAGAACCAATGCTTTTCAATAACAACAGATGATATTATACATCCACTCTCTGATTAGGTAAAGATTTTTTTGACACATGAAGGGAAAGGCTGGCCAGTGATGGTCGGCCTTTTTTAAACATAGCACAAGGCTGCCTGCACAGGCAGCAAACAAGCCAGCGAAAAAGAGGTGATCTTCAGGAAAGGCGCCTGAATTGCAAAAAAAAGGAGACTGCCCAGCCGGACAATCTCCTTTCACTTACATCTAAATCATTAACGTGATTTTTACTTCTTGTAAGTCTTATATCCATAAACAGCCAAGTCGCCCAACTCTTCTTCGATGCGGAGCAACTGGTTGTATTTGGCCATACGGTCGGAGCGGCTCAACGAACCGGTCTTGATCTGTCCGCTGTTGGTAGCCACGGCGATGTCGGCGATCGTAGCATCTTCCGTTTCGCCGGAGCGGTGGGAAGTGACGGAGGTGTAGCCGTTGCGGTGCGCCATTTCGATCGCATCCAGTGTTTCGGACAAGGTTCCGATCTGGTTCACCTTGATCAGGATGGAGTTGGCGCAGCCTTCTTCGATCCCCTTCTTCAGGAATTCGACGTTTGTCACGAACAGGTCGTCGCCTACCAACTGGCACTTGCTGCCCAGGGCGACAGTCAGCAGTTTCCAGCCAGCCCAGTCGTTTTCGTCCATCCCATCCTCGATCGAGTCGATCGGGTATTTGGCAACCAGCCCGGAGAGGTACTCCACCTGCTGCTGGGCGTTGCGCTTGGCGCCTTTGGCTCCTTCGAACTTCGTATAATCGTATATGCCATCGTGATAGAATTCGGAGGCGGCGCAGTCCATAGCGATCGTCACGTCCTTGCCCGGTTCGTATCCGGCAGCTTTGATGGCAGCCATGATCGAGTTAAGGGCGTCTTCCGTCCCGTCCAATGCAGGAGCGAAACCGCCTTCGTCACCGACAGCCGTGCTCAGGCCGCGATCGTGCAACACCTTCTTCAGGGCATGGAAGACTTCGGCCCCCATACGCAAACCTTCACGGAAGCAGCAAGCGCCAACCGGACGGATCATAAATTCCTGGAAAGCGATCGGAGCATCGGAATGCGAACCGCCATTGATAATATTCATCATCGGAACAGGCAATACATACGCATTCGTTCCGCCGATATAACGGTAAAGAGGCTGGTCCAGATAGCTTGCAGCCGCCTTGGCCACAGCCAGCGAAACGCCCAGCATGGCGTTGGCGCCGAGGTTGGATTTGGTCTTCGTGCCGTCCAAGGCAATCAGCTTATGGTCGATCTCGCGCTGGTTCAGGGCACTCATACCGAGAAGAGCGGGAGCAATTACGTTATTGACATTATCGACAGCTTTCAGAACGCCTTTGCCACCATAGCGTTTCTTGTTGCCATCACGAAGTTCGATTGCTTCGTTTTCACCGGTAGAAGCTCCGGAAGGAACAGCTGCACGGCCAAAAGCGCCGGAAGCCAAATGTACATCTACTTCAACAGTCGGGTTACCACGTGAATCAAGGATTTCTCGTCCTACTACTTTTACAATTTCCATACTTCTAATATTTGAGTTTTATCTTTCGTACAAATATAACAACAGAGGGCGGGGCTTTGTTGGAAAAAGAAGATCGAATTTATCTATCACGTCATTTACACAAATGACAATTAGAAGGCTATTCCCGCTATTTGCAATCAGAACAATACGTTAAAAAATATTACCCGCCAGTGTAAATCCTTTGGGTCTTGTTCACATTTGCTGTATGGCTGCTTTTAGTGTATTTGATTAATAAAAGAGCACAGCTTAAAAAATAAAAGTCTATATTATAAGTGCAAACAAAAAATATGGACAAAATCATT
>NZ_JACOOJ010000031.1 GCF_014287585.1 Parabacteroides hominis | reverse complement strand
TCATATTCGATGCATTATTTCTTATAAATAGATAATAGCTTAGACTACATGTATAATTAATCCATTAACAATCAGGATATTGCAGATATACCAAGTTCTGCAAAGACTCTGGTAATTTCATTTGTGGGTATGAAAGCCCAGGAAGTTGGGGTGAAACCCAATTTAAAAATCACCCTTGAGTCTGATAATCAAATGCTTGATGAGGTAATGGTGGTCGCTTATGGTACTGCAAAGAAAAGTTCTTTTACAGGATCGGCTTCTACTATTAATAATGAGAAGCTGGAACTTCGTCCAATTACCAATTTGACGAAAGGTTTGGAAGGGCAAGCTACAGGTTTGTTGACTACTTCCGGCTCCGGACAGCCGGGTGAGGCTGCATCGATTGTGATCCGCGGGTATGGATCAATCAACGCATCCCAAGATCCATTGTATGTGGTGGATGGTATTCCTTATGACGGGGATATCTCTTCTATCAATCCATCCGATATTGAATCGATGACTGTACTCAAGGATGCTTCTGCCGGTGCTTTGTATGGTGCACGTGGTGCTAACGGCGTTGTTATGATCACAACTAAACAAGGTAAAGAAGGTAAAGCACAAGTGACATGGCGTTCAACTGTCGGATGGGCTTCACGCGCGATCGAACCATACGACATGGTTGATCAGAAAGAATTCGTTCAATTAACTTACGAGGCTTTACGCAATGGTTATGCATTTAATTCCGGTTATTCATGGGAACAGGCTCAACAGATGGCACGATCAAACCTGGGAGCCAATTTAGGAGGTGAATTATACAATCCATTTAAAAATTACACATGGGATAACCTGATCAATCCGGAAACAGGAATGGTTCAAGCGGATGCCGCTTCGGCATGGGACGAACGATGGATGGATGCAGTCCAGCGCGACAATGCATTCAGACAGGAGCATCAATTATCTGTAAACGGTGGTTCTGAAAAAACAAAGTATATGTTTTCTCTTGGATATTTAAATGAAGATGGTATTCTTATTAACACTGGTTTCCAGCGTTATAATGCTCGCGTAAACGTTAATTCGAATGTAACCGACTGGTTCAAGGCTAATTTAAATGCATCCTTGTCAAATTCAGTACAGGACTATAGCGACTATGACGGATCTTCCACATCGAATGTATGGTATTCGGCACAATTCGTTTCACCATTGTTTCCTGTTTACATAAAGGATTTGGAAGGAAAGAATGTTTTAGGTGAAAATGGCAAACCACAATTAGATTATGGTGAAAACGGACGTCCGGGCAGTTATACGGATTATAACCCGGTCGGAGGTCTGACAGATGACAAGTCTAATAAAAAGAATGACGTGGCCAGTCTTCGTACAGGTGTTACATTTGGTTCAGACAAAGATAACTTCGGTGTTTTCAAAGGCATAAAACTTAATGTAAACTTTGGTCTTGACTATCGTAACCAGAACAGGATGAGCTATATGAACATGTATCATGGCAACCAGGCTACAGCCGGCGGTTTGTTGACGAAATACAGCAATCGTATGCAGAGCTTTACTTTCAACCAATTGTTGTCATGGAACCGTTCTTTTGGACTTCATTCTTTTGATGTATTAGCCGGCCATGAATTTTATGCCTACAGTTATGAGTATCTGAAAGCCGGAAAAACAAATCTGGTAGACGGTATCCTCGAACTACGTCCGGGAACAACCCTGAATTCTGCTGATTCTTACACGGATAATTATCGTATTGAATCATGGTTAGGACGTTTCAATTATAACTATGATGAAAAATATTACTTTTCTGCATCTTTGCGTACAGACGGTTCTTCTCGTTTTCATAAAGACCACCGATGGGGAACATTCTGGTCTATCGGAGGAAATTGGCGTATCTCTAAGGAAGCGTTCATGGAAGATGTTGATTGGGTAGACAACTTATCCCTGAAATTAAGCTACGGACAGCAAGGTAACGACAATATCCTAAATTCCGATGCGACAAGTAATTATTACTTATGGCAAAGTTTGTATGATTTAGGTTGGCCTAATTCAAATCAGATCGGTGGTATGGTTTCTTCTCTGGAAAATCAAACAGTATCCTGGGAAAAGAATGGAAACTTGAACGTAGGTATTGAAGCGACATTGTTGAATAGTCGTTTTACGCTTAATGCCGAATATTATAACCGTAAAACTGTTGACATGTTACTGAGTTATCCGATGGCTACTTCTACCGGGTTCAATGGTTACAATGCCAATGTCGGAGATATGAGAAATACTGGTTTCGAATTTGAATTGAGAGGTACGCCTATCCAGACTAAAGACTTCAGATGGAATCTTTCTTTTATGGGTTCAACGGTGAAAAATAAAGTATTGAAACTGACTAATACTGCTCCCGAAATCATTAAAGGGAATTACAGTATTAAAGAAGGTATGCCTATTAATACATTCTACATGGCCAAATCAGCAGGTGTAGATCCTGCAACCGGATCTCAACTTTATTGGGTTTATGACAAAGATGAAAACGGAAATATCATAAACGAACGTATCAGTGATGATTATTCGAAGGCATCGACCAGCAAATATTATCAAGGGAATCGCATTCCGGATCTGTATGGTAGCATTGGAACAGACTTCTCCTATAAAGGTATCGACCTGTCAATTCTGACGACCTATTCTATCGGAGGTAAAATTTACGACGGGTTATACACGGGTTCCATGAATGCCCAATATGCGACAAACACATGGAACAAGCATCAATTGCGCCGTTGGCAACAGCCGGGTGATGTAACAGACGTACCGCGTGTAGAAATCAATGGATCTTATGCAACAACAGATCGCTTTTTGATTAATGCATCTTACTTTGCAATTAAAAATATCACATTGGGTTATTCCTTGCCTAAAGATTGGATGAGAAAAGCTAAGTTGAATAATATCCGCGTATTCGGTTCTATCGATAACCTGGCATTATTCTCTCACTTGCAAGGTATGGACCCTCAGTATAACTTCAAGGGTGAAACCGATTATTCTTATGCACCTAACAAGACGTATTCTTTTGGTGTGGAAATTAATTTCTAAAGTAGAATCATTTTTATAAGATACAAGATGAAAAAGATATATAAATATATGATTGTCGGTCTGATGGCTTGTACAACTCTCTCATCCTGCTTGGAGAGTTCACTGGATACCAATCCGACCGATTCAATGTCCGGAACAGGATTATTGGCAAATGCAAATGCGGCCTTAGTACCTCTGAACGGCCTTTACCGTTCCATGTATTCGGCATGGTCTCCTACAGATAATACACATCAATGCTTCGGTATCAGCGCTTATAACCTGATGGCAGATGTAATGGGAGAAGATATGATTATGTCTGCAATGGGTAGCGGTTGGTTCTGGTATGATTGCTTATATAACGTAAAAAGCAGATATACCGCTACCACTTGGCGCTCATACGATTTATGGAATTGCTATTATACTTGGATTTCCAATGCAAATTATATCCTTGCAGCAGAAGAGACAATGGCCGGCACGGAAACGGAAGTCAACTACATCATGGGGCAGGCCTATGCAATACGTGCTTATTCCTATTTCATGTTGGCGCAGAGTTTTGCCAGAACCTATAAAGGACATGAGGGCGAACCCTGTTGTCCAATATATGTCGAACCGACAGTCGCTGGAACAGAGGGAAAACCGCGTTCTACGGTACAAGAGACGTACGATCAGATTGTGAGTGACATCAGTAAAGCAGTCGAACGGTTAAACGGTACAACCCGCAAACACATTTCGCATATTGACTATACCACAGCATTAGGCATGCAGGCTCGTATCGCATTAGTGATGGAAGACTGGGCTACTGCTAAAAAATCATCGGAAGAAGCAATTGCAGCAAGTAAATGCACGATTGCAAAAGTTTCAGAATTTAAAGGATTGAACAGCGTAAGCGCACCAAATGTCATGTGGGGAGCTGAAATCATATCCGACCAGAGCGGTATGTATGCAGGTCTATTCACGCATATGGACGCTGATGCTGACAAATACGGAGCAAAAGCCCGCAAACAGATCAACAAGGAACTGTATGAAAAAATGGGGACGACAGATGACCGCTTGGTTTGGTGGAATCCGGAAGATGCCAACAATAAAAATGGCGGATTTCAACAGGAAAAATTTAAATTTTCTGATATCCAGACTTGGATGGGAGATTATATTTGGATGCGTATAGAAGAGATGTATCTGATCGCAGCCGAAGCTGAATGCCGTCTGGGTAACGATGCCGGTGCACGTGAATATTTGATGGATTTGATGAGCAAGCGTGACGCATCGTACAGTTGCGCTCAGAAATCCGGTACGGCTATGGGTAAATTGACCTCTGATTATACGGGTTCTTTATTGGAAGAAATTATCACACAGCGCCGTATAGAACTTTGGGGTGAATTTGGTCGTATTTATGATATCCGTCGTCTGAAACAAGGTTTCAAACGGACTACAGAAATGGGTTGGCCGACAGACGCATTACTGGTTAACCGCAATGCGAATGATCCGGAAAGCTATATGTGGGTATTAACGATTCCTCAAACTGAGTTTGACGGAAATGCCAGCCTGGATCAAACTAAAGATCAAAATCCAGTTGGTGATACTAAATAAATTTTATTCATTGATTAAAAGAGTAAAGCGATGAAATATATTTCAAATTTATCAATATTAACGGCTCTCCTGTTAATTGCTCTGGGGTTTACGGCTTGCGACAGCGAACAGGAAAGCGCTATCTATACGGATGCTGCCAATGGAGCGGCTTTTGTAAATGCGTCTTTAGCGAATATTACGGTTTCACCGGCTGATCCGACTTTTACAGTAGATATCGTACGTGCCAATGCCGGTACGGAACTGAGTGGCACAGTTGCACTAACAGCAACTGTTGCAGATGAACCGCTGGCAGGTTGTACTGTTTCCGGCTATACTTTTGCCGCCGGCGAAAACATGACAAAAATAACTGTAAATGTTACTCCGTTGGAAATTGGCAAGGAATTAGATATTACATTAACTTTAGATGGCGAGAAGCCTATAAGCGGGAGTAATACTATTTCTGTAACTGTCAATAAAGATTATAACTGGGTATCTTTAGGAACCGGCACATTTGTCGATGTTCTGGCTTTCACCGAAGCTCCGTATAATGTGGAAATTCAGAAAGCAGATGGTTTCGACCGTTACCGTGTAATCAAACCGTATGCAGAGGGTCTGAAAAACGATGACGGCGATTGGGGAAATGCAGTTGCTGCAACTTCTTGCGATTATATCGAGTTCTGGCTTAAAGATGGCATTATTTATTATAATAAGTTCTTTATCGGCATCAACTATGATGGTAGTCCTTCAAATGCGATCTATGCTTATCATCCAAGTTCATTCTCCGGAATCAGTTTAGCTAATAATAAACAACTTGATGACAAAACATTCCAATTAGCTCCATATTATTATATTGAAGCTTTGCAAGGTGGCTTTGACTATACAGGCGAAGGTGGTTCCATTCTTATCACTCTTCCATAAGAGATAAAAGTTTGCTAAATAATAAAAGGACTGGATTCAATGTCAGAATCCAGTCCTTTTTATTTTTTAATTTCCGGACGACAAACGTTCCGAAAAATCATCAATCACTTTGCAAACCTTACATCCGTCCCCTTATCTTCCTTCGCCTTAATAGCCAGGACCCGGCCTTGCACTTTTACCTTTCCGGTTATAAATTCCGGAATATTGAAGGACTTCATAAAAGAATGATAGAAACCGGCATCTTTCTGAGGCAGCAGGAACGGCTTGCTGACTTTGCCATCTTCGCCCACATAAGCGATATACGGACGTGTATATAAACCGTCTATCTGCCGGCTACTGAAAACAAACCAACGACTGTTGCTGCTCCAGGAATGATAGCTTTCCACATCGTCGCTATTCACTTCCGTCAACGGACGGCTCATGCCTGTCTGAAGGTCCGCCATATATAAATCAGCATCTTTATGCCAGATCGAAAAGTTTCCATAGCCGGATAACGTATATAAAAGGTAACGTCCGTCAGGCGAAACACGCGGGAAAGAAGCACTCATTCCGCCGCTCTTCGCATTGTAAAGCGTATCGACCTGCGTCCCGAAAGCACGTGTCGCCGGATCAAAGGAGACGGAACATAAGTTATATTTGACTTCCGAGTATTCCTGCGGAATCGGCCTGGCCTCCGCGGTACAGAAATAGAGGGTTTTCCCGTCGGGAGAGAAAGTCGGAAATGTTTCAAAAGCATCTTTCGAGAAGATGTTTGAAGCCGTTACGATCTCGTGCTTTTCCACATCGTACACCACAACATCGGAAGCCTCGTCATAGACCTCCACCCTATTCTTGTCATTCAGATGAAAGGCCTGTTTGGTGGTATTCACAGAGAAAGCCACATATTTGCCCGAAGGATGCCAGGAAGGGTAAACCAAAGAAGAAATCGTTTCCTTCGTCTTGGTATTCAGTTTTTCAATCTTATCGCCATCGACCAGGATCGTCCCCGGAAAAGTCTCGCGCATATGGAACAGCATCTTATCCGGGTTCTGCATGCAAAAAGAATGGCAATTCACACAATTGTTACCACTCATCTTATTTTCAATAATGGGAGTTTGCGTATAACTCTCCAGATCCCGCTGATAAATTCCCATCTTATTCCACAACTCATATCCCGGATCGATCAGGCGATAAGCCAGATAGGAATCCACCTTTTCAGGAGCTACCTGAATTGAAAATGGAGCATACGCCATCCATTCGCCTCCTCGCTTTGCCTGGACCGTCACCTGAATAGATTTCCCGGTAGCCGCACCCAACATTTTTTTCCATTTCGAATCCGGAATAACAAAGCCTTGCTTTCCACCTTTCACCACAAACAGTTGTTCTCCTGATGCAAAAACGACACGTGTCTCATCGGCAGAGTCTTTCAAGGCAAAATTCAACGGAGCGATATTAGGCGGAATAACCACACCGGCATAATCCGGAAAAATATTCGGCATATGTTCTGCTGTCCAACTCATTTTCACCGAGTCGGAACAAGACAACAAAGCTGCCAGCATACATAAATATATATTCTTTCTTTCCATGTTCTTTCGCAATTATTTAAACATAAAGTAAAACCAGTAGGTGTTTCCGTACGACCGGTTCAATAACCCGGCAAGAGCACTGTTATTGCGGTTCGCAAGCACCTGCTTTTTATAATCGGCAAAGCGGGCTACAATAGTTTCCGAGACCTTGAAACGTTTCCAGTAATCCGGTTCTTTTTCAGACATCACAATGACGGCTTCCTGGAAATGCACGGGCAATGCGGGCAAGAACTCCGTCCCGTAATATTTCTCCATCAACGCTTTAAACCCTTCCAGATCTTTAGCCAGTAAATACATAGCGCCCAAATACTGCAATGCAGCAGAATTGGCCGGCCCCTTTTCCAAGAAAAGTTCCAGGTCTCCCGCCAATCCATCTATCATTGCCAATGAATTCCGGTCCGGCAACATCCGCCTGCGGGTTCCCAACACGGGATCGTTTTCGACGGCTTCGTCATTATAAAGAAATTTACGCTGTGATCGGGCCCAATCCCGGTACGCATACGTTTTCTCAAGTATCGAGATATATTTTTCAGCTACGGGATATGTGCCGTAAATCAGGTTCGTCTGCACCAGTCTTTTCAACATACGCGGATTGCCGTCCTCCATAGCACTCACATAACCTTCAAAAGCCATTTCCTGCGATGAAGCGGTCGCTCCCATCGCAAAATAGATATCACTGAGCATGCAAGAGACATTTTCCGATTTATTCCATTGTACAAGCAACCCCTGCGGCCCCCGCTGGTCGAAGTTGAACATTTTATCCGAAAGTTCCCCCTTATTGGCCAATGCCATATTCAGATGGCACATATATAAGAAGTTTGTCAGTTTCCCTTTACACTCTTCTATCGTCTTGTCCCATTGTTCCGTACGGGCAAAATAATCCAGTTTCTTCAACCTCAACGTCTTTGCATCGCTATACTTGGGAATTCCCCACCACAAGACAACACCGATCATAGCCAATTGAGCGATACAACTGATCCCCGCAAGCAATTTCTTCCCGGACAAACTCTTTTTATTCCGGAAAAAGAAAGCGACGAGCAAAACCAGAGGCAGGCAAATCCAGGAATAATAAATGATTTCTTTAGGATGAAGCGTATAATGATAATACAGATCCGGCTCGAAAACCCACCGGTATTCCCCCATCAAAGAGAAATAAACCGTTCCGACGCCCAATAGCAAAACTTCCGCAACCCCGATCAACGAGATATACCATTTAGGCGTCTTCTGCAACCCTTCGAAGAGGCAGACCATTCCGGCAAACAATACGGCAATCGATCCTGCCAGCCAGAACAAGACCGGAACCAGCACACAACCTGCAACCAAACGGAAAAGGTCATTCCTTATCCGCATGTACCCGCAAAGCAAGGCCGTCATCATCAGATAGCAAACAGTGCCCTGCACCCGGTAGTTGAAGTCAAAATGCATGAACAGCAAAGCTAACATCGGTAGCATATAGAGGATAAAAAGCCCCGAAGCAGGCGCGATCCGTTTCACAATACCAGCCGTACAAATCCCGACACCTGTCAATAAGGCCGCAGTGACCAACGCCCCGATATAAGGCCGGATAAAAAACTGCACCAGGAATTCCGCCACCAACATGGAAAAGCCACCCGGAAGAACCAGTTTATTCCCAATATACGACTCGGAAAACAAAAACAGCTGGCTCTGTTCTATATAGTAAAAATGATACTGGAAACTCGTTTGCAAAAAAGCAAACAAAGCTCCGAAAACGATCAACCAAAAGGCAACAAGTTTGTATTTCATCTGATAAATCCTTAAGCGTGTTTAACCAATTCAAAACGTTTATCCACACAAGCCGGCAATTCATGCGGATAGTGCGTGACATAGATCAGCGTCTTGCCCGGACGCGAACAGAACTGCTCGATAATGGCAGCCGCCTTCTTCTTATTGCTCACATCCAAGCCGTGCAACGGTTCATCCAGGATAATCAAGTCCGGATCTTTGACAAACGCACGCGCTAAAAGCGCCAACCGCTGTTCGCCGGAAGAAAGCGTAAGGAAAGAACGTTCTTTCAGCCCTTCGATACCGAATACGCGCATCCAGGCCAAAGCTACCTGTTGCTGCTGTTCCGTACATTTCCTGAACAGCCCGATCGAGTCAAAAAAGCCGGAACCGACGATATTCAATACCGGCACATTCTCCATATAGAAAAGATGCATTTCAGGGGAGACATATCCGATGCGCTTCTTTATATCCCAGATACTTTCTCCCGAACCGCGCTTCCGGTCAAAAAGATAAAGCGTGTTGGCATACGATTGCGGATTATCGGCATAAATCAAACTCAACAAAGTCGATTTGCCAGCCCCGTTCGGACCGAACAACGCCCACTTCTCCCCGTTTTTCACTTCCCAATCCAGTTCTTTCAGGATCGTACGGTTACCATATTTGATCGAAACGTGTTCCATCCTGAAAGTGACGAGATGGGCGGAAGGTTCTTTCTGTTCCTCAACCGGAAGTGAAAACGATCCGCACCGAACGGAATCGCCTTTTTCTTCGGACGGGAACATATCGGCAATCAGATCCGTTTGCTTCAGAAATTCCTCGCGGCTGTAAACCGGAAGGCATCTGCGCTGCTTGACCGGCAAGACATGCGTAATCATTTCGGGTATATCGTCCGGATTGGAAAGCAGTAAAACTACCTGCACATCTTTCAACTTCGTCATTTGCTGCAACATCTCCAGCAGGACGCCTCTCGAAGGAGCATCCAGTCCGATAAACGGATTATCCAGTATCAAGACACGAGGACGCTTTAATAACGTACGGACAATCAAAAACTTTCTCAATTCGCCACTGGACAGGAAGATCAGTTTCTTCGGCAAAAACTCTTCTATGCCGAACAAAGATAACACTTTATGATAATCTTCCGATCCCGCATCTTCTTTTAATATATCTTCTATTGTAGGGACTTCGTCCGTTTCAGTCGAATGCCAGCGTTGCTGATAATAAGAATTACGGCAATCGGCCAGGGAGTAAATATCTTTAAACGCAATGCTTTTCACCAGGGTACTGACATTCCCCTCGTATCCGAAAGTAACTTCTCCCTCCTTCAATGCAAATTTACGCTGCATGACATCGGCAATCAATGTTTTGCCTGCACCGTTCGGACCGATGACAGCCCATTGTTGCCCCTCTTCTATTATCCAGTTAAGAGGTTCTTCAAAACGCAGTTCCGGCAAGCGGGTCACGACGTTCCGAATATTCACCATTATTTTCCTATTTTCCATCGCCTTTTTATTACACGAAGCAAAGGTAACAGAAAAGGGGAAACTCTCCCAAGCTCCCCCTTCTATTTTGTACAGGTATATTGTTATATATTCCTTCGCAAATTAGTTACCAAAAACAGACCTGTACAGTATCCCAACGTTCGTTTCAAAAATACACTTAAACTATTTACACCACAAATATAGTAAATAATTTTACTTATTATCATTTTACAGCCCAAATTTGTTGCAAAACATAATATTTACAACAAATTCAGTAACATATTAAAAGACACGCGTACCTTTTCCCAAATGAATATCCGAAGCCTGCGTTATAATCACCTGCTTAACCCCGGCATCGATCGCCTGAAACGAATTTTCGAGCTTAGGGATCATTCCCCCTTGAATCACACCTGCTTCCACATACTGCTTGAAAGCCGTACGGTCTATTTCGGGTATCACGCTTTCATCATCGTTCTCATCTTTCAAAACACCTTTCTTTTCAAAGCAGAACATCAAAGTCACCTCAAAATGTTTTGCCAAAGCTTTAGCGGCTTCTCCTGCGATCGTATCGGCGTTGGTATTCAACATATGTCCTTGTTTATCATGTGTAAGGGGAGCCAATACCGGAACAATGCCCTGATGAATTAAGGATGCCAGCAGACCCGCATTCACCTCTTTCACATCACCGACAAAACCGTAGTCAACCTCTCCCACCGGACGTTTGTCCGACCGCATCAGATTCATATCCGCCCCGGTCAGTCCCAAGGCGTTTATGCCTAAGGCCTGAAGGCCGGCGACAATATTCTTATTGACCAGTCCTCCGTAAACCATTGTAACCACTCTCAACATGTCTGCATCCGTAATCCGGCGACCGCCCACCATCTTACTCTCGATCCCCAACTGTGCAGCCAGTTTCGTAGCGGAACGTCCGCCCCCATGAACCAGCACTTTATAACCTTCCACCTGCGAGAAGTCGTTCAGCAGATTGCGGAGCGTTTCTTCTTCTTCCACAATCTTTCCTCCCACCTTAATCAGCGTAAGCTTTTCCATTCCTATAATTTTTTTTAAAATTTTTGAGCCAAAGGTACTAAAAAATAAAAGATTTATATACTTTTGCACCATCCAACGCGGTAGTAGCTCAGTTGGTAGAGCATCAGCTTCCCAAGCTGAGGGTCACGAGTTCGAGCCTCGCCTACCGCTCCAAAGAAAACACTCTCTGATTATCAAACAACTAAATCGATAGTCAAGAGTGTTTTTTCTTTATCAAGAAAATTCATTTTCATCTATTCTCATTTACTCCTATTCATTTTACAAAGGGTAAATTGTATATTTGCATAGATTCGGCCTGTTGGGTATGAATTGATGATCTCGAATTTTACGCAGCCCGGCATTCATGGGCTACAATAGCCCTCAACGTTCTAAAAATCAACAAACTTTCCCGTGTATTTTATTCCCGTTTAAACGCTGGTAGAACCAAGAGGAAGATTTATTGAAATAATCCTTTGACAACTTAGAGACGGACAGATAAGGCAATACTGGTTCCAAACGTTCCCGGATCGTCAATTGCTCTTTGATTTCAGCTACTTCCTGATGAATATTGTCAAAGTCATTTTGTACACCCACAGCAAGCAGCTCCACTTCCTGGTCAGTCATACTATCCATCAATTCGGTTATCTGTCGATCGATGGAGGAACGATCTGCTTCAGCACTCTGTTTCCACAGTTCCTTCAATTCAAAAAAACGATTCACTTTGTCCATCTTATCATTTCTATCCGGGCTTTTAACCCATCGTTACTATGCATAGAACGCTTGTTTTAAAGATATTACAGAGATAATAATAATATTATCAACAGCAAAGGATTTTGATAATATTATTATTATCATTCTTAAGCATAAAAAACGCCTGAAATGTCGGGTCCGATACCAGCGTCTCAAAAGCATCGAAATACGCAAAGAGCTAACCGGCTAATGGAAACAACACGACTTGCAGGAAGGCGTACAATTCCCCTTCAAATATCTGCCTGCCGACAATCATCAACAGGCCTGCCGACAATTGTGAGCAGGCTTGCCGACAGTTGTGAGCAGGTTTGCCGACAATTGTCGACAGGCAAACATTCCGGCAGGAAATGCCGGCTACTCGCCAGGTATTTACGATTATCCGCCAGGAAAAACGGGATTAGATAGCAGGGATTCGCAAATTATCTGTATGTTTGAAGGCAAAAAGCAATAGACAGACAATGGCAATACGGCAGGGAAAGATTCTGATAGTAGACGACAACGAGGATATCCTATTCACTCTAAAGATGTTACTGCGTCCACGCGTGGAAAGCATCACCACCTGTTCCGATCCGAAAGAAATCAACCGGTTGGTGTCCAGAAACCAATATGACGTCATTCTGTTGGATATGAATTTCACGGCGGATGCCGTCAGCGGCAAAGAAGGCTTCTACTGGCTGGAACGGATACTGGAAATCTCGCCGGAAACTGTCGTTATCCTGATCACCGCCTACTCGGACACAGAGAAGGCCGTACGTGCCATCAAAGCCGGCGCAACCGACTTTATCCCTAAACCCTGGCAGAACGAAAAGATGCTGGCAACCGTATTGTCTGCTCTCGAACTTAGTTTCAGCCGTTCGGAAGTGCGGACGCTCAAGGCGCAAAAGTCAGCGCTCACAACTGCGACAGAGCCGGAGACAGAGGTGATCGGTGAATCGGTAGCCATGCAAAACGTGTTCCGGACGCTTGAAAAGCTGAAAGATACAGATGCCAACATTCTGTTGCAGGGAGAAAACGGGACAGGGAAGGACTTGATCGCCTACACGCTTCACAAACAATCCGGACGCGGGAAAGAACCGTTCATCCCGATAGACCTCGGAAGCATCCCACACGAACTGTTCGAAAGCGAACTGTTCGGTCACGAGAAAGGAGCGTTTACGGACGCGGACAAGAGTAAATCCGGGCGCATCGAAATCGCATCCGGCGGCACGCTTTTCCTGAACGAGATCGGGAATCTGCCGTTGATGGCCCAATCCAAACTACTGACAGTCATCGAACAACGTAAAATAAACCGGATAGGCTCCACACAGGAAATACCGATCGACATCCGCCTGATCTCTGCCACCAATACAGACTTGCACGCAGCCGTACAGGAAGGATATTTCCGGCAAGACTTGTTATACCGGATCAATACGATCGAGATCACCATCCCGCCTTTACGGGAACGGGGAAACGACGTGACGCTTCTCGCCCGGCATTTCCTGCAACGCTACTGCCAAAAGTATAAAAAAGAGATAGACGGCTTCTCCGACGAAGCGGATCAACTGCTGAAACAGTATAACTGGCCGGGAAACGTGCGCGAACTGCAACATGTGATAGAACGCGCCGTGATCCTTTCCGAAACCCGGCAATTGCAATATGACGATTTCATGCTCCGCCTCCCTGTTTCCAACTCCCAGGACAAAGAGGGCAAGTTCAACCTGGAAGAACTGGAGAAAAACACGATACAGGAAGTGCTCCGCCACTGTTCCGGGAATATGACACAGGCAGCCGGCCTGCTTGGTATCACGCGTACATCTTTATATCGGAGGTTGGAAAAATACGGCTTATGAAACGTTATACGAAAAAAGCGGCCGGATTGATCTTTCTCCTCTTGGCGACCAGCGTGGCGTTCGGGCTACTTGTCGCTTTCCGGTTTTACATCTCCGCCATCGTCACGTCTGCCTTGATACTGATCGAGGGCTATTACCTGTTCCGCCTGATGGAGCGCAGCGACCGGTTGTTCAAGCAGTTTATCTGGTCGATGCGCTATTCCGATTTCCTCGCCTCCGGAACTCCTTTGCAGGAACAGAACGACAAGATTCCGCAAGACATGGTGAAGGTTATGGAAGAGGCTTTGCAACATTACAAGAAACATTTGCAGGAGAAGGAAAGCCAGTTGCAATATTTCCAGGCTTTGGCAAACCATATCGACCTTTCCGTGTTTGTCTACTCCGACACCGGACAGGTGGAATGGATGAACCAGGCTTTCAAGATACAAACGGGGCTGAACTTTGCCGAAACGATCGACGACCTGGCCGCCTATTACCCGGAACTTCCCGCCCGCCTGCGCACTTTGCATCCCGGCGAATTGTCCATCCTGCAAGTCCGGCGGAAAGATGAATATTCGCAGTTGATCCTTTCAGCCATATCTTTTGTCGTCCTGGGCAAGCCGCTTACGGTCGTCAGCATGAAAAACATCCGCTCCGTCCTGGAAAACAAAGAGACGGAAGCCTGGCAGAAGTTGATCCGGGTTCTGACGCACGAGATCATGAACTCCATGACGCCGATCGTTTCCCTGTCCGAACTGCTCCGGAGCAAATGCATGGATGAACCGGGAGCCGATGCGGAAGACCGGGAAGAGATCAACCAGGCTGTCGAAACGATTTTCCGCAGAAGCAGCGGCTTGGTGCGCTTCGTCGAAAGTTACCGGAAAGTAACGGGCATCCCGATGCCTGTTCCGGAGATTATACCGGTCAACAATTTCCTGAACGACATCAGCCTCCTGTTCAAAGACCAGGAAGACAAGATTAAAATCGTTCCCGCGACAGCACACCTACAGGTTATTGCCGACAAAGGGCTGATCGAGCAAGTGCTGATCAATCTGATCAAGAATGCTTTGGATGCAACGCGCCATTGCCCGGAACCACAGATCGAATTGTCTGCCGGCATCAACGAAGAGGGCAAAACCTTTATCCGGGTGAGCGACAACGGGACAGGCATACCGCTTGAAGTTCAGGAACGTATCTTTATCCCATTCTTCACGACCAAACCTTCCGGCTCCGGCATCGGACTGAGTATTTCCAGGCAGATCATGCACATGCACAAAGGAGATTTGTCCGTTTTATCCGAGGACGGACAAGGCAGCCGGTTCTTCGTTACTTTCGGCTCGATTCAAAAGTAAGCAAAACTTTTCTTTCAAGAGAAAAGTAATATTCCTACATTTGTATGCACAAAGAAACAAAGACAACAGATAGATATGATAAAGATATTCTCAACAGATAAAGTCAGAGAGCTCGATAAATATACCATTCAAAACGAACCGATCAGCTCTATCGATTTGGTAGAACGCGCGGCAACCGTATTTACAAGTGAATTTTGCCGCCGCTATTCCAAACAAACCCGTATTATCGTATTTGCCGGACAAGGGAACAACGGAGCCGATGCACTGGCAATCGCCCGTATGCTGACGGATGCCGGTTACCGGGTGGAAACTTATCTGTTCAATCCGACCATGCGTCTTTCCGAGGATTGCGAGCTGAACAAACAACGGTTGCTCCATATGGAAAAGATCGAATTCACGGAAGTCGTGAACGATTTTGTCCCGCCCGAACTGGAAGAGCGGGATGTCGTGATAGACGGCTTGTTCGGTTCCGGCCTGAACCGCCCCTTAACCGGCGGTTTCGCCGCAATGGTGAGATATATCAACCAATCGGATGCGACCGTCGTTGCGATCGACATTCCTTCCGGCCTGTTCGGAGAAGATAACCGCAAGAACGATCCGGACTCTATTATTCATGCCGATCTGACACTGACATTCGGTTTCCCGAAATTGGCGTTCCTGCTTCCTGAAAATGCAGAATTTATCGGTGAATGGAAAGTGCTGGATATTCTGTTACACCCGGAAATCATAGCCAGCACTCCGACACAATTCACATTGGTGACGGAAGAGGATATTGCCGCTGTCTTCCAACCCCGTAACCGTTTTGCCCATAAAGGGACATTCGGGCATGCGCTTCTGATAGCCGGAAGCCACGGAAAGATGGGAGCTGCTCTCCTGTCCGCTAAAGCCTGCCTTAGAAGTGGGGCCGGCTTGCTGACCGTCCACATTCCCGGACGGGGCGAGCAGATTTTGCAGACCGCTTTTCCGGAAGCGATGGTTGACCTGGACCAACATCAAGATCATTTCAGCTCTGTTTCCGGCATCAAAGCCTACTCCTCTATCGCGATTGGGCCTGGTTTGGGAAAACACCCGGATTCCGCCAAAGCACTCGAACAGCTACTCCAAGTAGTGGAAAAACCGCTTGTGATCGACGCCGACGCGTTGAATCTGGTCGCAGCCAATAAAGATTTATTAAAACGCATCCCTCCGCGCAGCATCCTGACACCGCATCCCAAAGAATTCGACCGGATAGCGGGTGAAAGCAGTAATTCATACGAACGGCTGAAAAAGGCTCAGGCTTTCGCTATCGACCATCAGGTTTGTGTCGTCCTGAAAGGGGCTTATACGGCAATCTGTACAGCTACCGGAAACGTTTATTTCAACAATTGTGGAAATCCGGGTATGGCTACAGCCGGCAGTGGCGATGTTTTGACTGGCATCATCCTGGCATTGCTCGCACAAGGGTTAGAACCTGAAACGGCTTCCGTTGCAGGTGTTTTCCTTCATGGTACAGCCGGTGATCTGGCTGCCGTCTACCGCTCCGAAGAGAGCATGATCGCCAGTGATATCACGGATATGCTGGGAAAAGCGTTCAAGCAAATAAAATAAAATCACTCCATTTATTCAACTCGACAAAGGGGCTGTGCCAAAATTCACTATTCTGTCATGGCGGACTCAAAGATCAGGTCCGCCATGACAAAACGGGATTTTGACATACCTTCTTTGTTGTATGATCCACTAATCTGCTACTGTATTTACAAAAAAATAGGCCTTTTTCTTATAAATCGAAGCAAATAAATAAAATGATTAAAACATTTTATTGCAAATAAATCGTTTTTTCCCCGAAAACAAGTATATTCGAATCCATAATTAAAGGAGATAGAAATGAAAAAGCTTTTACTACATATCACATCGCTTGTAGCCATTGTTTTATTCCTGTTCATGGGTGCTTGCAGTAATCAGGTACAGGCCCCAATGCTACTCGAAGCTGAGAAAATCATAGAAGAACGACCGGACAGCGCCTTAAGTATCCTGAATAAAATAGAAAACGTCAACCAACTGTCCGAAAAGGATCATGCAACTTACTGCCTGCTCCTAACCCAGGCTCAAGACCTGAATTATATCACACATACTTCGGACTCTTTAATTAAAATCGCGGCGACGTATTTTGAGAAAAACCAAGATAAACAGCGTTCCATGTTAGCCTACTACTACTTAGGACGTGTAAACTCAGATTTGCAAGACGCTCTACAGGCACAAGAATATTATCTAAAGGCTTTGGAGATTGGCGAAGATTCAAAAGATTATACTCTCCTGATTAAAATTTACAACAATTTAGGTACTTTATATGCATATCAGGATATCAATGATATGGCATTACCTATGTATAAAAAAGTCTTGTCATATTTGGAGTTAGAGCCAGATTCTGTAAAAACGGCTTTTGCTCTAAGAAATATTGCACGTATATTCTCTCAGACTCATCAATTAGATAGTGCAATAATATATTATAAACAAGCAACAAAGTTTGCAACTCCATACATTATATCGTCTATATTTATAGATCTCGGTAATGCTTATTTTGAAAAAAGCAATTATGCAGAAGCTGATAAATATATAAATGAAGCACTCAAATTCGCAATAGACAAGACTATAGATCCTATAAATTTATCTAAAGGCAAGCTTTTTTACTCCTTAAATAACATTGATTCTGCTAAATATTATCTAACCCTTAGTTCCAACAGTTCTTATATATACACAAAAGCAGGAAGTTTTCAACGTCTGGCCCAAATCGCACTCAAAGAACAAGAACTTCTTAAATACGTTGAGTATACAAAAAAATACGAAGAGCTACGAGACTCAATTACAAGTCACTCCCATTTTGAAAATATAAGATTAACTCAAAGCATGTTCAATTACCAACATATAGCTAAAGAAAAGAATAAATTTGAAAAAAAAGCAACCCAAAGGATGGTTCTTATATATCAAATCATTATTTTATTTTCTATCATATTGGGGATTAGCTTCTTTTTTATCAAAAAAGAACAACAAAAAAAGAAACGTTTAGTTGATTTACAAAAAGAACAATACAAACGTAGCCAACAATACATCGAAGATAATAAGAAACAAATTTCACAATTAACAGAAATGCTCCATTCCAAACAGAAAAAAATGAGTGAAGTTGAAAGACAACTATATGAAGCAAGAAAATTAATGCTTGAAATGGAAAACAGGCAGATTTTTGAAAAGCAAGGAACAATTCGTTTATTAGAAAAAGATTTTCACAACTCATCCATATATATCAAGATTCATAGGGAAGATGAAATCCAACTAAGTTCCAGTGAATGGGAAGAATTACACCAGCTGATTGATGCGACATATCCAGATTTCACAAATCGGCTCATAAAGCTTTATCCACAAATATCGATAGAAGAAATACACATATGCTATCTTGTAAAAATGCAACTATCTATAAAAAAAATCGCTTTTATTATGCATATAACAAGTTCAGGTGTCTCCCAATGCCGTAGAAGGCTGTATAGAAAATTCACAGGAGAGCCTCAAAATACAGAAAAATTCGATAAGTTTATATCTGATTTATAAGAAGTTAGAACTTGTCACATTTTTGTCAACAAAAATATATGCTTCATAATGACGAGAAATTTACCTTTGTCCAAAATCTCAATTTTGACTTTTAGTAAAACAAATCTTATTTAATATTATGAAGCATCTAATTTCAACTTTGGTTTTAATTGTGTGTGGTATCTTCTGTACACAATTTGCATTTTGTGATACTATTCCTACAAAAGGAGAATGGAGTATACAAGACATACGTTCCGTAGTTCCCGCACCTCCTACAGCCTCCATCGAAGGAAAGGTATTAACAGTTAACTTTGTGAATCCGCTTGCTGATCTGACTGTAAAAGTTACAGACAACAAAACTGGAAAAGTAGTTTACGAAGAATGCATTTCCGCATCTGCTCCGCAAAGCAAGTCCGTTATCCTGAATGCAGAAAATGGCGATTATACATTGTCATTCACTCATGAACTCGGCTATTTAACTGGTGAATTTGCCATAAAATAACAAGTTACGTGTAATTCCCTTTACATGTAATGTATAAGAACAGTCCCGGGCGGTGATTTAACCAGGCCAAATATCTCGATCTCCTTTTCCGCCGCCTTGGGACCGTTCTTTACATCTTCTCTAATCTAAAAGAGGAAAAGAGGCTTTTCCGGTTGGTTACTAACAAAATATTTCATAGTTTTGTGCAATCATTTATTAGAGATTAAACTTAGATTAGAATATGAAGAATTTAATCATTATAGCCAGTCTGCTCCTTAGTTTACCCATTATGGCTCAGACAAAAGTTGTAAAGAAAAATGCCGTTAAGGCAAATAATTTCGGCATAACTTATTCACTTCCTAAAACATCTCTGGTTGTAGATGCAGAAGTCACGAAAGTAACCTGCAAAGCAGGTCCCTATTATAAATACGCAGAAAAATATTTAGGTGTAAAAGACGCTATCACAGAAGATAAGGTCTATTACGAATTAGGAAAGATCGGCTTGATCAACAAAGGCGTGCCCGATGCGGACAACACTTTTATCGTTGAATTCAAAGCCGGTACAGTCGCTCCATACGCATATTTGACAGAAGACGGACTGCTATGTTCCATCAACGCCGAATACACTCCCGAAGAATCCGTACTGGAAGCAGCAAGAAAGAAAAACCAGGCTCCGGTAAAAGTAACCGACGCTTCTGTTTTTTCAGAAGAGTTGCTTATGGCGGGATCTACAGCCAAGCAGGCAGAAGTGGCAGCCAAACAAATTTACCGTATTCGCGAAAGCCGTATGAACATCCTTACGGGAGACGCCGATAACCTCCCGCCCGACGGCGAAGCGATGAAGCTGGTCATCCAGCAATTGGAAGAGCAGGAAAAAGCGTTAACCAACTTGTTCACAGGCATCCGAACAAAGGAGGTCAGTGACTACGAAGTGACGATTGTACCTTTCGACAACCTCGATAAAGAAGTATTATTCCGCTTCTCGCCCCAGCTCGGTATCGTGGATGCCGATGATTTGGGCGGAGCACCTGTATATATGAACTTAAAGGCCATCGACCGCGCTCCTGTTTTAGATCCGAAAGAGGCTGAAAAGAAAGAAAAATCACTAAAGGGCATTATATATAATGTACCGGGTAAAGCCAGCATCGAAATCAGCATGAACAAAAAAACACTTTATAAAGGCGAAGCACAAATTACCCAGTTCGGTACACGGGAAGGACTCGCCCCCGTTATGTTTGAAGACAAAAAAGCTCCGGTAAAAGTTTATTTCTACCCGGAAACAGGTGCAATAAAACAAATCATTCA
The DNA here is from genome assembly GCF_014287585.1 of Parabacteroides hominis. Classification (GTDB taxonomy): domain Bacteria; phylum Bacteroidota; class Bacteroidia; order Bacteroidales; family Tannerellaceae; genus Parabacteroides; species Parabacteroides hominis. Next base: position 45,436 of record NZ_JACOOJ010000031.1, on the reverse strand, counting down.
ATAATCATCTAACAATTTTAATTCTATGTTTGAAGGACAACCTAAAGGTTTATACGCGTTAGCCTTAGCGAATACCGGCGAGCGTTTCGGTTATTATACCATGCTCGCAATCTTTACACTATTTTTACAAGCAAAATTTGGTTTTACCGCATCCGAGACCTCGGATATCTTCTCAACCTTTCTGGCAGGAGTCTATTTCACTCCGCTGATAGGTGGTTGGCTTGCCGATAAGTTCGGATACGGAAAGATGGTAACAAGCGGTATCTTTATCATGTTTTTAGGATACTTGCTGTTGTCGATTCCCGCAGGTAATGATTCCGCTAAATGGATGATGTTCGGGGCATTAACCATGATTGCTTTAGGAACAGGTTTATTTAAAGGGAATCTGCAGGTAATGGTCGGTAACCTTTACGATGCACCTCAATACAGAAACAAACGTGACTCTGCTTTCAGTATTTTCTACATGGCTATCAATATCGGTGCATTATACGCGCCGACAATGGCTACGGAAATGACAAACTGGATGCTGGCCAAGTCAAACCTGACTTACGAAGGACAAATACCTTCACTGGCTCACCAGTTCCTGAACGGCACAATTACGGAAAAAGGGACAGAAATGCTTGAATCACTGAAAGTGGCACAAAACTTCAGTGGTGACCTGGCAGCTTTCTCTACAACTTATATCGATAAATTATCGGAAGCCTATAATTATGGCTTCGGTGTCGCATGTATATCTTTAATCCTCTCTATTGCCATTTATTACGGTTTCCGTTCTACATTCAAACATGCAGACGTGAATACCAAGCAGGCACAAGCTGCTGCCGCAACCTCTACGACTCAGCAACAGGTTGAAGAACTGTCTCCGGCAGAAACCAAACAGCGTATCATCGCCTTGTGTCTGGTATTCGCCGTTGTTATTTTCTTCTGGATGGCTTTCCATCAGAACGGTCTGACAATGACATTCTTTGCCCGCGACTATACGGCTAACTCCGTATCCGGCTTGGATCGTTTAGGATTCAGCATCATCAACCTGACATTGCTGATTGTCATGGTTTATTCCGGATTCTCGATCTTCCAGTCTGTAACAAGCAAGGCAAAGACAATCTCAACAGCCGTATTTATCGGTGCTTTGGCATTGCTTGGCATCAACTATACGACTTTGGACCCGTCTATCACAATCCTGCCGCAGATCTTCCAGCAGTTCAACCCGTTCTTCGTTGTCGCATTGACTCCGGTATCTTTGGTTATATTCGGCTCATTGGCAAAGAAAGGCAAAGAACCTTCCGCCCCTCGTAAGATCGGATTGGGAATGTTGATCGCAGCCATCGGCTTCACGATCTTAGCAATCGGTTCGATGGGATTGCCGACACCGGACGAAGTTGCAGCAAACGGCATCGAAAGCAGCCAACTTGTTTCACCGAACTGGTTGATCTCTACTTATCTGGTATTGACATTTGCAGAATTGCTGCTTTCTCCGATGGGTATTTCATTCGTGTCGAAGGTTGCACCTCCTAAATACAAAGGTTTGATGATGGGTGGCTGGTTCGTTGCCACTGCCTTAGGCAACAAGCTGGTAGGTGTTATCGGTAATATCTGGGGAAATATGCAGTTATGGATGGTATGGGGCGTACTGATCGTATGTTGCCTTGTCGCCGCCCTGTTCATGTTCTCTATCATGAAGAAACTGGAAAAAGTAGCAAAATAACAAGAAGCCCATATTTGACTCATGAGGAAGCAGTATACATATAAACCTGTCGCTCTCCGCTTCAGAAGGTGGAGCCGGAAGAGGTATGCTGCTTTCATCAGTATACAACGTGCTGTTACGATCGGGCAATTGTCGGCCAATGTATCCGAACGGTTTCAGGCCAAAAACGGTTCCATCCATACATCCGTGCTCACTTTTGACAAGACAGGTGAAGGGGAAGCCGAAGAAGAGGGAAATACATGCTGTCCTGACAGTTCGGGAAGTATTCTGTCCCTCCTGTTCCTGCAAACCGTATGTCCTGTCCAGACTGTAAGCCAGCCTGCGGCATCGTACGCACATACAGTAAAAGATAACATTTCCGAAATCGCGGAAGGTCTCAGTTATAAACTGAAGGCCTTCCGCGATTTTCGTTTATACAAATACGAAATTACATGATTGAAACACTCAAACAACACGTTCTTTCCGGTGGCATGATCAACGAAGAACAAGCAAGAGAACTGGCTGCCGCCCCGGATAAAGAAGACCTGTACGAAGCAGCCCATCAGATCACCCGCCATTTCATGGGGGACAAGTTCGACACTTGTTCCATCATCAATGCCAAAAGCGGAAATTGCAGCGAAGACTGTAAATGGTGTGCACAGTCCGGACATTATAAAACAAACGTGACGCTTTACCCCCTGCTGCCGGCAGAAGAATGTATCCGTCACGCTACGCACAACCATAAGCAAGGGATCAGCCGTTTTGCACTCGTCACCAGCGGGAAGAAGGTTTCGGACAAAGATATGGTGAAGATTACGGAAACCGTACGTCGCATCAAGCAAGCCTGCAACATCAAGTGCTGTGCCTCGATGGGACTTCTAAGCCCTGAGCAGCTTCAAGCCCTTTACGACAGCGGAACGGAAAATTACCATTGCAATATAGAAACAGCTCCCTCCTATTTCCGTACCCTTTGTACGACCCATACGACGGAACAGAAACTCGAAACGATCCGGACGGCACGGAAAATAGGTTTCCGTATCTGTTCAGGCGGGATAATCGGGATGGGCGAAACGGTTGAGCAGCGCATCGAGATGGCTTTATTGCTTCAAAAGGAAGGGATTCTCTCTATTCCGTTGAACCTCCTGCAACCTATACCCGGCACACCGTTGGAAAAGGCACATCCCCTGACGGACGAAGAGTTCCTGACCACGATCGCCCTGTTCCGCTTCATCAACCCGAATGCTTACCTGCGTTTCTCAGGCGGACGGGCTGGGCTGAGTGAAAAGGTACAGCGCAAAGCCCTTTACATAGGTATCAATTCGGCGATCATCGGCGACCTGCTGACAACTATCGGGAGCCGGGTGGAAGAAGACAAAATCCTTTTCGCCTCCGAAGGATATTCATTAACCGAAAATACAGATTGGGAAAGATGACGACAGAAGAATTACTCCATTTTGACCGGGAGCACGTCTGGCACCCGTACACATCGACAATCGATCCGCTTCCGGTCTATCCGGTCGAACATGCGGAAGGGGTTACGATCACCCTGAAAGACGGTCGCCAACTGATCGACGGCATGTCCTCGTGGTGGGCTGCCGTGCATGGCTACAATCATCCGGTGTTGAATGCAGCGGCCAAGGCACAGTTGGATAAGATGAGCCACATCATGTTCGGAGGCTTTACCCACGAACCGGCAGTAGAACTGGCAGCCAAGTTGCTCCCGCTGCTACCTCCCTCCATGGAAAAGATATTTTTTGCCGACAGTGGTTCCGTTGCGGTGGAAGTCGCCATGAAGATGGCCATCCAATATTGGCAATCGCAAGGAAAACAGGAGAAACACGCTTTCGCGACCATCCGCAGCGGTTATCACGGTGATACCTGGCACGCGATGTCTGTCTGCGATCCGGTTACCGGCATGCATGGGATCTTTGCCGGAAGCCTGCCCGTACAGTATTTCATACCCCAGCCTTCCGTCAAATTCGGGGAGGAATGGGACGAAAAGGCGATCGAACCTTTAAAAGACTTGTTAGAGAAGCATGCAGGAGAGATCGCCGCCTTGATCCTTGAGCCTGTCGTTCAGGGAGCAGGCGGCATGTATTTCTATTCTCCCGCATTCCTGATAGCCGCACGCGAATTGTGCGACCGGCATCAGGTATTACTGATCTTTGATGAAATCGCTACAGGATTCGGACGTACCGGACGCCTTTTCGCCTGGGAATGGGCCGGGGTAGAACCGGACATCATGTGCATCGGCAAGGCATTGACGGGAGGTTACATGACACTGTCGGCAACCATCACCAGCACACCCGTAGCCGACATGATTTGCAATGGCAAGGCTGGTTGTTTCATGCACGGGCCTACATTCATGGGGAACCCGTTGGCCTGTGCGATCGCATCGGCATCGGTCTCTCTCCTGCTGGAAAGCGGATGGCAGGAAAAGGTAAAGAGCATAGAGGCACAACTCCGGGAAGAATTAACTCCGGCAATATCCTTACCCGGCGTACAAGAGGTGCGTGTATTGGGAGCCATCGGCGTGATCGAGATGAAAGAGCCTGTGAATATGGCCGTCTTGCAAAAACGTTTCGTCGAAGAGGGCATCTGGGTACGTCCGTTCGGAAAACTGGTTTACCTGATGCCTCCCTTTATCATCACGAAAGAGGAATTGTCGAGGCTGACAAAAGGGTTGCTGACTATATTAGAATCAAAATAAGATGAAAGATTATAACAATATATTGGAGAAACTGAAGGCTTCCGGTAACCTGCGCAGTCTTCCCGATGTCGTCCATCGCGGCAAATGGATCGAAAAAGAGGGGCAGACAATGCTCAACCTATCTTCCAACGACTATCTCGGACTCTCGTCCCGGCAAGACTTGCGGAACGAGTTTATCGGACAGTTGCAGGAAAACGACCTACCGCTCTCCTCCTCCTCTTCCCGGTTACTGACAGGGAATTTCCCGGTCTATTCCGAACTGGAAGAATTGATGGCCGGTCGCTTCGGACGCGAAGCCGCCCTGCTGTTCAATAGCGGTTACCATGCCAATACCGGAATACTTCCCGCCTTGACGGATAAACAGTCATTGATCCTGGCGGACAAACTGGTACATGCGAGTATCATCGACGGCATCCTGTTGAGCGGCACACCTTACCAACGCTACCGCCATAACGATAATGGACATCTGGAACAGCTTTTGGCTAAATACGCACATGAATATGAGCAGGTTTTTATCGTTACGGAAAGTATTTTCAGCATGGATGGAGATGTCGCCGACCTCCGCCGCCTGGTGTCCTTAAAGAAGAGCTATCCGAATACATGGCTTTATGTGGATGAAGCACATGCCATCGGTGTAAGGGGAAAAAACGGGTTGGGGATCGCCGAAGAGCAGGATTGCATCCGTGATATAGATCTCTTGGTCGGTACTTTCGGAAAGGCTTTGGGGTCGATGGGAGCCTACCTGTTGTGCAGCCGGACGGTCCGGGAATACCTGGTCAACACAATGCGGCCTCTGATATTCAGTACGGCACTCCCGCCTGCCCAAATCGCCTGGACGAAGTTCCTGTTTGAGAAACTTCCCGGCTTTACCGACGAACGGCTCCGCCTGTCCGTTACCAGCCACCTGCTTTCGGAAGCCTTGAAAGGGAAAGGGGGAGAAATATCGGCAAGCCACATCATCCCTTTCATTATTGGAGAAAACGAGGACTGCATCCGGACAAGCCTCTGCCTGCAACGGAAAGGCTTCTACTGCCTCCCCGTCCGCCCTCCCACGGTTCCCAAAGGAACGGCACGAATACGTTTCTCATTAACAGCCGACATAACCGAAGAGGAAATTAAAGAATTGATAATGAATATTGGCAAATGAACATACATAAACAAATAAAAGCAGGCAACAGCAAGCTCCTTCTTGTCTTTTCAGGCTGGGCGGCATCTCCTGAAGTATTCCGGCATCTGGAAACGGAACCGGATACGGATCTCTGGATTTGCCATGACTACCGGGGGATGGAATTTGAAGGAGAAGCCCTTTCCGGCTACCGGGAAATCCGCCTGGTAGCCTGGTCGTTAGGAGTATGGGTTGCATCGGTCGTGTTTGGTAAAAGGCAAATATCCTTCACCGAGGCTGTTGCCGTCAATGGGACTCCCTGCCCCATCCATGACCGGTGGGGCATACCGGAAACGATCTTCCGGGGGACATTGGATAACATAACCGGGGAAGGCATGCACCGTTTCAACCGGAGGATGTGCGGCAAACGGGACCTCCTGCAAGCCTACGAACAGATACCGCCCCGCCCGCTCGCCGACATCCGGGAAGAATTGGAGTACCTGTACACCGAAATAAAGAAAGCATCATCCGCTTCCCCCTTGTTTAACAGATGGACACATATCCTTATCTCCTCCGATGACCGGATCTTCCCTGCCGCTAACCTGCATGCCTTCTGGCAAGACCGTTGTCCGGTAACCGAGATAGAGGCTCCCCATTATCCTTTTTATTTATGGAAACAATGGAATGAAATATGGAAGCAATAGAAGCTAAACGCATACAGATCCGCTTTACACGCGCCTTGTCCAGCTACGACAACCATGCCGATGCCCAACACCGTATCAGCCGGAAGCTCGCTTCCCTCCTCCCTCATCAGGCGGATGCCCGCTACGGACGGATGCTGGAAATCGGTTGCGGCACGGGCGGATTCACCGGGGCGCTGAAACAACAATGCCGCATTGACGAATGGATATTGAATGATCTTTGCGAGGACTGCCGGGAAAAGACAGACCGGCTCTTCCCCGGCTCCCCTCCCCGCTTCATAGCCGGGGATGCCGAAACGCTATCCTTCCCCGGCAAGTTCGACCTGATTGCATCCGCCTCTGTTTTCCAATGGATAAAGGAACCGGAAGCGTTTCTCCATAAACTATCGGGATTACTGGTGCCGCAAGGTACGCTCCTGTTCAGCACTTTTGTTCCAGGCAACCTGCACGAGATCAAAGAACTGACAGGAAAAGGACTCGCGTACCCGACCTCCGATGCACTTGCCAAATGGCTATCCGCAGCAGATTTCGACCTGCTTCACCAGGAAGAGGAAACAATCGTCCTCACCTTCAATACCCCGCTAGACGTACTGAGACACCTGAAAGCAACCGGCGTCACGGCGACCGGAAACGGCCGTTGGACAAGAGGCCGGCAGGAATCATTCTGCAAACAATATCCGGAACAATTCGCGACAACCGACGGTCAAGTGACACTCACATACCGCCCACTTTATATATTAGCAGTAAAAAAATAAAACAATATGAAAGGAACAGTCTTATTTATTACAGGAATCGATACCAATATCGGTAAAACTTTCGCCACCGGCATGATCGCATGCGCATTGGCGGGAAAAGGAAAAAGAGTCATCACCCAGAAAATGATCCAAACGGGTTGTACAGAAGTATCGGAAGACATCGAAATGCACCGGAAAATACAGGGAATCCCTTTCACCGAAGAGGATAAAGCCGGATTGACCTGCCCCTACATCTTTACCTACCCCTGTTCTCCCCATATGGCCGCGGAGAAAGACGGAAGGACAATCGACCTCTCCGTCGTCACGGAAGCAACCCGTCGCCTACAGGAAAAATATGAATACGTCTTACTGGAAGGCGCAGGCGGATTAATGGTCCCGAACGATTTCCATTCGCTCGCCATCGACTATGTAAAAGAGCAAGGCTACCCGGTTATCTTAGTGACCTCCGGCAAGTTAGGCAGCATCAACCATACCTTATTAAGTCTCTACGCCTGCAAGCAATATGGGATTCAGGTCCGGGCAGTCGTTTACAACCTCTACCCTCCCACAGACAAACTGATAACCGCCAACACACTGGAATACCTCACCCGATACCTGGCGAAGGAATTTCCCGGAACCGCCCTTATCACACTTTCGGAAGCATCGGCAGGAACGGTTGAGATAGACACCAGCAGCCTGCTATAGGTCTCTCTTTCCTTCTTTTACGCGAAACCAGTTCAAAAGTATCCCCGTCTTTGCATCATCCCAATAATTGCGATAGCCGGACAGAAGCCCGAACGTGACACGGAACTTTTCCTCCCAGACCCGAAACATAGAGCGGTGGATCGTGGAAGAGAGTTAATTTGACAAATCAGGTTTCACATTCACAACCCGTATAAGCGCCTGTCTTCCTGCCATTTGCTGTGAACCCTTAGGTTTCACAGCAAACAGGTATAATTCAACCGGTTACAAGCGATGTGAATGTGAACGCAACTTGAATAAAAACAGTCCATGAGGTGTCATTTACGGGACACGGGCTGAAATTTATGGGACGGGAGCTGAAATTTACAGCCTATAGGCTATCCACGAAAAGGTTATAACCTATCCTGGAAAAAGTATGCACCTTTCCGACAAAAGCTTACCGGCTTTTTCACACCGGGCCACGATCGCCTTTCCGACCGACAGTTATCCGTCTTCAAACCGGCAGGCATCCCTTTTCCATCCCAAAGGCAGGATTTTTCAATATGCCAATACATAGGGGTTACGAATCACCCTGTGCATTGGCCGTAAATATCTACTTGAAGAAGAACCTGAAAATGTCGTTTCCGTTAGCATAGATCAGTAAAGCGAACAACAGGAACATCCCGGTGATCTGCGCATATTCGAGGAATTTGTCGCTCGGTTTGCGGCGGGCAATCACTTCGTAGAGCAGGAACATCACATGTCCGCCGTCCAGTGCCGGAATCGGCAGGATATTCATAAAGGCGAGGATGATGGAGAGGAAAGCCGTCTTCATCCAGAACGCCTGCCAATCCCATTCCGCCGGGAACAGGCTTCCGATCGTACCGAAACCGCCCAGGCTGGAAGCTCCTTCTTTCGTAAAGACATATTTCATGTCGCTGACATAACCTTTCAACGTGTTCACCCCCAACATGACACCGGCAGGGAAAGACTCGAAGAAACCATATTTACGAGTCACCGTCTGGTACATATCAAAAGGGGAAACAGGATAAACACCCATTTTCCCGACCGTATCCGTATGCAACGTCAACGTTTGCGGGACACCGGCACGGTAAAAGCCGACCGAGACATCCTTATCCTTGTTTTGCGCAAGCACTTCACCCACTTCGTAGAAAGAAGGGGTTACGATGCCGTTAATAGACACGATACTGTCTCCCGGTTGCAAACCGGCAACAGCGGCAGGCGATTCGCCGCTTTCCGTCTTACCTAATTCGCGCACGACCATCGGGAAACGATAAGAAGCAAAGCCTTTCTTATCCCGCATGACGCGCTGTGCCATATCTTCAGGGATGGGAATAACCGTTTCAACACCGTCACGCAGAACCGTTACGGTCTGTGCATTGAGGACATGGCGGAAACAGTCTTCACCGAAACGCTCCAACTCCGTATCGTCCGCTTTCAACAAGATATCGCCATCCTGGAATCCTACGTTATGGAAAGTCTCACTATAGTCCATACCGGCCTTCACATTTTTCAGCGGCAGGAAAGTATCGCCCCAAGTGAACAACACCATCGAATAAATAAACAACGCCAACAGGAAGTTGAACAGCACACCGGCAACCATGATCATCAAACGCTGTCCGGCAGGCTTGGAACGGAACTCATAAGGCTTCGGCGGCTGTGCCATCGCCTCCTTGTCCATGCTTTCGTCGATCATACCGGATATCTTGCAATAACCTCCCAAGGGAAGCCAGCCGACACCGTATTCCGTATCACTGTTCTTAGGCTTGAACTTGAAAATCGAGAACCACGGGTCGAAGAAAAGGTAGAATTTCTCTACCCGGACCTTAAAGATACGGGCAAAGATAAAATGCCCGAACTCGTGGACCAACACCAATATCGATAAGCTCAAAATGAGCTGTAGGGCCTTAACTAAAAATGTCTCCATCTATCTGTTTCTAAATTTATATACGTTTTAAAATAATCCGGCAGCAATCCGCCGTGCCTCCGCATCGGTCGCCACATAATCCTCGTAAGTGGGAACAGGGATGAAGGAGGCTTTCGCCATTGTTTTCTCGATCACGTCGCTCATCTGCAGGAAACCGATCTTGTCACTGAGGAAAGCGGCCACCACCACTTCGTTGGCTGCATTCAGGATGCAAGGCATGTTTCCGCCCCGGCGGACCGCATCGAAGGCAAAGGCCAGGTTACGGAAACGTTCCATATCCGGCTCCTCGAAAGTTAGCGTTGCATATTGGGTGAAATCCAGACGGGGCGCCTTGCTGTGCAACCGCTTGGGATAAGAGAAAGCATAGCTGATCGGAAGTTTCATGTTGGGAATACCCAACTGGGCGATCACCGCGCCATCTTCGAACTGAACCATCGAATGGATCACCGACTGCGGATGCACCACGACCTGTATCTGTTCCGGCGTAACCCCGAACAGCCACTTCGCCTCGATCATCTCGAACCCCTTGTTCATCATCGACGCCGAGTCGATCGTGATCTTCGCGCCCATGCTCCAGTTCGGATGCTTCAACGCCTGTGCCTTGGTCACGACCGCCAGTTCCTCCATCGTCCTGGTGCGGAAAGGGCCGCCGGAAGCCGTCAGCAATATCTTTTCCACCGGGTTCTCCCACTCTCCCGCTAAACACTGGAAAATGGCAGAATGTTCAGAGTCGACGGGCAGGATAGGCACTTTGTGTTCGACAGCCAGGGCCGTGATCAGTTCGCCCGCCACCACCAGCGTCTCCTTGTTTGCCAGCGCGATCGCCTTACCGGCTTTGATCGCGGCAATCGTCGGTTTCAGCCCCGCATATCCCACCATCGCCGTCAGCACCATATCGATCGGTTCCGACTGCACGACCTGTGCAATGGCCTCCGAACCCGCCCATACCTTGATGGGAAGGTCTTCCAGCGCCTCCTTCAATTCGGGATATTTCTGCTCGTTGGCGATTACCACCACTTCGGGCATATATTTACGTGCCTGGTTGATCAGCAGATCCACCTGATTATTGGCAGTGAGAGCATACACTTCAAAAAGGTCGGGATGTTCGCTGACTACCTCCAAAGCCTGCGTTCCGATAGAACCTGTAGAGCCTAAAATGGCCAAGTTTCTTTTCATGCGTATTAAAATGCTATATATTCTTCGGGATTGACCGGACCGCCTTTATACCACAACTCGAAATGGAGATGCGGGCCGGTCGACAATTTGCCCGTATTGCCTACCAGAGCAATGGCCTCGCCCGCAACGACGCGGTCGCCCACCTCTTTCAGCAATAATTCGTTATGTTTATAGATAGATAAAAAACCGTTCTTATGCTGCACCTGTATCACATTCCCGGAGTTCGGATCGAAACCGGCAAAGACCACCGTGCCGTCCAACGTCGCCAGTACGCTTTCTTTCGGGGCGGCAACCAAGTCGACGCCATAATGCCGGATGTTGGCATCATAATGGGAAGAGACCACTCCATTTACAGGCTTGTAGAAAAAGACACCGTCGGTCGGAACCGGATTCGGGTCCAGGACAGCTAAGTTATATTTTTCTGCCTCTTCGAAATCCTTTATAAATTTCTTTTCCTCCTTCGTCTGCGGAATCTCATAATCAGGATTCACCCGCGCCAGCGAATCGATCTCCCGAATCGAATCGACCGGCATCGTCCCCGACAAGATACCCGCCACATTATTCAGATAAAGAGATTGTATCTGTATCATCCTTTCCAGCGAATCGGCACGCAGGGCATTCTGCATGATCTCCTTACGGACTTCCACATCCAGATAACCCGGCAGGTAGTTGCGTATCGGCGTCTTAATAATGATAAAGGCGGTAAAGGCGATCAGCAGGAAAGCAAACAAGCCTAACATCGCAAACGCGGAAAGCTGCGACAACCGGAAAGACCATACTTCCTCCAGCGTTCCTTCATTGAAGAAAGACAGTTTGTATTTAAACCTGATCCGGTGCCAGAATGATTTCTTATTTGTTCGTCTTTGCTTTCGTGCCATGTGTATTCGTCAATTTCATAAATCCAGCAAACCTTCCGGGACGGAAACGGTCAGCGTCTTATTTTCATGATCGGCAGACAGGATCAACTCCTCGGCGGCAGGCAACAACAGTTCTTGGCCGTTATGATTGATCTGCAAAAGCACATTGATGGTCGACTCGTCGACATCGGTAACCTCGCCGATTTCACCCTGATGTTCGTCTATGACCCGGTAGCCGATAAAGCTGTCCCATGTCATATCCCCCACCAAGTCGTCCTCGTCCACTTCATCGAGCGAATAAAAGACTTCGCGGTTGGAAAATTCACGGGCCGCTTTCTCGTCGTCCACATTCTTCAACTTTAGCAGGATGACGGTATCCGTCTTATAGCGGTACTCCTCGATGAAAAAAGGGACCAGGATTCCGTCCATCTCGCATATGATATACGGATCGTCCGAATCGTCAAACACGTCACTGTTCGTAACCAGCGCGATCTCCCCTTTTATGCCGTGAGGTTTGGCAAACTGTCCTATCTTGAAAACATCTTCTTTCTTAATCATGACAAGAATGTTTAAAGTCGGGTAATACGCGCCCCGATGCTGTTCAACCGTTTGTCAATATTCTGATATCCGCGGTCTATCTGGTCGATATTGTGGATATGGCTGGTTCCTTCGGCGCTCATCGCCGCGATCAGCAAGGCAATACCGGCACGGATATCCGGAGATACCATATTGGAACCGCGCAGTTTGAAACGATTGCCCAACCCGATCACAGTCGCCCTGTGCGGATCGCAAAGAATGATCTGCGCCCCCATGTCGATCAGTTTGTCGACAAAGAAAAGGCGGCTCTCGAACATCTTCTGATGGATCAGCACGCTGCCGACAGCCTGCGTTGCCACAACGAGGAAGACACTCAGCAAGTCCGGCGTCAGTCCCGGCCAGGGAGCATCGGCAATCGTCATGATGGAGCCGTCGATAAAAGTCTCGATCTGATAGGATTCATGTGTCGGGACATGGATATCGTCACCGATCTGCTCGACCGTGATTCCCAGGCGGCGGAATGAATCGGGAATAATCCCCAACATATCATAGCCTGTATTTTTGATCGTGATGTCGGAACCGGTCATAGCGGCCATTCCGATAAAACTGCCGACCTCGATCATATCCGGCAGGATCGTATGTGTAGTGCCTCCCAACGCCTCTACCCCTTCAATCGTCAACAGATTGGAGCCGACACCCGAAATACGGGCTCCCATACGGTTCAGCATGGAAGAAAGTTGTTGCAGATAAGGTTCGCAGGCGGCATTATAAATCGTTGTCTTTCCTTCCGCGAGCACAGCCGCCATCAGGATATTGGCCGTACCGGTCACCGAAGCCTCATCGAGCAGCATATAAGCGCCTTTCAGCTTCTTCGCTTCTATTTCGTAGAGCTGGCGGTCGGGGTCATAACCAAAGCAAGCCCCCAACTTCTGAATGCCGACAAAGTGAGTGTCCAGACGACGGCGCCCGATCTTATCGCCTCCCGGTTTCGGGATCAGCGCCTTGCCAAAACGGGCGACCAGCGGGCCGACAATCATCACCGAACCGCGCAGGGAACCGCTTTTACGCAAGAACTCGTCTGTCTCAAGATAGTTCAAGTCGACAGCATCGGCCTGGAAAGTATAGGTATCGGCAGAAGGATGTTCCACCTTCACCTGCATGTCGCGCAGGAGTTGTATCAGGTTATTCACATCCAGGATATCCGGCACATTATGGATTGTCACTTTTTCCGGCGTAAGCAAAGTTGCACAAATGACCTGCAAGGCTTCATTCTTTGCGCCCTGCGGAACAATCTCACCGGACAACCGGTAACCGCCTTCTATGACAAATGAACTCATCGGCCTTTACGTGAATAGTTTTTCTTTCCGGCATTCGTATTGTTGCGAGCAAGTATATCACGGCTTTCCGCCAGCTTATGCACCTCTTCATCCAATACGATCTGGCCTTCGGACAGTTCGTCGAGGTCTTTGAAAATCTTCCGGTCGTCTACGGACTCCTTGTTCCAGGTCAGGAACGATTTCTTCATCTGGGTAGCCAGCAATTTGATCAACTGGTCTCTTTCTGTTCCCGGCTCGAACTCGGTCGCTTTCTGGATCATCTTTTCAAGCGTCTTGCCATAATGACGATAGCGGATGCGCTGGTTGTTATAAGGAATACGGGGCGGACGGGAATAAAGATCTTCTTTCTTGACGATCTCATACGGATAATCGATATCCAGTTTGAAATCGGCCATAATAGCCAGATGATCCCAAAGAATATGCTTGAAGTCGTTTACATCACGTAGATGGGGAAACATGTTTCCCATAATGTTGATTATAGTGTCTGCGCAGCGTTTACGTTCTTCTCTGTCCTGAATGGTAATGCAATAGTCCACCATATTCTGTATATTGCGTCCATATTCGGGCATAGCCAATTTCTTTTCTTCTGTATTATATTTCATTACAAATTCTGTTTATTCGGCAAAGTTACAGATTATAATTGATTTAAACAATACGGCTCCTATTCCGCAGAGTGTTAAGAAAAGCCTATAAAAAGCAGTCTCCCTAAAGTGTCGTACCGATAATAAGCAACATTTACAATGTATTCCTGTTATTTTAAATACAATATTTAAAACCAACAAAGTTATGTACGGGACAATAGCTGTAAAACTAATCATCGGGATGCTGGGTGTATTATTCTTTCTCCGTCTTTCCGGGAAAGCGCAAATGGCACAAATAACCCCGCTCGACACGGTCAACGCTTTCGTAATCGGCGCCTTAGTAGGGGGTGTAATCTACAATCCCGATATGGATGTATGGCATCTCATCTTTGCTCTTGCCGTATGGACTTTTTTCAATATGCTGATCCGTTACAGCTTGCGATTCAAAATCATGCGGAAAATCATCAAAGGAGATACGGTTTATATTGTTAAAAACGGTGTGCTCAACATGAAAGTTTTCCGCAGGAATGGGTTGGAAATGGAACAATTCCGCACACTTTTATGCGAGAAAGGGATTTTCTCTATGTTCGATGTAGACGATGTACGTTTTGAAACAAACGGAAAATTGACCGTCTCCGTCCACAACGATCTATCCGAATCTTATCTTCTTATCAACAACGGATCAATCCTGGAAAGCTCACTTGAAAATGCCAATCGCAAGGAAGAATGGCTGATTAAAGAACTCCAGAAATTGGGATTCGAAGATATTTCCCAGCTTTTCTGTGTCGAATGGACACCCCGTAAAGGTTTTTATATCGTTTCACGGGACGGAGAAATCCAGAACGGAGGTGTAACGCTCATTCCGGATAACGAGAAAACGGAAATTTCCGCCTGAACAAGATACTCATTCGGAATGGCAAAAGGGCAGCAGCTTTCATATAACATGGTATATTGCGCTTCCGGTTCTGTTCGGCATTATAATCCTGCTCAGCCTGCTTTCCTACTACTATTTTGAAAAGCCAATGAACAAACGTATCAAACCTTTCATTGCAAGAAGCACGTGATCCCTTCGCCCATCTATCTCCCGTATGCCATGAAGCCAACGGTAAGGCTCCCGCAGGTTCCACATCAATTCGATTTGATCGCGGGAGGAAAGCGGAAGGCTTTCGCGGCATTTGTCTTTAAGGCTCCCAATGTTAAACGTTTCTTGCATACTTCTTATTTTCAATATTACCCAAAAAAATACAACGCCTATTCTCACGAACGGGCGTTGTTGTATTAAACCTTGCCAGTGATGTAAGGCCACCGGCACACCTTTTTCAAAAAAAATGTTTGATATATTAATTTATATGTAAGCAATGGATAAACAAAGACGACAACGCACAAATAAGGCGTGGAACTGCCGTCATTATCCAACCCATAGGCATCCCCATGCCACGCACGTAGATAATAAACAACAGCCCACGCCAGATTAAATTATACATTCTCTGTATATACAATCGACGTGAGCATTTTGTTGTCATTATCCCGCCGTGCTAAAATGGGGATTTTATGGGTACGGAATAATACGTTAAAATGCTTTATTCTAAATTTAACATTGCCCGGAGTTGTCGCTACAACTCTTGTAAGGCAATTATGCAACAAAGATAAACATTCTTTTTCAAAAACAAAGTTTAATGACTATTGATTCAAGATACCATATCAAAATCATATTCGGTTTGTAAGAAGATGTGAACCGTTAAATGATGATTTATCCGTTACTTTTGGCTTGACCCAAAAGTAACCAAAAAGTCAAGGCTTAACACGTGGCTACTCCGGGCAAAGACTCCGCTGTCGCCTGCGAAACTCGCTTCGCTCAAACAGCGCAGGCTCCTGCCGCTTCGCCTTCACCCTCCGCTTGACGCCCGTCCGCTTAGGCCTTTCTTAGAAAGCTTCGCTTTCTCTTGGGATGTCCGATACCGCCTCTTACATAAGTATAGCTATCAGTATCGGCATCCCCAAGCCCCATCCGCCTCTCTTTTGCCGTCTGCTTCAGCAGACGGTTTAAAAGGCCTGGAGGCTAAGCCTCTCCCTTTGTGGGCTTTAGCCCCTTTTATGGATTATATTTAAAGGGGGTTAAAACCCACAGAGGAACCGGCAAAGCCGGAACAATCATCTATCCGTCTGCTTCAGCAGACGGCAAAAGAGAGCCTGCGGTATGAGGAAAGCCTCGTCTTAAGGCTGCCCGACAGGACATAGCCCAGAGCACAGCCTTGCACTATAATCACAAGCACGGATAAAATAATTTAAATCTGCTTTAATCTGTTTCATCCGCGAACCTGGTTCTTTTGTGGAACATTTAGGTTCACATCTCCAAGAAATGAACCTATTCTAAACGGATTTATATATGATAAAAAATACAAGAAGCCCTACAAAAAAGGCAGATATCCATAGTTTGTTAATAGTCAGGCTATTGCCAAATATCTTGTTTCTTAAAAAATATTACCCTTGCGGGTTATTTGAAATATACGGGGTATAAAATCAAATTTCATGCGCTACTGTTTCGATCCAGACCAATGGGTATTTTGGAAAACCATACAATAAGTAGGGGCGGGGTTGAAACCCGCCCAATATCGACAAATATATAATCATGTTATCAGGCAGGTTTGAAACCTGCCCCTACGGAACGAAATTATGTTGTATAACCATGTCATCCATGTTTTATGCCGATAAATCAGCATTTATGATTCATATCCATCAAAAGGTGAATCCGCCTTTTGACGGATATGTTAAAGCGGATAATAAAGAAAGATCCGAAGGAAATCCCAACCGCATTCGGATGCAGTGGAGTTTCCATTCGGATCTTTGAATAATTTAGTCCGTTATTATTTTGATTCTGGTGTCTTACTGAAAATAGCGTGGATGCGTTTCATGTCGAACTTAGGTGTACGGTCGTAATAATAAATACCGTTTTGCTCCTGTTCCACATCCGTCAACTGCGTATAACAATATCCCCAAATATCATTCGAAAGAGACAAGACCGCATCTACCTGGCCTTCCAGGCGAGCGTAAAACTCTTCCAGCGACCGGGGAGCTTCGCCATATCCCCAGGATGTATTCTGGGCACTTTCCATCTGCTGTGCCGGATTCCATTTGATACCGCCGAACTCATCCACCAGGTAAGGCATATCCTTCTTGTATTCCGGGAAAGCATACTGGTCGGTATATTTAAGGCCGTTATAACCGATATTCATCGGCATCAGATGGATTTCCCATTTCGGGGCTTCCATCAGCTTGCCGCCGTTATACAGCTTTTCCTTCAACTTGGCGGGGTCTTGTTCGTAGTTATGAACGGTCCAGATATCGGTTGCGATATGCGTACCGCCGCTTGCCCCGTGGAAAGGACGCGTCGGGTCGATCATTTTCGTCAGGTTGTAGAGGTCGTGCATCAGACGCGGATATTGTACGCGGTCCGGCCAGAACTCCTCGTTGGTCGGCGTCCAGATCAGGAGTGACGGATGGTTACGGTCGCGCTGCACAATTTCACTCCATTCGGTAATGAAATTACGAGCCGTTTCCGTATCGTTACAATCCATCCCCCAACTGGAAGCTTCCCCCCAAGTCAGATAACCCATCTTATCCGCCCAATAATAGAAACGTTCTTCGAAAACCTTCTGATGCAGGCGTGCTCCGTTGAAACCTGCCTCCATAGAGAGTTCGATATCCCGTTTCAGCGCCTCGTCACTCGGAGCCGTCCAAATGCCGTCGGGATAAAATCCCTGGTCGAGCACCAGACGCTGGTAGTAAGGCTTATTGTTCAGATAAATCTTATTGCCTTCGATATGCACCTTGCGCATACCGGCATAACCATTGACCTCATCAACTACATTTCCATTCTTATCCAAAACCTTGTACTCCAGATCGTAGAGGAAAGGACTTTCCGGACTCCAGGTTTTCATCTTCTTGACCGGAAGAACCACGGAAGAGAGAGAGCTTGCCGAAACCGTCCGGTCGACAACTACCTTGCCATTGTCTTTCAGCGTCACCTGCAATTTTCCTCCTGCTTCCTTGTAGAAACGGGGACGGACAACCAATTGCTGCTGGTCGATATCTGTCAGAACTTGAACCGATTGCAATCCTTCCGGATGGACAGCTTCCATCCAGACCGTCTGCCAGATGCCGGTCGTACGGGTATAGTTGCAGCCATAAGAGGCGTATTGCAGATTCTGTTTGCCGGCAGCTTGCTTGGCCCCACGCACGTCGTTCTCCACATAGACGACCAGACTGTGTGTCTGGCCCGGCTTTACCAAAGAAGTAATATCCACGGCAAACGAAGAGGTCCCGCCGAAATGACGGTTGGCCAGAACGCCGTCGATATAGACTTCCGATTTATAGTAGACCGCACCGAAATTAAGCAGAATGTTCTTTCCGTTCCATTCCTGCGGGATCGTGATCGGACGCTGATACCAGAAATGATTGATGAAATCCGTATATCCTATGCCGGACAATTTACTTTCCGGACAGAAAGGAACAGTGATCTTCTTATCAAAACCATTCGATTTATAGAACTCGCGCTCCATCCCCGAACCTCCGAAATCAAACGAACAGGTCCATTCTCCATTCAGGTTGACCCAATCCGCCCGCTCGAACTGCGGACGGGGATATTCGGGACGCGGCATGGACCAGACAGAGGCCACACACAGAAAAAGAGATAAAAAAGCTATGCTAATCCGTTTCATGCTTTTACTTTAATTCGTTAATAACCGATTGATTGGCTTTCTTTACGGCAGCTTCGTCGATCTTGATCACTTTGCGGTCGTATGTCATCAAACCGTTTACTTCACCTTCCACATCGGTTGTCTGCGTGTAGACAGCGGCAGAGAAGCCACGTTTCACATAATCTTTCAGGATATTGGCATATTTGACATATTCAGCCGTCACTTCGTCGCTGTTCTTGAACTGCACATAACCCCAGTTACGTTTGTTCCACCACAGATGATTTTCCACCGGAAGGCCGATTCCGCCGTATTCGCCTAACACATTCACACGTACCGGGTCGAACAGGAACATATCGGGGGCCGGATAGTTATGCAAATCCAGGATATCACCGCAAGGACGATGGTTACCGCCGCTTGCCGGGTTTACCAGGCGGGAAGGATCGTAAGTTTTTGTCCATTCGGCCGCTTTTTCCGTTTCAAACTGTCCCCAGGCCTCGTTGAAAGGGACCCAAACGACTACGGAAGGATTGGAGATGCAGAGATCCATGATCTCTTTCCATTCACGGTAATAGTTGGCCTTGGATTCAGGCGTACGTTCATTGTCTTTTCCACCGTTATACACGTGGTGATCCCAGATGTAAGAGCCGTGATCGCCGCTCGGCATATCCTGCCATACTAAGATACCTTCCTTATCGCAATGATAATACCAGCGTGCCGGTTCCACTTTCACGTGCTTACGGATCATATTGAAGCCCCAGTCTTTCGTTTTCTTGATGTCGAACAGCAATGCTTCATCCGTCGGAGCCGTATAAAGTCCGTCAGGCCACCATCCCTGGTCCAGCGGGCCGAACTGGAATAAATCCTGATTGTTCAACTGCATGCGCATAATGCCGCCGGCATCGCGTTTGGAAGAAATCTTGCGGAAAGCCGTATATGATTTTACTTCATCCAGCACCTTTCCGTCTTTTGACAAAGAAACCGTCATATCATATAGATACGGGTTGGACGGGCTCCAGAGTGTCGGGTTCTGCACGGACAAACGCAATTCCTTTCCTTGAACGCCTTTTGCGGAAGCCACTACCTGTCCTTTGTCCAACAACTTCACGGTGACGATACCGGAATTGCAGTCGCAGGAAGTCCCAACCGTCACATTTAGCGTGTTATTGTCGATATTGGGAATAGACTTCACGGAAGTCACATGGGCAGCAGCTACCGGTTCCAACCATACTGTCTGCCAGATACCGGTCACAGGCGTGTACCAGATACCTTCCGGACGGGAAGTCTGTTTACCTCGCGGCTGAAAACCCTTATCGCTCGGATCCCAAACGCGGACAACCAGCTTCTGGTTGCTCTTTCCTGTCAGATACGGAGTGATGTTGAAGGAGAACGGAGTGAAACCGCCCTTATGGGAGCCGATCAGGATGTCGTTTACAAACACGTCCGCTTTCCAGTCCACCGCACCGAAATTCAACACGATATCTTTATTTTTCCAGGCTGAAGGAACGGAGAAAGTACGTTTATACCATAATTCGTTCTTTTCGCCTACTTCTTTCTGAACGCCTGAAAGAGAGGATTCGACAGCAAAAGGAACCAAAATCTTGCCATCGAATGTTGCCGGCTCTACATCGCCCGCCGGTTTGATGGCATATTCCCATTCACCGTTCAGGTTCTGCCAATCGCCGCGTTCCAACTGAGGACGGGGATATTCGGGAAGGACATTCGCCGGGTTCACCTGTTCCGCCCACGGTGTCTTGATCTTATCTCCTACCGGTTTCCATTGAGCCTGTGCGCCCAAAGTCAGTGCCAATGCACAACATGCTAATAAGGTCTTTTTCATGATTTATGATTTGTAATTGATTATCACTTTCAATTTTCAATTTTCAACTTTCAATAAATAAACTCCGGTGCTTCCGCTTCCAGCGAAGGACTTGCCCCTTCGACTTCCGGCCAGCCATCTTCCCAACGGATCCGGTCCAACATCAGGACACGTCCGGTAGGATGCGCCCGGCTCACGGCATGATAGAGGACCCAGTCGTTCCCACGGTCGTCCGTAACGATTTCCGAGTTATGCCCCGTGCCGACAAAAGCATCATTCCCATGAATCAGTATTTCGTGATGGTTTTCCATCATCGGTCGTCCCTGTTTGTCCGTGTACGGGCCGAACAGGCTGTCAGAACGGCCTACAACTGTAGTATAGGTACTTTTCAATCCCTCACAACAACTCCCTATCGAGGCAAACAGATAATAATAATCGCCCCTTTTGTGGATGTAAGTACCTTCGTAGGCGGTTCCGGCAACCTGTTCTTTTTTGGCTCCGTCCCGAACAGATAGGCCGTCTCCCGACAGCTCTATCCCATAGATACCGCGGAAACTACCCCAAAACAGGTATTTTTTCCCGTTATCTTCCATGAAAAATTGGTCTATAGAATTTTGAACTTGAATTGTCTTGCTTCGGAACAGTGGCCCCTTGTCTATGAACGGCCCTTCCGGTTTGTCGGACGTAGCGGCTCCGATCCCGCAGGTCCATTCGCCTCCCCAGACAGACATGGAATAATAGAGCACATACCGTCCGTCGATATAATTGATGTCCGGGGCCCACAAACCGCCTTTCGGCTCGAAGGTCGGACGTGTTTCTTCCGTGAAAGCCGTCCCGATTTCCTCCCAATCCACTAAGTTGCGTGAACGGTGGATCGGCGTGTTGCGGATATCTTCGGTTGCATACAGGTAGAAATAGCCATCGCCGGCTTTGATAACGGTCGGATCAGGCAAGCTGTAATCGATCACCGGATTCCGGTAAGTGCTCTTGGCCTCCGTAACCGGTTCTTCCGCCGGTTCGGGACGGGAAGAAGGTTTATACATCTGCTTTTCCAACATCTTCATAAAAAAGCCGCCTACCACCGAACGGGCACGCATATTGATGGACCGGCCATCGGTCGCCTCGTACCAGTCGGTCAAAGGCACGCGAGGTTCGGTTTCGTTCACATATTTATAGGCAGGCGATACAAACCGGGAGAAATCCTCCTGTGTATCAGCCAGGCAAGCTGTCCATAATATCCAATCGACTTTGGTATAGGTCTTGCGACTGTCAAGCGGAAGGCCGAACGGTTGTTGCCGGCTCAGGTAGAAAGCGACTTCTTTCCTGGCAACCCTGTCAGGGAAGATATGCAAACCCAAAACTTTATCCCAAATCAGATTGTACTTTTGGCTCCACGTGTTTTCCCGGTCGAATGTCAGCCGGAAATGATCTCCATCGTCAGCCATCCGTTCCCATTTCTCCGCCATCTTGCGAGCGGCTGAAATATACCGGACTGCCTTTTCCTTATCTCCCAACATCTCGGCCAGCTTTCCGTATCCGGCAATCCCCATGATCGCCTTTATCGAAAGGTTGGCATTATGGGCCAGATGTCCGGCAAAATCATCCGTACACAACTGGTTTTCCGGATCAAGTCCTTCTTTCAACAAATAATTAGCCCAAACACCCAATGTTTTCCAATGTTCACGGGCATAATCCGCATTGCCTTCACGCAAAGCGATGGCTGTTGTCAGAATCAACATATTCCCGCATTCTTCAACCGGCATATCGAACGGATACGTTTGCCCGTTGGCATGCGGGTAGGTCCCGACGTCATGGGCGGCAAAAGGCTTGTTCCATTGCCCGCTTTCGCTGTAATGGAAAATCGGATTCAACATTCCTTTCAGCAATTCCGGGTTATAAAGCAAGAACAAGGGGGCGGACGGATATGTCACATCGACCGTACCGATCGAACCATTGCTGAAATTCTCTTTGGAAAGGAACAGCAGGTTTCCGTCTTTGTCTTCTATTAGTTTGTGGGCGGCTACCGCCTGGCGGTAAGCGACGGCACAAAGTTCCGCATATTCTTTTCCTCCGGCTTCTTCCGCATCTTCCATCAGGCGAGTGTCGAAATGCCGGCAGCGGTCCATAACCGAACGGTATTCTTCAGCCGATCCTTCGAATGCCTGCCGGATGTTTTTCTTTCCGTTATGTTTCCAATATCCCATACGGTTATCTTTGAAATACTGGATCGAATACAAATCATCATACCCGACCATCAGGAAACCGGATCGGGGGGAATCGGACACTGTCTCCATATCGCGACTGTAAACAAGTTGTTTCCGGTCGCTCACTTTCATCTCCGTTTGTTTTTCCGTCCGGGCGGCCAGGTAGAAATATCCCCAATCGATCCGGACATCATCTCCTTTACGTGCCAGCACGGGCTGTTCGACGGTTCCTGCTTTCAGATACGAAATGCCATTTTCCTCTTCAAAGGCTACTGTCACGGCCTGATCGTCCGAATGGACGGCTAAAGAAGGAGAAGCCTCGACCGTCAGGCGGGTTTCATGCGCCTTTCCATCCGTGGAACGAACCTGCCAGGATATATAGTTGACAGGCGTAGACATACGATCCAGGTCATTTAACAAAAGAGGAGACGTAAAAACGACATCCAGACAGACCGGACCACATTCGAATGTATAATAGGTTTGTGTCGGAAGGACGTTCACCGACTGTTGAACCGCGGCTTTCTCAAAACGCACCGGAGTTCCCTCCTCCGGTGCTTCTTTTCCCATAAAACGATAAGAGACCCCATCAACTTCGATAACGCCTAACAGCCCTTGTTCCTTTCCGGTCCAGTGGCGGGTCGCATCCTCATTCAGCCGGTCCGCAAACGACCAGATGCTGGTGTAAGGATCGATTGTTATCAGTGGATAAGAAGGAGCACGCAGGGTGTTCTTCTTATCCGGCTGAAACAAATTCCCTGAACCGCAGGATACGTTCAGCATCCAAAGGCAGCAAACCAATAGTATCAGAGAGGTTCTCTTCATTCTTTCATATATATAATAAAACACAACATTCATGATATTCATAAAACTTGAAATCTCTTTGTCTGAAATTCTGATGCAAAGATATTTCCGGGCCGTTCAAACCTCTTTCAAGGATCAATCAGAAGCTTTCAATTATCAATCAAAATAGCACAAATGCCTCTCAAATAGCGTTTTTTTACCTATTTTTGTGCCACACAACAGAAGAACAACTACTTTGTATGAGACTTTTCCTGACTACCATAACAGGCTTGCTTTTACTGCTCCTTCCCTACTCCGGCAAGGCACACGATTTGTATTTCCGCCACTATACCAACAAACAGGGATTGTCGCACAACACGGTCTACTGTGCCCTACAGGATAAAAAAGGATTCATGTGGTTCGGGACGGACGACGGGTTGAACCGTTTCGACGGCCACCAGTTCCGTATCTACCGCTACAACTCGTACGACCCGGAAAGCCTGCCGAACGACAGGATCATCAGCCTTTTTGAAGATTCGACCGGCAGGATATGGGTTTGCACCTATTCCCACACCTGCTATTACGACTACCAAACAGATACTTTCCATCCCCTGACCTTTTCCGACAGCAACAACGCCCCGGAATATTTCCAGCAAATCCGGGAAGACAGAAAAAGTAATCTGTGGCTGATGAGCTACAACCGGATCGCCCGTTATGCCCTTTCAGGCGAAAGCAGTCCGCACTTCTATCCCGAAGGTGAGCAGATAAACCTGATAGACATCGCAATGAACGAAGAGGGCGAACCGATCCTCGCCGGACGTAGCGACCTGTTTTTCTACAAACCGGAGGCAGACAAATTCGTCCGCATCCCGGTACTGACCGAAAAGGAAAAAGAAAACCCGATCAACCTGTCCAAACTCTGTATCGTGCCGGACTGGGGAATACTGGTCGGGACAGACCGGGCGGGACTCAAGTTTTACGAGAGACGCAGCCGGAAAACGGAAACGATCATTCCGGACATACAGGTCCGCGACATCAGACAATGCAGTGAGAATACTTACTGGATCGCATCCGAATCCGGTGTCTATATCTTGAATATGGCAGACCGGAGCATCACGCACCTGCAAAAGTCGTTGACAAACGAATATACGATCTCCGACAATGCGGTCTATTCGATCACAAAAGACCGTGAAGGGGGGATATGGGTCACCACCTTTTTCGGAGGGATCAACTATCTTCCCAAAGAATATGTTCCGTTTAAATACTTTATCGGAGGGAAAACCCATCCGGGAATGCCGGGAAATGCCGTGCGTGAA
The DNA here is from genome assembly GCF_014287585.1 of Parabacteroides hominis. Lineage (GTDB taxonomy): Bacteria > Bacteroidota > Bacteroidia > Bacteroidales > Tannerellaceae > Parabacteroides > Parabacteroides hominis. Next base: position 20,572 of record NZ_JACOOJ010000031.1, on the reverse strand, counting down.
ATCTGTCCGGATCAGTACGGCAACCTCTGGTTAGGAACGGAAGACAACGGGATCAACCGCTATAATCCGGCTACCGGCGAGATCACGAACTTCTCCCGAACCAACCCCTCTCACCCGCTTTCAGCCACCAATATCCACGGCCTGCTTGCCGACAGCCAGCAGCTATGGGTCGGAACATTCAATACAGGAATCGACCTGTTGGACATTCCTTCCGGCAAAATCATCAAACGATATACCCGGAGCAGTACCGATAATCTGCTGCCGGCGGACTTCATACTCTGCTTCTGCAAATTGTCTGAAGACGAAATCCTGATCGGGACTTCCGAAGGGCTTGTCCTCTTCCATAAAAAAGAAGAACGGTTCGTTCCCTGGGGAACAGAGATCAAGTCGATGGTACGCCAAATCTACAAAGACACCAAAGGGGACATCTGGATTGCGACCACCTCCGGAGCTTACCGATACTCCAAAGCCGATAAGAAGTTCACGCATTATACATCCAACCGCGAGCGGTCGCAGACCATCGGCGACAACAACGTGACTTCCATATTCGAAGACTCGAAAAACCGGATTTGGGTGGCAACCGTCTACGGTTTCTCCCTCTATAACGAGATATCGGATTCATTCAACCGCATCACGGTCGAAAACGGGCTACCCAGCAATATCGTACACCGTATCCTGGAAGATGACGAACAGCTTTTCTGGATTGCAACGGCCAACGGGCTGGTTCGTTTCAACCCGGAAACATACGTGATGAAAACGTACTCATACACGGATGGCTTGCCCGAAACGCAATTCAACTACAGTTCCGCCTACAAGATGCCGGACGGAACCATGTATATGGGAACCATCAACGGAATGATCGCTTTTAATCCGCGTGATTTCAAGGAAGATGTTTACTCCCCGTCCCTGTGCATCACCCGCATAGACGTGCAGGACGACCGCATCGGCGCTCCTAAATATAATGTCAACCGGATTATGAAAAGCGGAGAACTGAAACTCCCGCATAACCGTTCCACCTTTACCCTTTCGTATGTCGCATTGAGCTACACTTCGCCGGACGCGATCCAGTATGCCTACCGCCTGGAAGGGAGTGACAAGGACTGGATTTATATGAAGCAGAATAAAGACGTGACCTTTGCCAACCTGTCGCCCGGCGACTATGTTTTCCGGGTAAAATCGACCAACAGCAGCGGGGTTTGGCAAGACAACGAAACGAATCTCCGCATCACGGTGACACCGCCGTTCTGGGCTACCGGATGGGCATTGCTCATTTATTTTCTGATCTTATGCCTGTTGATCGTACTTTGGTATAACTATAAAAAAGCCAAACTGGAAGAGAAACACCGCATCAACCGCGAAATATTCGAAAGCAAGAAAGAGAAAGAGCTTTACGATGCGAAGATACAGTTCTTTACCTTTATCACGCATGAAATACGGACACCGCTCACCCTGATAAAGGCCCCGTTGGAAAAAATCCTTCGTTCGGGTGACGGAACGCCCGCCACACAGGAGAACTTGCAGATTATCGAGAAAAACACCGGACGGCTGTTAGACCTCAGCAACCAGCTATTGGATTTCCGCAAGACGGAAAGCCGAGGGTTCAAACTGAACTATGTCACGACCGATGTCGTCCTCTGGCTGGAAACGATCCTGCATCCGTTCCGCCCGGCTTTCGAACAGGAAAACAAGGATTTCACGGCCAAACTGCCGGAACTGCCTTTCGAGGCCTGCCTGGACCGGGAAGCATTCTCCAAGATCGTCAGCAACCTGGTCAGCAACGCGCTGAAATATTCAGACAGCCGGATCGCGCTCGAACTGCTTCCTCCTGCAGGCGAAGAACGGATGTTCACCCTGCTCGTCACCAACGACGGGCATCTGATTCCCGACAGCGAAGCGGAAAACATATTCAATCCGTTCTACCGCCTTAAAGAGACAGAAAATCAGTTAGGAAGCGGCATAGGCCTATCGCTTGCGCATTCTTTGACGGAATTCCACCGTGGCAGACTGTTCTACCGGCAAACACCCGGCGGGTTGAACCAATTCGTCCTGATGCTGCCCGAACAGCAGGAAGACAGTTTCCGGATTGTTGCCGGAAATGAAAAAGAGAAGCCTGAAATGGTGACCTTGCCCGAAGCAGGCAAATCAGTCGTTCTGATTGTCGAGGACCAGGACGACATGCGCCGTTTCATCGCCCGCGAACTGGCAGAGACGTATCAGGTATTGGAAGCCGAAAATGGAAAAGCAGCTCTCGACCTGGTCCGTAAGAACACGGTCAACCTGATCATCAGCGATGTCATGATGCCCCTTATGGATGGTTTCGAACTTTGCAACGAAGTTAAAAACGATGTCAATATCAGCCATATCCCGTTTATCCTGCTCACGGCGCAACACAACCTGCAATCGCGCCTGAAAGGGCTGAACACGGGAGCCGACGCTTATATGGAAAAGCCTTTCTCCATCGAACTGCTGACGGCACAGGTCGGCAATCTCCTGAAAAGCCGGGAACTGCTAAACAAAACTTACTTAGAAAAACCGCTCGCCCCGGTTGCCTCCCTCGCCGTTTCACAGGTTGATGATATTTTCCTCCGCAAACTGAACAATTACCTGGAAAAGAACCTCAGCAACGAAGCCCTTTCCGTCGAAATGCTTGCCGACACGATGGGAATGAGCACTTCCAGCCTCTACCGAAAGGTCAAGGGCCTGTCCGGTCTTTCCCCGAACGATTTCATCCGCATCGCCCGCTTGAAGAAAGCGATCCTGCTGATGCAGAACGGAGAGAACCGCATCAACGAGATCGCTTTCCAGGTAGGCTTCTCCTCCCCCGCCTATTTCTCGACTTGTTTCCAGAAACAGTATGGGAAAAGCCCGTCGGAGTATCTGAAACAGACGACTCTTTAATACTGAATATATTGCAGGGATAAAAATTGTAGTCAGACCGGCAAGATCAAAGGCCGTTTTCTGTCTTCACTTGTTCAAGGAGACGGGTGATTTCGGCTGCCGATATGTTTTCGCGCTCTTCTTTATCGTACATATACAGCAAAACGATGGTTCCGGTTTCTTCGTCGACGGAGTAAGTAAAGGTAATTACGCGGGCCCCGTGGCTTTTGCCTTTGTTCTTGCTGGCAATTGCCATACGTACCTTGCGGACACCGCCGCCAAGGCTGACGCCGGCTTGGGGGTTGGCATGGAGTTCTTCTATTAACCGAGCATAATCTTGCGACATGGAACGATACTTCTTGCCAAGACGTTTCAGTTCTTTAGCAAATACAGAGATATATTTGATCTTATAGTTCATTGAACAAGTCCTCCGCATCAGGCAATTCCTTTCCCGCTTTCTTTGCCTGATAGAATTCAGTCAGCCCTTCACGAATGCCATTCAATATTTCCTGTTTGCTGATATATTCCACCTCTTCTTCCCGGACTACCTGCTGCTGCTTCACTTTTGCAAGAGCATGGGTCAGGGAACGCTTAACGGTTCTCAATACTTCCAGATCGTCGGTATCAAGTATGTCGCGCATGAGTTCTATGCGAAGCGCATCTATATCTAATGTTGCCATATCGGGAGATTTATGAGTTATGATTTCGGACAAAGATACGTTTTTTTATTTCTTTGTCCAAAATCATTTCACCCTATACTTATTCCGCCACCGGGAAAGCCGTAATCCTGAGCCGGGCAGCACCCATCGGGACCAGCGTGATTTCATCCAGGCGGTCGGACTTGCGGGCGTTTTCATAGGGCAGAACTCCGCACAGGCCGTATTCGTCGATCTTCCATTCCGGGACTAAACGTCCCTGCGCCTTGAACTCCATCGGAACGGAAGAGAGCGTGAAAGGATTGTTGTCCGACGGCCAGCTTTTGCGCTGCAGCGTGACGGGCGACTGGACTTTCAAGGCATAATTCCACGGGCCCTTCGGCAGGATCTCGAATGTCGGCCAGGCCGAAGCATCTGCCCCTTCCTGCCATTTGGAGTCCCAGACAGCCGTTTCGGTGCTCGGCATCTGCATATATTCTTCATCGATCTTCAAAGAGAGCGTGAGCGGACCGTAATCGACACTGACGCTGTTCTTATTTACCTGCCACCGGCGAACGGCATATTCCATCGGAAGGTTCAGAACAACCTCGTCGCCATCTTTCCACTCCCGTTCGATGCAGGCATAGGTTCCGGGAGCAAGCGTCGCCTGCTGCTGCTTCCCGTTAATCAGGACGGACGCGTTTTTACACCAGGACGGAATACGGAAGTAGAAGGGGAAAGATACGGCTTCGGATGTTCCGACCGTAAAACGCGTCATTTCCTCAAACGGATAATTCGTCTGTTCGTGCAGGCTGATTTCCGTCCCGTCGCCCACCTTTACATTCGTCTTGCAAGAATTGTATAAAACGGCAGCTACCCCGTTGTCCGGCGTCGCCAAGACCAAATGCTCGACATAGTAAGGCCAGCCGAAACCATGATTGTGCTGGCAGCAACGGCTGCTGAACGGGTTCATCGCCAGGAAAGGGCCGGAATTGTCCAACCCCGGATGATGGTTGCGCGAGTCGCTGATCGCCATATTCGGGCAGGTCAGATAACGGAGCGCACGGTAATCAGGCATCAGCGAAGCCGGGTAACTGTTAAACGCCACATCTTCGAGATGGTCGGCCCAATAAGGATCGCCACTGATGAGCAGCATGATCTCGTCGGACGCCATCTGCTCCACGAAACCGCAAGTCTCCGTTCCCTGCCGGGGATCGAAGAAGCCGATACGGGCATTCTCGTCCGCCCCGAACATTCCGCCGGGAACCTGGCCGAAAGCACGGCGTATCAGGCTCTGGACATTATAGCTGGCAGCTAACATCGCCGAGTCTTTTGTAAACAGATAATAGGTGGCAGGTTCGCGGAAGCACTGGGCGACATTCACATTGTGCCAGTTCGGAAGCTGGGTCGACTTGGTCCAGTCTGCCGTGTTCCGGTGAATCTTTTCGGCCAACGGAAGAAGAGACTCGTCGCCCGTACGGTTATACAGCCAGACCACGCTCCAAAGATTATCCCCTCCACGACTGTTCTCCCAATAACTGGAGAGGAAAGCGTCGTCGGGAACCGTTTGCAGATAATGGCAATAGCGGGTCATGAAGTCGATCACCCGGCTGTCGTTCGTATATTCATGGTAGGATTGCATGATCCAAAGGACGATCATGTTCGGCCAGAAATCCTGCTTGCCGTTATTCAGGTGGACAGGTCCGAAATTGCCATCCGTCCGCTGGCTTGCCAGGATGGCATCTATCCAGAACTTCGTTTCCTTCAATAACGTCTCGTCTTTCAAGGCATAGGCCATATTGCCGTACCCGCGCAGCCAATAAGGCACTTCTTCCCATCCCCATTCGCCTCCGTTCTTCAACCAGGCATTGTCGCCCTTCTGCAACCAGGCGCTGATCTCTCCTAAATGGCCGCAAAGGCCGTCCTTCTGTAATTCGATCTGCCGCCTGATCCAGCCTTCCGGCTCTATACTTCCGGCAGGCAGTTTAATAAATTGTTGGGGTTGTAACGGGGTCCGGTTGCTTACATAGTAGTCATTACGGGATGCGGTAGACAAACGTTCCACCGTCCGGATCTCTTGTGTCTGGTTGCCGGCGCATGACGCCAACAGAATCGTGAAAAGTAAAATCGTCTTTTTCATGTTTATCAGATTTATTGCACAAAGGAAACCAATCCGACAGGAAAACAGGATAAGAAATCAATCAAAAACATTCACGGATCATGCAAACAAATTCCAAAATACGGCTCTCTTTTACCGCCTGCTTCAGCAGACGGCAAAAGAGAGCCTGCGCCACGTTTCCTTATTTTCTTAACTGCCGGATGCCGTAATACAGCAACCGGAGCACGACCGACAACCCGTAAAAGCCACACGTGATGAGCAGCATCCAGAGCGATTGTGTCCAGAGTTCGGACCAACTTGTACCGTATGTGATGATAGAGATAATATTCATCAGATAAGCGAGCGCGATACAGACACAGAATATCTTGATTTCCGTTTTTTGTCTCTTTACAGATAATACGATTTCTTTCATAATCATGCAAAATTTAGATACGGTATTTTATATTCATCCGGGAAAGTAATCACCCGTCCTTCATCGATCGCCTGCAAGCCCAACAAGCCCAAAACAGAAGAATAGTAGGCTTCTTCCACCAGGTCGGGAGCAGGTTTGCCGGTAATGGCAGCTTCGCAGAAAGCGGTAACCAACTCGACAGAACCGTCGCCGGCAGCACCTACCGATGACTGTCCGCTGATCGTCGTGACATTGTCCATGATCAAATGCCCCTTGTTTACCGATGCCGTTTCAGGCACCCAGCTCGGACCGGCAAATGAAACATTGTCGAAAATCCCATGTTCGATCTGGTTGATCAACTGCATGATACCGGGAGCAGGTTCGGCATCCTCAAAATAATATTTGCCTTTCTCCGGTTCCATCGTGCCCTTACTGCCCATGATCTCTTCTTCAAGGCCATAAAACTTGTTGGCTATCATCGACTCGTAGGTCATCTTCACGCCGTTCGGATAATGGTAAATCAAATTGATGCTGTCATACACCTCGCGACCATCCTTCCAATAGACGATATCTCCCATGCCTGCCACCTTTTCGGGAAGCATCTTCAACGCCCAGTTTCCCACCTGCAACTGATGGGTAGCCAACTCCGTCACCAGGCCGCATGAATAGTCTTTATATAAACGCCAGTTGATCTTACGTTCCAAATCGGGAGAAGGAACGGGACGGCGCCAGTCGTTATTGCGGAACCAGTATGCCCGTATCGAGTTAATCTCTCCCAACAAGCCGGCATGGACCATTTCCATCGCCTTTATATATTTCGGATCATATAAACGCTGCTGGCCGATAAACATCACCTTGCCGGATTCTTTAAAGACATTGTACATATCCAGGCAGCCCTGGCACGTCATCGCCATCGACTTTTCGCAAAACGTATGCTTGCCTGCATGCAAGGCATCGATCGTGATATGCGCATGTTCGTAGAGCGGAGTGGCGATCATGACTGCCTGCACGTCTTTGTCTTCTAAAAGTTTCCGGTAATCATCATACGTCTTCGCTTTCGGATAAAGGGCCGAAGCCTCTTTCAGGTGGGGAGGATAATTATCACACAAGGCAACCACATCGGCATACGGAATTGTCTTCAGGTTATTCAGGTGGTACTGTCCGCGTGAACCTGTACCGATAAATCCGATCCGCACTTTTTCCTTCGCGATCTGTGCCTTATCGTCAGCGCTGCAGGACTGCAACCAGGGAAACGCGGAAAGCAGCGCACCGCCCCCCCCAATCATTCCCAGCTCCTTGAAGAAGTCCCGCCGGCTTAAATTGACTGAATTCTCATCATTTTTCATAACTTATATACATGTTTTTCATAAATATCAAATTGAGACGCGATTACCGGAATACGCTCATCGCCGGCAATCATAAAGGCAGTTGTCAGGATCTCCGCCACTACCGGATCTTTCGCCACCACCGACACCATTTTCTTATCATCCACGAATGCTCCCGTATGCGGGTTCACGATGTGGCGCGGATGGGAAGGCATATTTCCGGATGTCGAAAGCGAACTGTCACACAACTTCAAATCGGCCACCCGCTCCTTCGTAAACGGATTGTCAAGGCCGATCGGCCAATATTCGCCGCACGGATGCGTACCGACCGCCAGGACCGAACTATTCCCGAAATTGACAAGCGCCTTGCCGATCCCGTTTTCTTCTAACAGCTCCCGTATTTTAGCAAGCGCATATCCTTTCCCGTACCCGCCGAGATCAATGTGTAAAGATTCGGAAAAGAAAAAAATGCTTTTATCTTCCTCCGTCAACAATACCTGATTGAATCCCTGCAAAGTTATATCAAAATATCCTTCCGTCAACTCATTGTAACGCTTGCAGTTCTGCAATATATTCCAAAGCTCTTCCCCAACCGTCACCGGATAATGCCCGGCTTCCCGGTTAACAAACGAAACTTCGCTCTCCGGATCGAACCGGTTCAGCATCTTATCCAGCCGCCGCACTTCCGATTCGACCTTTTCCCAGACCGCACCAAGAAGACAGGGATCGCTGCCGACCATCAGGATGTCGAACTGCGTTCCCATTACCGACGACATGGATCCATGGAAAAGCCCGGAAGCCGCATAGTAGTTAGAATAAGACATAAGCCATTTGCTATTTTTTTACATGGTACAAAAGAGGTGTGCGTACACACTTTGCAAATATAGGGGATTTGTTCGTTTTACGAATAGAATTAGGCAACCTTTTTCTCAAAAGGTTGCCTAATTAGCGTTTATTTTCGTTTAAAACATTTACAATTCAATCTTCGCCAAACAGAACTCCGGATTCACGACGATGGCATAAACATCGTTTTCGCCCGGCGTCGCGGCGATTCGGAGCGTAGGCATTTAGCTTATCGTTTTTTTAGACCTTATTGTAATAAACGTACGAATACCCATTGGTCCAAATCGAAACAACATGGCATATATTTTGTTTTTCTACCCCGTTTATTTCAAATTATCCGCAAGGGTAATATTTTTTAAGAAACACATAATCCGACAACCGGCTAAATATCAGCGACATAATTATTTATTGGTTTTTAGGAGGGAATATTGTATTTTTTTACTTGAAAAACAGGCTTTATTACGTATCAAAAAAGTTGCCTGCCAATACCATTTTGATGTGGCCGACGCTGAAAAAAGAAACCTGCCATTCGTTTATTACAAGATAATAGCTTACATTTGCATCTAAAAGTATTATCTAAAATCTATGATTCCGATGAGTACACAAATATGTAAAAATTTGATTGCGCTTTTTCTTTTAGGAATGTTCGTAACCGGTTGCAATACAAACACGAAGCGAACGGCCGATAATGATATCAAATTCGATTCCATCCGGGTGGATCGGACCTATCACCTGCTGGATAATCCGGATAATCCCAATTGCAACCTGCAATTGAACTTCACCTATCCTGCCAAATTCTCCGATAAAGAGATTCTGAAAAAGATGCAGAATGATTTCGTCCTCTCCTACTTCGGCGAAAATTACGAAAACCTGTCCCCCGAAGAGGCGGTCGCCAAATACACGGAAGATTATCTGAATAACTATAAAGAGCTGGAAGCCGATTTCAAGGCGGAACTGGAAAAGAAGGACGATCTGCCGGTCGGAGCCTGGTTCTCTTATTTCGAAATGTCGTCGGACGAAATCGTCTACAACCAGAATGACATTCTGAGCTACACCGTAAGTTTTGAAAACTATACAGGCGGCGCACACGGTTCGCATGCCTACAACAACCATGTGATCAACCTGAAAACAGGCAATGCGATCACGGAAGAAGATATTTTCATCGAAAACTTCCAGGACAGCCTCGCACAGATATTAATCGACCATATTGCCAAACAAAACAAGGTGGAGAATCCGAAAGACCTCGAAAACATCGGGTTCTTCAGTGTCGAAGAAATCTTTCCGAACGGTAATTTCCTGGTCGACGGGAACGGCATCACATATACCTTTAATGAATATGAGATCGCCGCTTACGTAGTAAGAGAAACAAATGTGTTCTTACCCTACGCGGAAATCCAATATCTATTGAAGAAAGACAGTCCGATCGCGAAACTAATTGACAATTAAAGTAGAATACTAAAAAGCCTATTCATAAATATATATATGGACAACAACATAGCAAATCCCCCTAATTTGTCAATTGTCAATTGTCAATTGACAATTCTAAAGGGTTATTTTCCGGAACTGACCGATGAACAGAAGGTACAGATAGATGCCTTGTTCGACTTATATTCGGACTGGAATTCCAAGATCAATGTAATTTCACGCAAAGATATAGAGAATCTGTACCTGCATCACGTGCTTCATTCGCTGGGCATCCTGAAGATGTTGAAATTCAAAAAAGGATCGACAGTTATGGATATCGGTACGGGAGGAGGTTTTCCCGGCATTCCGCTTGCGATCCTGCATCCTGAAGTACAGTTTCATTTGGTAGACAGTATCGGGAAAAAGATCAAAGTCGGACAAGCCGTAGCCGAAGCGATCGGTCTGAAAAACGTCACTTTCCGCCATTGCCGCGCCGAAGAAGAAAAGCAATTGTTCGACTTTGTCGTGAGCCGTGCCGTCATGCCGCTGGCCGATCTGGTAAAAATTGCTCGTAAGAATATAAAAAAAGAACAACAAAATGCACTTCCCAATGGTTTGATTTGTTTGAAGGGAGGAGAGTTGCAGCATGAAATATTGCCATTCCGCAAACAAGCTGTCAGCCTCAGCCTGAGTGACCATTTTAAAGAAGAATTTTTCCAAACTAAAAAAGTTGTTTACGTACCGTTATGATTACAATAAAATTGTTTGAGTTCAATTATTTCCAGGAGAATACATTCCTGCTGTATGATGATACACGCGAAGCCGTGCTGATCGATTGTGGCTGCTGCCGCAAGGAAGAGGAAAAGGAGCTGGCAGGCTTCATCCTCGAAAACAAATTGACGTTAAAGCATTTGCTCTGCACTCACCTGCACGTGGATCACGTATTCGGAAACGGTTTTATATATAAGACATACGGTTTGAAACCCGAAGCGAACAAGCTGGATGTCGAGAAACTGCCCTCTCCTGACGAACAGGCCAAGCTGTTCGGACTGCGTCAGCATGTCGAGAACGTCCCGGTTGAAAAGTATATCGTAGGAGGCGAAACCATCAAGTTCGGCACATCCGAACTTCAAGTGCTGACTGTTCCCGGACATTCACCCGGCAGTGTCGCTTTCTATAACAAAAAGAACGGCTTTGCGATTGTCGGCGACGCGCTGTTTGCCGGAAGCATCGGTCGTACCGACCTCTGGGGCGGAAACCAGGAAGTATTGGTCGCCGCTATCCGCGACAAGCTCCTTTCGCTTCCCGACGAGACAGTAATCTATCCGGGACACGGGCCGGAGACAAGAGTCATCGATGAAAATTTTAATAATCCCTATTTATAAACTACATAATATTATGGACACAAATAAATTTGTAAACCGCCACGTTGGCATTTCGGCAGAAGACATTCCTTCCATGCTGCAAGCCATCGGCGTCAAGTCGGTTGACGAGTTGATCGATCAGACCATCCCGTCCGACATCCGTTTGAAAGAGCCGCTTAACCTTCCCGAACCCATGACGGAACGTGAGTTCGCAGAACACATCTCCGAGCTGGCTTCCAAGAACGAAGTCTTTACTTCTTATATCGGAATGGGCTGGTACGACACGGTTTGCCCCGCTCCTATCCAACGTAACGTATTTGAAAATCCGGTTTGGTACACTTCCTACACTCCGTACCAGGCAGAAGTTTCGCAGGGACGCCTGGAAGCCTTGCTGAATTTCCAGACTGTTATTGCGGAACTGACCGGCCTGCCGCTAACGAACTGCTCCCTCCTGGACGAAGCGACAGCTGCTGCCGAAGCGGCAACCATGTTCCACGGAAGCCGGAGCCGTGCGCAGGTGAAGTCTGAAGCTAATACGCTCTTTGTCGACGAAAACGTATTTGCCTCTACACTGGCCGTTATCAACACCCGCATGATCCCGCAAGGCATCAAGGTTATAGTGGGCGATTACAAGACATTTGAATTCACTCCGGATGTGTTCGGGGCGATTGTCCAGTACCCGAATGCCGACGGTTCGATTGAAGATTATAAAGAATTTATCGCGCGTGCCAATGCTGGCGGAGCACGTGTCGCCGTTGCTGCCGACCTGATGAGCCTCGTCTTGCTGACTCCTCCGGGAGAATGGGGAGCGGACGTCGTGTTCGGGAGCAGCCAGCGTTTCGGTATCCCGATGTTCTACGGCGGCCCGTCTGCCGCTTTCTTTGCTACGAAAGACGAATACAAGCGTTCCATCCCCGGACGTATCATCGGTATCTCCAAAGATGCCTATGGACATGCGGCTTATCGCTTGGCTTTACAGACACGCGAACAGCATATCAAACGTGAAAAAGCGACTTCCAATATCTGCACGGCTCAAGCCCTGCTTGCCACGATGGCCGGTTTCTATGCCGTATACCACGGGGCAGAAGGATTGAAGAACATCGCCGGACGCATCCACGCTTCTGCCGGTTTCCTGGCGGGCGAACTGGAAAAATTAGGTTACAAGCAACTGAACAAAGATTATTTCGACACGCTGAAAATTCAATTGCCGGAACATGTTTCCGTTAATGCGCTCCGCGAAATCGCACTCGAATGCAAGGTGAACCTGCGCTATTTCGAAGCCGGACAGGTCGGCATCAGCTTGGACGAAACGACTCAGCCTACCGATATCGGCGTATTATTGTATATCTTCGCCGGGGCAGCCGGAAAGGATTACATGCTGAAAGAGGCTGTTCCCGAAAAGACTTATTTCGATCCGAAATTCACCCGTACTTCCGAATTCCTGCAGGAAGACGTATTCAAGAAATATCATACCGAAACGGAGCTGATGCGCTACATCACCCGTCTGGGACGCAAGGATGTTTCATTGGCCCAGTCGATGATATCCTTAGGTTCTTGCACAATGAAACTGAATCCGGCATCGACCATGCTGCCGCTCAGCCGCCCGGAATTCATGAATATCCATCCGTATGCGCCGGAAGAACAGGTTGAAGGCTATAAGGAACTGATTGAAAACTTATCGGCTTACCTGTGCGAGATCACCGGATTCAAAGGCTGTACGTTGCAACCGAATTCCGGAGCCGCCGGCGAATACACAGGTCTGCGCGTGATCCGGGCTTACCTGGAAAGCATCGGGCAGGGACATCGCAACATCGTCCTGCTTCCCGCTTCCGCCCACGGCACGAACCCGGCAAGTGCAATCCAGTGCGGGTTCACGACCGTAACAGTAAAATGTGACGACAAGGGGAATATCGACCTGGAAGATTTCCGTGCGAAAGCCGAAGCCAACAAGGACAACCTGGCTGCCAGCATGATCACTTATCCGTCTACTCACGGTATCTTCGAAGTGGACATCAAGGAAATGTGCGACATTGTGCACGCTTGCGGCGGCCAGCTCTATATGGACGGAGCCAATATGAACGCTCAGGTCGGCCTGACAAATCCGGGTACTATCGGTGCTGACGTCTGCCACCTGAACCTGCATAAGACTTTCTCTTCTCCTCACGGGGGCGGCGGTCCCGGAGTAGGTCCGATCTGCGTTGCCGAACATCTCGTACCGTTCCTGCCGCAGCATCCGGTATTGTGGGGCAACGACTTGAACACAGTCTCCGCAGCACCTTATGGCAGCGCGGGCATTCTGCCGATCACGTATGCTTATATCCGCATGCTGGGAACAGAAGGTTTGGAAACGGTCACCAAGACTGCGATCCTGAACGCAAACTATCTGGCGGCTAAATTCAAAGACACTTACGGAATCGTTTACACAGGTGCTACAGGCCGCGTCGGCCATGAACTGATCCTGGAATGTCGCACGGTAAAAGAACGTTCGGGTATCGACGAAGGCGATATCGCCAAACGTCTGATGGACTTCGGTTACCACGCTCCTACTCTTTCCTTCCCGGTCCACGGCACTCTGATGGTCGAACCGACCGAAAGCGAAAGCAAAGCCGAACTGGATCGCTTCGTTGAAGTGTTGGAATGTATCTGGGACGAAATCAAGGAAGTGGAAGAAGGCAAGGCTTCGAAGGAAGACAACGTGCTGAAGAACGCTCCTCATCCGGAATACGAAGTAACAGCCGACGAATGGAAACACGAATATCCGCGCAGCAAGGCCGCCTTCCCGCTGGAATGGTTGCACGACAGTAAATTCTGGATTAACGTGGCCCGCGTAGACAATGCGTATGGCGACCGCAACCTGATCCCGACACTTTGCGCATGCGAAATTTAATATAAACCGGTATAACGCAAACGGCACGAAAACGCAGCTCTTATTTTCTCATCTGCTTTCCCCGCCGTTTGCGTTATTTTTTTTAATAACAAACAACAAATTCAATGAACACGACAACTAAAGAGAAAATCAAATTCAGTAAAGCATTTTGGGTAGCAAATACCGTTGAACTCTTCGAACGTGCCGCGTACTACGGCGTTTTCATCGTAATCACCCTTTATCTAAGCCGGATTCTCGGATTCAATGACATTCAGGCGGCCGGTATCGCCGGTGTCTTTTCTGCCTGCCTCTATCTGTTCCCTACTTTCGCCGGAGCACTTGCCGATAAGATCGGTTTCCGCAACTCCATGCTGATAGCTTTCGCCCTGCTCACTTTGGGCTATCTGGGACTGGCCGTCTATCCGACTTGGCTACAGTCTGCCGGATTGGTGCAATACGGAACGACCACCACTTTCACCGGGCTGTTAGAAAGCAACCTGCAATACGGGATCATCCCGATTATGATCCTGATCGTATGCGGTGGTGCTTTCATCAAGAGCGTGATTTCCGGAACGGTAGCCAAAGAGACGACTCCCGAAACCCGTGCCAAAGGATTCTCTATCTTTTACGCAATGGTTAACATCGGTGCTTTCTCCGGTAAGACGATTGTCAAGCCGCTCCGCGAAGCTCTCGGAAACGAGGGGCTTATCACGCTGAACTACTTCTCTGCCTCCATGACATTTCTGGCTTTACTGGCGATCTGGTTCTTCTACAAGAGCAGCCAGCATAGCGGTGAAGGAAAAACATTCAGCCAAATCTGGCAGGCATTGTTAAAAGTCTGCTGCAACGGGCGTCTCATAATCCTGATCCTGATCATTACCGGATTCTGGATGGTGCAACACCAGTTATATGCGACAATGCCTAAATATGTACTTCGCCTGGCAGGCGAAGGGGCTTCTCCTTCGTGGTATGCGAATGTGAATCCGTTGGTCGTAGTCCTGACGGTCAACCTGGTCACTCAGTTGATGCGAAAGAAAACCGCACTGACGTCTATGACCATCGGGATGTTCATCATGCCGGTATCTGCTTTATGCATGGCTTCCGGTAATATGCTGGACGGCAGTTCCACTATCCTGGGGATGCACCCGGTTGCCTTTATGATGGTGGTCGGCATTGTCTTTCAGGGATTGGCCGAGACTTTCATCTCTCCCCGCTTCCTCGAATATTTCTCTTTGCAGGCCCCGAAAGGAGAAGAAGGGCTTTATCTGGGATTCAGCCATTTGCACTCTTTCCTTTCCTCCATCCTGGGCTTCGGCCTTTCCGGCTTCCTGCTAAGCAAATATTGCCCGGAACCGACGTTGTTCAGCACACATGAAGAATGGGTAGCCGCCAGTGCGCATGCGCATTACATCTGGTATTATTTCGGGGCGATCGCATTGGTTTCTGCTTTAGCGCTTATCATTTACGGACAGGTGGTAAAGAGGCTGGATGCGAAATAAAAATGACCGCTCTTAATGAAACAAAACAGCCAGGGCTTGTATCACTACAAACCCTGGCCTTCTATCAATGTGTGTCTAATACTTGATAAATGTGTATATACGTTAGGATATTTCTTACTGCCGGAAAAACTCCAATAGCTTTACCAAACTGTCTTCATTTTTCCATTTGATCTTATTTTGTTTTACAAATGCTTTCAATTTCGTTTTACCGTTATCACCAAGGGATTTTTCAACTTCTTTGCGAGTCGCCTCTACGATCTTGTCACCAAAAATAAAATAGTATTCTTCTATCAAAGGAAGATCCTTGCCATCATTCCTTTCAAGTTTCATCTGTACATGGCTCAGATTCGAGATACCTCCCAATTGAATAGAGGTTAACTGATTTACGGCTGAAACATCCGTACTCATACCATAAGCTCCAGATGTTCCTCTTGACAAAGCTGCCATATCAGCTTTGACCAATTTTACTAAAGAAACTTCTCTGTCTGTTTTAACGAGGCGAACCAGTTCGCCGTTCATATAAACAAATTGATCATTTCCTATCCGGATCAATTCAACATTACGAGGATCAGATTGCAGAACTTTGTCTCCATCCAGATGATGTAATGTGCAATTCTGCAGATGCACATTCAATTTCATGTGCTTCGTCTTCTGTTCTTTCGAGAAATAAACGGTTCCATCCACAAAATCTTCATATAAATAAGGCCACTTTGTCGTTGGGGCATAGCCGGAACCGGAAACTACATTCAACGAGCCCATTCCCCACGACATAGAACAAATCAATATTATTATTCTGACAAACCAGTTCATACTCATTAAATATTATCAGAGAGGAAATGGAAGTGTGTCAAAAATGTCCTGTTCCCGCGCTCGACGCGGAAACAAGAGTTTTTTTGACATACCGCCTCCCCCCCCTTATTAATTAATAACCATCGTTCTGAACCATGTTGGGATTGGCATCCATTTCACTCTTTGGGATTGGCAATGCCCAACGGTAGCTTGGGAACTCAATATCTTTAGCATCTGCAGCTCCCTGATAATCGACACGATGCAAAGATGTTCCGGTACGAGCCATGTCGTAAATCAAATGCCCTTCAAAAGCAAGTTCTTTACGGCGTTCCAACAAGATATTTTCCAATGTAGCCGTAACAGGCGAAGCACCACGGTTTGAAGTAATTGCCAACAAATCACCGTCGGCTGTTGCTCCGGCAATAGTCGCACCATGAGCCAATGCTTCTGCACGGTTCAGGTACATTTCCGAAAGACGAAGTACTACAATATTTGCATAAGACGGCCTTGATGAAGCATCCTTTGCGGTATACTTTGTCGTCCAGAAATGATCAGGAGCCTCTTTGTGAGACTTGAATAATTTAAGGCGAACATCACCAGCTTCATACAAATCACGTAAATCGGCAGTAGATGCAACGTCAGCATATCCATCCGGATTCGTCATCCAGGAAATATCTTCCCAATACTCGTTATAATAATTTTTATCACTGCCATACACTTCAAAAATTACTTCTCCTCCATCCGAAGCATCTTTTCCCCAGACATTTGGCAATTGACTTTCCGTAAAGATACTAAATAGGCCACTATCTATAACCTTCGTAGCATAATCTGCACATTTTTGCCATTCGCCCATATATAAATACACTCTTGAGAGCAAGCCCCAAATAGCAGGTTTGCTGACTACAGAATAAGGATCGGCTGCATCGTAACGCGTATACTCGTCATCCATCAGGCTTTCCGCTTCTAATAAATCTTTTACAACCTGATCGAAACACTCAGCCACGGTATTACGAGAAGGGCGTGCATCTTTATCTACAACCAATGTGATGGAAACTCCCGGACTTTGTGGAGCATAAGTATAAGGTTGTGCATACGTGCGTAACAGATCAAAATAAGATAACGCACGTAAAAACATCGCTTCCCCCTTAATATTATTCAAATCCTGAGTCGTCACATCCGGAAGTTCTTTGCCATCGACATTGTTAATTATATTATTTGCCTGAGCAATTAGAAAATAGGCATAGTTCCATAAACCCGACGTATTAGAATCCAGATAGACCCAACTATATTCATTTATATATCGTCCGGAAGTAAAGTCCGTATTTGTCGGATTTTTTGCATTGCCGGAACGTAATTCGCAACTCAACACGAAACCTGCACCATACCAAGTTCCATCATTTAAGGCACTATACGTGCCAAGCATCGCTTTGTTTAACGATTCGTAAGTTGACAAAACTGTTTCCGTATCAAGCTCCGTAACAGGTTCTTCCGTCAAAAAACCATTACAGGAAGAAAGTCCCAGTGTCAACAGCGACAGCCCATATATCATTATCTTTTTCATATTCATTCTTTTTTTAATTATTAAAATGTCACATCCAAACCAAATACAAACGACTTAGTCATCGGATAAATACCAGATCCCATACCTTTCACACCACGCTCAGGATCAAAATAATCTACATCATGAAACGTATAAACGTTCATACCACTTGCATAGACCTTTAAATTATTGACGCCGATCATAGACAACCATTGTTTCGGTAAAGTATAAGCCAATGTAACATCTTTTATTCTCACATAACTACCGTTTTCTAAGAAACGTGTTGATACGCTTGAATTCGAACTTGTCGAGTTCCAAGCTACCGGCTTGGGACTACAATTCGTATCACCTGGCTGTTTCCAATAATTCATAGCACTTGCAGCTTGGTTCATTGACATCTGCTGGCCATCCGAATGCAAATAACTATTTTCCGAAATTAAAATTTTATTTCCAAATTTTCCCTCCAACTGGACATTCAGTGTAATACCTCTCCAAGTTACATCCGTATGGAAACCACCCGTGACAGTCGGCTCCGGACTACCAGCGTTAATATAACGAGCCTGGCTAATTTTATTGGTAAGTTCGCCGTTTTTATCCATCCACATAGCATTTCCAGTTTCCGGATCTACTCCCTGATAATCACGCAAATAAAAAGTAAATAACTTTTCTCCTTTAATATACTTCAAGGCTCCATAGTCAGCATCGCCAATCATTTCATCGCCTGCCAGATCCAGAATCTTACTCTTATTATGCGAAATATTAATACCTGCATTCCACTGTACATCCTTTGTTTCAATTATATTTGCGTCAAACTGGAATTCAACTCCGGTATTCCGTAATGAACCGACATTTTGCATTTGAGAAGTAAAACCGGTCGTTCTTGACAAAGGACGGTCGAGCAACATATCTGTCGTCTTACGGGAGTAAAAATCAATACTACCGGAAAAATGTTTCAGGAAATTATAATCAATACCAATATTCCAGGATTTATTCTTTTCCCACGATAAATAATCATTATTCGGAGAATTTAATAAATAACCGGCTACACCATTATAAAGGGCAGCAGTATATTTTGCATATTGCTGATAATCATCAATATTATTATTACCGTTCACTCCATAACTGGCACGAAGTTTTAACAAATCGATATAATCTACATCTTCCATAAAATGTTCATTATGCAAGTTCCAAGATGCACCTATCGAATAAAAAGTTCCCCAAATATTTTCTTTTCCGAACCGTGAACTACCATCCCAGCGAACAGAGGCTTGCAAATAATAACGACTCGCAAAGTTATAGTCTAAGATACCGAAGAAAGACATCATAGTACTCGCCTCTTCCCAATGTTCCGCAGTTGGGGATGCCGACGTTTGAGGATGAGGAATACCACCATCCACATTTGCTGCATATACATAATCTTGATACCAAGTCCGGTGTAATGCTTCCTGGCCAACCAAGACACGATAATTATGATTTTCTAAAAATGCATTTTCATAAGTAATAGTGTTTGACGTAGTCAACAACCGATATTGATTATTATCAGTCTGAGTCGTTGCCACACCATAATTGGTTTCAGGACTCCAGTAACGCATACCTTGCACAAAACTCATTTCGGCAGAGTTGGTCGTTTTGACAACCAAACCTTTTATCGGAGTCCACTGCAAATACATGTTTCCGTTAAAACTATATTTCTTTGCATACTGCTTGTCATATTCGGCTGTTGCCCTTGGATTCGTATTACTATTTTCCGGAATATTCAATGAATGACTACCATCTTCATTATAAGGTTTTGTCCAAGGTTGAATAGTCATTCCTGCAAAAATAGGATTGGAATAATACAAACTTTGCATAGCGACGTCTTCACTATTCGAATAACCGACATTCACACGGACACCGGTCTTCAAATATTTATTCAATTCATGATCAACATTTACACGTGCCTGAATCCTTTCAAATTTAATTCCATAAAATACACCTTCATTTTTATGATAGGAAGCAGAACTAAAATAAGAAGTTTTATTACTTCCTCCCGTTGCTGAAATTTCATATTCTTGCAAATGTCCGGCACGGGTAAAATGATCCATCCAATCAGTCATTGGCTGCTGCAACATATTCTGCGGATAATAATAAGATCCCATTTCCGAATCATCAGGATTATAACCGGCATTGATAAGCGCATCACGGCGGAATGTCCAAAGTTCCTGACCATTCATCGCACGGTAATTATTATCATTTGCCAAAGAAGAAACACCATATTTTGCACGAGCTGTAAAACGGCTTTTTCCCTCTTTTCCCGACTTCGTAGTAACCAAAATAACACCATTCGCAGCACGTGAACCGTAAACAGAAGCGGCAGCGGCATCTTTCAATACTGTAATGCTTTCTATATCATTTGGATTGATCATAGCCAAAGCATTTGAGGTGTTTGTAAAAGTGCCTTGTTCTCCAGACATAACCGCGACACCATCAATAACATATAAAGGTTCGTTGCCAGCATTGATTGAACTGATACCACGAATACGGATTTCAGAGTTAGCACCGGGTTGACCGGAATTGGAAGTTATCTGGACACCAGCCATCTTACCTGCTAACATCTTATCAAAAGAAGAAGCCGTCAACTCGGAAAGTTCTTCACTCGAAACGGAAGTAATAGATCCTGTCTTCGCTTCCCGACGTGTTGTCCCATAACCGACAACGACCACCTCATCCAATATTCTATTATCACCGGCTAAAGTTATTGTCATTAGTCCTGACTGTATTCTCACCTGTTGACTCACCATTCCCACAAACGAAATTAACAGAGTCTTAGCAGAACTACGTCACTATTTTTACAGTATTATATTGATTTTATGTTTGCGAAACACTTAATATAATTAACTTTCAAATTTAATCTTTTAAACACTGATCAAATAACAAGAAA
>NZ_JACOOJ010000030.1 GCF_014287585.1 Parabacteroides hominis | reverse complement strand
CAGCTTTCGCCTTCTCCCATCCGATCCGTTCCGTCCAATACACCCATCCGCAAGCCACAACCGCCGCCATCCACGCCGACCGGCTCATTCCGGCAGGCAAAACAATCAGGATAGCTCCGACGCATATCCAGGCAAAATAGTGCATCCCCTTTTGAAACTTCAAAGCCGCCCACAGGCAAACCGGCAGCACGACCGCTAAGTACCCGCAGTAAGGCCCCGGATTAAAGAAAGAGCCCGTCAGCCGGAAAAGCGAATGGTTGGAATAGGCATAGCCATGCAATTGCTGCATTCCCCAGACGGCTTCGACCAGTCCGGTGAGCATTCCGACGAACAGAAAGAAAAAATTGAACTCCCGGTAAGCTGTCAATATATAACGTAGCAGAAACCAAAGAATAACCAACTGGCCTGTAAATATTAACTTTTCCGGTTCAGGATTGAGACTCCATTTATAAGTAATAAGAACAATTCCTGTAAAGGTTAATAATAAAAGATCCGAAGATGAAAAGGCAATGGCAGTTGCCCTTTTGGTTAACGCCACAAAGAATACGCAAACTGAAAAAAAGAGCATGACAAGATGAAACCAGCACATTTTTCCGATCACTAATCCGTTTACCAATTCCGTTGTGTGTATAAGCGGCGTGCAGAGCAGAAGTGTTCCGCCTGTGGAAAGCAGGAATATATGTAGCAGCTTTAAATTCATGATGCATTCTCTTTTGAAAAATTAATGTCGCAGGAAAATACTTGTTTCCCCTCTTTTATAAAGAATATTTGTTCTTCCTGTCCTTTTGTTAAGTTACGAAGCCAAAATATCGCCCCATGAGGTACGGTGAAATATAATTCTTTACTGCTTGCGATTTGCTGTCCTAAAGATTTCCATCCGTCCGGTCCATTCTGATAAAATAATTCATAACGATCTCCCGGTTCGATAAAATTATCATCATTCCGTGGGATAACCAGTATCTTTTTGATTTCAGTCACTTTTCCCAGGTCAAAGGTTAATGTCGCATTGTATTCTTTTGACATGAAGAAAGTTAGAGGGTTGCCATCCAGTACGCATTTGGCAGAGTATTGATCAGTAGGATACAATCCTTCTACATTGCGGTATAGCTGTAGAGGAATTGCTTGAGTCTCAGAAGTATCGCGGAAAACTGCAAATTCAGCCAGTTCCGACCGATGGTCAAGAGGTGAATTTAGGTGTAAATAACGGAATCGACACGGTTGGCCGATTGAAATGGCCTTGCGGTTCGTCAGGAGCGTATCGGTAAACCGGTATAACAGATGTTTTATGCCGGATACAGGCGAGTTGCTTCCTTCTATTGTCGCTCCTATCGTGTTTCGGTTCATATATTTAAAAAGATACTCCTGAAAAGGGTACTTCCTTTTTAAACAAGCCGTTTCCTGTTGTGCCGTATCCGGTTTGAAACAGATAATTCTTTGTTTGTCATAAACAAACGGATAATCATACGTTTCGATATTACCGTTCTTTGAGTATAAAAGCTGAAATACTATATCCGGTTCGATATTTTTGAAAACTGCATGCCCTTTTTCTATCTGTGCAATATCTACAGGTTCCCAGCTTCCGTTTTTGAATACACCGAGATATGCGTATTTACATCCTGAAACAGCTATAGGCAGAGAAATCTCATTCGATCCCGAATAATTATCCGTAACGTCCTTGACAAAACAGTTCCTGAAAAAAGGCAGCACAGCGTTATCTGCAGCCCATTTACTGAAACGTCCGTTTTGTATTCCATAACAATCCCTGTAGGCTTTCCCCTTCCGCCTGCCGTCATTGGTTACGGAACGTGCTATTTCATCTTTTGTATACCAGAAAGGATAGCATTGGCCTGTAGTATCTCTGACTACATTCCAGCAATGCCAGGTTCTCAGATCCGGTGAATAAATGTAATAGTCCGTTGTGATAGGAATACCGACCGATCGCATCGCATAAGTTGCCACATCGCAAGCATCCCTGCAATATCCTACCCGGGTAGTGAAAAGATAATCGCCTCCCAGATGGGGCAGGGAGAAATTTGTATTATAATAGAACCATTCTTTTTTGAGAACCTGGTTGACCGCACTGCATGCGTCGATAACATCCGTCCCTTTATAAAGGGAATCCAGCTTAGGAATATAGTGTTCGTAATATTTTTTTCGCCAGTTGCTCAAAGGCTCGTTGGCTATCCTGTAAGGGAGGATAAATTCGCAAAAGTCATCGAAAGAGAGATGCTTGTTCCACGGATATTTTTTCCAGACTTCAAAAGATAGGTCTATATTCTCGATCAGATAATCGGCAGTTATTATTTTGGAGTCATATATTTTTTCTCCGTTATAATGCGAATAGGAACTCCATTTATCCAGATGTTTTTTATCTATAATCAGCAAGTCTTCTCCGTAAACGGATTTTCTTTTGACGGCATCAGCCAAAATTTGTTTGATGGTGTCCTGTTGCCAACTTTCATAACCATAATGATAAGGCATATTCTCAATGAGAAAACGGGCTGCAGCCAATTTTTCAGGATTGTCGGAATAGTGGTCGAGCACCTTTTCCAATTCGCCTCTGTTATTTTCTGCAAATCGCAAGGCATATTCCAGCCGGTTACCCTTGTCAGGAGAACAAGAACTTGTTAGTACCATTATGGTGATATATATTATCAACTGTTTCATATACGATTGTCATTTGATATCGCAAGCAAATATTTGTTTGCCGTTTTGCATATAAAAGACTTGTTCTTCAGTCCCTTTTGTATGATTGTGTAACCAGAATAATGCATTTCGGGGTACTTGATAATGCAATTCGCTACTTGCTGCTATTTGTTTTCCCAAAGATTTCCATTTTTCTGAATTACTTCGATAAAATAGCTCGTAAGTATCGCCCTGCCAGATAAAATTGCCGTCATTACGAGGGATGAACATGAGTTTATTTACTTTTATCGATTTTCCAAGATCATAAGTGATATAATTTGTACTGTCATTTGAGATAAAAGAAGTCAGAGGATCTCCATCTGTTATATTTGTGATCGCAAACCTTTTGTTTGTATGGACGGGTTTGATCTCTCTGATTAGCGTCATCGGGACCGGTATAGAATCATGGATATTTTCATAAATAGATAGTTCTGCTATATCTACAGGTTTATCGGGGGCTGAAATAATATGAATATACCGGCCTTTTACAGGCGAATCGAAAGAGATAAGGTTCCGGTCTGTAACAACGGAGTCTTTTATTTTGTATAAAAGTCTTGTGTTAATAGCAGCCGGAGTGTCAGAGCATTCTATTCTTGCTTCCCGGACATTCGTGTTCATAGCCCGGGCAATATAGTCCCGTAACGGGTATTTTCTTTTGATGATAATGTTTTCAAGAATGGTTGTGTCCGGGGTAAAATATTGTACACCTTCTTTTATAAAAAGAAATGGATATCCTATCGGTTGTTGTATTCCATCTTGTTCTACGAAAGGTTGGTATATAAGATTGGGTTCCATATTTTTAAATACAGCTTGACTATTGGATGTAATAGCAAAATCTAAAGGTATCCATGAACCTTTATGGAATACGCCGAGAAATACCACTTCGTTTTTATTATATTCGTCCAGATGTAATACGATTTCATTTTTTCCGAAGTAGTTGTCAGTGACATCTTTTGAAAAAGGATGCCTAAGTGTCGCAGGAACGGCCTTTGAGACAGGAAGCCTGTTTTTTTGTAATCCAAAACAATCTCGAGTGATTTTCCCTTTTTTTCTGCCATCATCCTTCATATCCCGTGATGCTTCATAATCCGTATACAAAAAGGGAATGAACCGGCCGGTAGTATCGCGTACGACGTTCCAACTATGACCTCCCTGATATTCGGGAGAATAAACCATGTTATCCGTGGCGACAGGAATGCCGACTGCCCGCATTGCGTATAAACTTATGTCGCAAGTCTCTCTGCAATACCCAGCCCTGTTTTCTACTAAAAATAAAGCATCGAGATGCGGTATTTTGAATTGAGCATTGTAATAAAATCCCTCTTTCTTCAAAATTCTCACTAATGTGTTACAGGCTTCAATAACATCATTGCCTTTATACAATGAATCCAATAAAGGTGCATATCTATTATAATATGTGCATCTCCAATCGCTTAGCTTTTCATTTGCAATACGATAGGGAAGTATTAATTCACAAAAATCTTCGAAGCATAAATTTTTATTCCAAGGCCGTTCTTTCCATACTTTAAATGCCAAATCAATGTTCTTAATCAAGTAATCGGCAGTTATAGTTTGTACATCATGCTTTTTTTCTAAGGTATGGAACACATCTCGATTCATATTGACTTTCCGGTCTCTTATGATAAGACTTTTTACTCCAAAAACGCGTTTTTCCTTAAGAGCTTCTTTAATAATAGATTTGACGGTATCTAATTGTTTCCCGTCATATTCGTAATAATAAGGCATATTTTGAATTAAGAAATGAGCAGCCGCCAGTTTTTCCGGACTATTTTGATAATGTTTCAGCACTTTTTCTAACTCTTGTCTGTTTTCCTTGGCAAGCTCCAGGGCATATTCAAGTTGCTTGTCCTGATAAGAAGAACAGGCAGAGAGTAGTATCGTCAGAAAGATGAATATTTTTATGTTCATACGCTGTCTGTTAGTGTATAGTTTTAAAGAAACGTTCCCAACGGAATTTGCCTGTGTAGGGATCGACCGATTTCCAGATGAAAGCAGCTTTTCCTACAATATATTCTTCCGGTAGTACCCCCCAATAACGCGAATCCTGCGAGTTTTCCCCTTTATCTCCGGCCATGAAATAATAGTTTTTCTGAAAACAATAATCTTTTATAGGTTTGCCATTAAGGAAAACAGTTGAATCTTTATACTCTAATTTAGTTTTTTGCTCCCAAGAGATTAGTTTATGATACAACTGATAGTTCTTTGGGTTCATTGGTAGCCGATCACCTGTTTTAGGAATATAGAGCGGTCCGAAATTTTGAATATTCCAACCGATAATGGAATCATATGGAAAACAACGATATACACCATCCGGAAACTCTTCTGGCAAAGTCTGTCCGATCTTTTGTTGTGACTTGATGTTTCCGAGTGCCTCATCTATTCCTTCTACTCGAAATCGACCAGTCTTGATGGAAAGTGTGTCTCCCGGCAGTCCGATACATCGTTTGACATAGTACTTCAAAATGTGCATCTCGATCCTGTCCCAATTGTTTGGATGCGGAAAGTTGAAAACCAGCACATCATTCCTTTTGACTTTTCGAAATCCGGGAGTCCTGTGGATTTCGACTTGTTCCAACCGCAGCGTTGCATTCAGGTTGAAAAGCCTTGCTCCCAACGTAGGCTTCCAGATTAGGATAGCATCCCCTTCAATTAGCTCAGGTTCCATAGAGTCGCTGGGAATGCGGAAAGAGGAGAATAGAAAGATCTGGCAAAAGAACCATAACACGATAAGTATGGAACTTATTAATATTAAGTCCACAACCTTGTTGAGCATCCTGTTTATAAATTTCATATTCTCTTTTCTTGATGCAATTATGTTTTATGATTCATACTAATCAGGAAGTTCGCATTTAACAATCATAAAGTCAGGATTTACAACGATAGCATAAACTGCATTGTTTTTGATATCTGCGGCGATACGTAAAACCGGCATATCCAGATCGACTATTTTTCTTAAATTAGATTTGTAGTCATAAAGAAAAAGGGTTTGGGGAAGTTTGGTAAAGTCACGTCCGACTTTTGCTTCATTGGTCGGATCCGTCTGGTAGTCACGTTGTAAAGTGACTATGTAATCTTTTGTAAGTGCCAGTTCCACGCTCCCTTTCTTTTTTTTGTCAAGGACAATTTTATTCTCTGAAATGGAATAGTCCAAATCTCCTTTTTGTTCCCAAAGCAATTCAAATTTATCCTTTTCTTTTTTGTAAGCGGCCATATAAGGAAATGAGATCGTTGAATAGATAAGAATATTTTTATCCGGATTATATGCTATATTTCCTTGTGAAACATTATAGTTATTGTCTATTTCATTTCCGAAAGGGTATTTTCCGAAACTATGACTATTTGCTGTTTGAAAAGGAAATGAGGATTGAGGATCGAATGAAATGAAATCATCATTGTTGATTTTTATCAATCTTGTCAGCCCTTTTGTTTTTTTATTAAAGATGGAACATGATGGTTCTTGACCTTTTTTTACATCATCAATGGCATAGATTGCCATTTTGTCGTTATTCATATCATAGACAATCAGCTCATTATCGGTAGAAAGGCTAAATGCCGGAGTTATAAATTCTTTTGGCCCATTTCCTACATTCACAATTTTCCCGATTTCTTCTTGAGTTTTTAAATTGACAATGTGGGCTTGATCTTCGGATGTGAGCGGATCAGTCCAGATTACAAACTCATTACAGACCATTAACGTCCCCGGCATCCGGCTTTCTATGCTGTCATAGACTATAGTCGGTTCCATTGTGATACGTTCAGTTTCTATACTTTTATTATATGAACAAGCAGATAATAATAAAAGGCTGAATTGTAACAATAAAATAACTGTTTTCATAATATTGAATAATATTTAAAAGAGAGAGTGTCAAGAAACCGAATCTTGACACACTCTCTATAGTTTTATTTAGGGTCTTGTGGATGAAGCATATGTATGGGTATTCCCGTCCTTGCCATGACATGTTGTATTTTCCCATACTGCATAACAACCTGTTTTTTCATAAAATTCATCATCGGTTTCTCCTAATGCCAAAGCCTCGACATTTTCCAATGCTAAGTCAGAAAGTTGAACCTCATTTGTATTTTGCTGGTAGTTCCAACCTGCTGCTGCGGCGATCGCTGCAAAAGCGATTACGCCGATGATTTTCTTTCCCATGTTTCTCTTTAATTATAATTGATATTCTATCACATGAAATTCAGGATTATCACTTAATCCATACAATTTATTTGTCGTAGGATTGATTGTAAAGGTGAAAATAGGCGAATCCAATGTATATCGTTGTAGAGGATTTCCTTTATCGTCAAATACTAAAAGTTGATCTTTTAGATATTTGTGGTTTTCACGATTAAAATAGATCCCAGAGTATAAAACATATACTCTCCCATTTATGGATAAAGGTGAAAAATATGCATCTCGTGATTGCCCTGAAACAGAATTAACATGAACTGATTCATCTTGAATAGTCTGTTTGATTACTGGAAAAAACAAATCAGGACCTTGTATTCTTTTTTTTAAATTGCCATATATATCATATAGCTCTATTAAATCTGTTTGTTTATAAAAAAGGAAGATCCCATTTTTATCCGGAGACAGGGTCGCATAACAGGAAAGTCCTTCTATTTTTTCAAAAGGGGTCAATATCTCTCCATATTCCGGGTATTCACCTTTTGTTTCTATAAATTTGCCTTCTGAGTCGTAGAATGATAAACGCTTTTGAGTACTATTATAAGCTGTTGTCATAAAATGGTGATTGGGTAAAATAACGATATTTCCAAAAAGATCAGGCAGCATAACTTCTTTTATTGCTGTTGGTGATATAGTATCTGAAAATAAGATGTCTTTTTTACGATAAGCAGATATGAATGGTCTTTGTGCATCTGATAGCCATAATAGGCTGTCAGATGATTGTATTTGTTGTATATGAAGAAATTCTCCAGGGCCATTTCCAAAAGAAATAGATGTGTTAACTTTCTCTCCTGTATTAACATTATACATATGCAATATATGTTCATCCATATCTTCTTTTAGAATAAGGATTGAATCTTCTATATGTAATGCTGTCGGACGCATTACCTCTTTAGAAAATTGAAGATCAGTGCCTTTAATCTCGCCTTTATCCAAGAAATCTGTCAATTTGAAAGATATGCAATTCTCATAAACTCCTTTGTTGTTACAAGAACAAAATGTAATAAAAATACATATACTGATAAATTTTGCAATTTTCATAACCTTTATTTTTTAATTGGCTATATAATATACTATTATGTAACGATTTAACTTTGACGTGATGAGATCTTTTTCATTCGGATCCAATTTCCCGTCATGCAAAAAGGATTTTAATGTTTTTTGTTTGATCCTATCTTCTATATCAGCCTCATATATGATCAATAACGGAATCTCTTTATTGTAAATCATCTCTTTGGTATAGTCGAAAAACTTATAGTCGAAATATTTGTTCAAATCAGTTGTTACTTTTTCTCGAAGAGACATGGAGCCAGATCTATAAAAAGAGAAAATTTTCACATGTCGACAATTTGATGTATCCGGAGTCAAGATCCAAGACACAGTACTTCCTTTTTTCGGATAAGCAAATTCAGTCAGTTCAAATTCATCTGGTATATGTTTTTGATCCACGTATTCCTTTGTGTAGATTTTGTAGTTGGTTTTTTCTTTAGTCGCTTTATTACTGATAGTTCTACTTTCACTATTGAAAGACGGACTATCTACGAACTTTCCATTGTTAGGGGTTGTCGTACGGCGAACACCTTTGGATGGAAATAGATTTTGCCCCCATGTGACGAAGGGAAACAATAATAATATGATGATTAATTTCATGGTATATTTATTTTAGAAAGTGCTGAAGAGGCTCCTTCAGTCACTTTCTTTATTCGACACGTTTTATCCTCTCATGTTTGGACAAACTTTTATTAAATTTCCCCAAATGGATGAATATACATTACAGGTACTACTAAAATCAACAATACAACCATAATAAGTACAATTTCCCCAATCTGTTTCGCCTTGGGCTAACGCTTCCGCATTAGCTAATGCTAAATCTGACAGCGGCACTTCATTTCTACTCTGATTGTAATTCCAGCCGGCAGCCACTGCTATTGCTACTAAAAGTGCTGCTCCAAGTATACGCTTTTTCATTTTCGTATTTTGTTTTATCTTTTTCGATTCAGTAAATTCCTTATCTTTGCTCATCCTTTTTTGAAGCATCAAGATAGTCGAATGATGTACTGAACTTGCATCATTCTGTTTTGTCTGGTTTATATTACCATCATACACCTCCTTTCTAAGGGGTTTCGGGGAGCTTGCCGTCGTAGTTTCTGAGGCTTTTCAGGCAGGCTCCCTTTCGTTCAATTACTGAACTTGCCCTCTTATTTTTACTTTGACAGGACTTGCTGTGTTACATTTAATTGTGACGATTTCATCGAAGAAGCCTGTGTCTTTCGGTGTCATCCTGACTTCAATACGAAGCCGCTCTCCCGGCTTCGCTGGGCGTTTGTCATAGTTTGCAGTCGTACAACCGCAAGTGGTACTGATATCCAATATGACAAGGGGATTGTCTCCCGTGTTTTCTATTTCAAAAACAGCCGTTTTCTCTTCGGATTTCGAAAATGCGCCGAAGTCTACTTCGCTGTTTATGACTTTTGCCGTCGTTTTGATCCGGTCGCGATCCTGCGATGTTTTCCCGGTAATCTGTTTCAAATATAAATCTTTAACGGCCAAGTTATGCACCGGATTGCCAATCACTTTCACTTTGTTTTCCCGGTCTAACAGGAATGTCTGAAATGTAATATCTTGTGGAAATTTGTTCAACTTGTCCAATCGGCTGTCCCGATCGATACAGACCGGACGGTCGAAGTTGTCGCGTTTCAGGATGTATCGCAACTCTTTGTCGTCTTTCGACTGGAAGACGAAGATGAACGGGATGTTGCTGTTTGTTGTCGAATCGACATGGGCGATCAATTCTTTCCATTTCGGCAGTTGTAATTTGCAACTGGTGCAACCTGTTGAATCGACATAAATCAACACTTTATATTCTGCATCGGGTATCCGGTATTCCACCTGTTCGGTTACGAAACGGGTGAAAGCCATATCCTGCGGAAACACGATCTCTTTTCCTTGCCATTCCTGAACCAGACGGGCAAATTGATCTTTCTTATCTTCTTTACAAGAGGTTAACAAAAAGAATATAGATAATATGTATAACAGTGGTTTCATCTATTGTTATATTTTAAATTCCATGATCGGCTCGTCACTTTCTACACATGTGGCGATGATTGTCTTTGTTTTTTCGTTTATATCGATTCCGTATATGGGTTTATCTAAGGTGTATTTTTGTATGGGATTTCCTTTCAGGTCGAATACATATATATAACGTCCTCCGTCTTCCGGCTTTTCACCTCGTTGGTGAGAAGCTAATTTATCCTTGAAATGTACACCTTGGAATACACTGTAAATGTGTTGGTCTGTGACAACAATATCGCTGAATCCCATAATTCCGGTAGGGAAGCCTTCGCCTTTTACATTTTTAAATTGGGGTTCACCGTTTGGACCGTATAATACGGTATGGGTATTTTCTTTGGTGTTGTATATTTCGATGGATTCTCCTAATTGAGTGACCATTGCCAATATACCATTATGAGGGTTGTAATCAATAAAGCTACGCCATGCCTGGGCCAATGCCGGACGATTTTCCGATGCAAAATCTTTTTCAGAGGGGATTTTACCGATGCTTTTGATAGGTTTACCACTGTAGTCGACTTGCCAGTAGCGGTGTTCGCCTAAATAGTCTGGGATCAGAAAACAGGAGTCTGTAGCATAAAAATCCAATGAACGAATCAGTTTTTTATCTAATGGTATAACTTCCTGTCTTGTTGCCGAGCGGTTTTCAACAGAGATAGCCCAGCGTGATATTTGCATTTTGTTTGCATCGAGGGCATATATTGAATCGGGTGAATTGAATTGAAATGTTTCAGCAGAAAGCATTTCTTCCGGCCCTTCTCCCCGTTTTCCGAAAGAAACGATATGTTTCCAATTAGGGTATGTGAAAGCATGAAAATAGTAATCGGCATTATGCAAATCCATTACAATAGCCATACTGTCTTTAGCCGCTACCCGGAATGGGTAGCGGAAAAGAGCAGTATCCAGTTCGATAACCCGCGCACTTATTGCCTTTTCATTGGGAAAAGTTGAATATCGGGGATAGTAAGTACCGGGGGAATCGGTACAGGAGATTATCGCACTGATACCTATTAATAATATGTATGCAAAACGTTTCATGGTTATTCTAAACTGTACCCTGAAATTTTGTATTCAACATGGTAACCTCGGCAATCAACAGAACCTCTGCCGAAACAATCGGTATTCCCTTCGTCCTCGCCATTGGCCAATGCCTCAATGTTCTGAAATGCCAACTGGTTTAAAGCCATTGTTTCACGGTTGTTCAACAAACAGTAGGCTGCCAATAAACAGCTTACTGTGAAAATCAGTTTTAATAGTGTTTTCTTTTTCATGACTGTATTTTTTTATTTCTGCAAAAGTAATCCATAAGGTCTAAAAACAACTCATGAAATCTGGAAACACTTTGATGTTTCCGCTAAATATTTCCGAAATGTTTCCAGTGTACTGATTCTGATCGCTTATTTTTACTATTTTTGTTCTATAAATGAAGCGGAGATGAAAAAGAACAGGCCAATTATTATTCTTTTAGTAATGCTGATTTTAACAGTGTTGGTTGTGTTTTTGTCTTGTCGGTATGTTACACAAGTCAAAAATGGGCAGATTTTAAAAACTGTTTATCTCTTTAATCTGGCTACTGATAAGGAAAAAGAGCTTACGCAGTCGGAGTTTGTTTCCTTTTCGGAATCAAATGTTAGTCCTTCTTCATCTGTCATTATCGAAACTGAAAAAGGAAAAGCCATATATAAAAGAGATGAGAAGACGGATAGTCTCACATTGTCTCATAGAAGGGAGTGGAATTACCAGATGTACTTAGCCTTTAAAAATCCTAATCGTGCCTTTACCCTTGACAGTCTTTTTCAAGAAGAATTAAAAAATGAGAACATAGTCGCTCAGACTGCTGTCTCTTTTTTCCAAGGTGACAGCCTTGTCAGTTGCTCGAATGAATCATTATGCCAGGCAGGAATTGCTTTAGATCCTCTTGTCTTTGGAGCAGAGCATGATCCGAGGCAAATAAAATTACAGGCGTATGTTCTGTTTCCCTGTTCCTATTTGATTAGTCAGCTGCCTTTAATCTGGGGGTTGATATTATTATGGCTTGTTCCTGTTATATTCATGTATATATGGCAACGGCACAAAAGGGTGGAGTATAAAGTAGTCGTTAATCCTGTTACACCAATACCGGCAATGATCTCTTCGGATGCATCGGAGTGGATAGAGATAGCGCCGGATGTCTTTTTCAATAAGAAAACGAGAGGACTAAAAGACCGGGATCATGAAGTTTGCTTGACGAGAAACCAATCACTCGCTTTTACCTGCTTTTTAGAAGCACCGGATCATACTGTCAGTTACCACGTTTTTTGTAAAGAGGTGTTAGGGCGGCCTTTGAACGAAGATAAATCGACAGAAGAAAATAAGAAGTTGAATCAAGCGATAAGGAAATCTATGGCCCAAACAATTCAGCGTATGCGAAAAGATTTGAAGGATTTTCCGGGGTTGTCAATCGAAAATACTTCCGGTTTGTGTTATCGGCTGAATATTAAAAATTCATTCTCCTAATCCGAGATGCGATCCTAAAGAAGCCTGAGAAACAGGATTTTTTCATTATTTAAAATATATGTTAAAGCATACAATATCCCCTGCTAAAATAAGAATATTAGACACAGGCTTGTATCTCAGCATTTTACCAAACGCCTTGTTTCTTAAAAAATATTACCCCCGCGTGTAATTTGAAAAATATGGGGTAGAAAATCAAAATAGATGCGGTAGAGTTTCGATTTGGACCAATGGGTATTAAGACAAACCGCACAATAAGGGATGGAATGACAATAAGTTTTATTTTTAAGAGAAACCGACCGGACACTGAACCGGTAAAAATACCGGAGAAAGCCTGGGGATATTGTAAAAAACGCCTATAGAAACAAGAAAAAAGCTGTCAAAACCACCTTTCCAAAAGGTCTCTCCAGCAGCGTCAAAAAACATTTCCAGAGGTGTTTTCCGTGAGGTGCGCAGAAAATTTCCGTGGCGACCGTCTTCATTGCTCTGAAGTGCGCAGTTCACCCTGCATGAAGACGGTCGTCATGGCAACGAAGACGGTCGCCAGCGCGATGAAGACGGTCGTCACGGGAAAGGGCTGCCGGATCCCCTGAGACCGGGCTCTTTATACGCTCCATATTCCTGTACCATCCCCAAGCCGGACCCGGATATTCGACTCTCCGGAAGTTAAGGTTTACCGGATTGTCAGGGAAAACAAGATCCGGATTGACAAAAACACATGTACCGGAAACGAACCGCGCAGACGTGCTGCCTGCACGTCACAAAATGTTCCGGCCCGCTTACAAAAAGACACCCCGAAAAGGTTCGGTTTTCGGGGTGAAATAGGAAAAACAGGGGTTATTGTAAAATCCGCATCATCCTTTTCAGAAGATTCCTCCCTTATACATATCGTTGAAGTTCGTATGTTGCCCTTCCAACTTCTGAGCTTCGTCGCCTTCGGGGTTCAGTTCGATGGATTTTTTCAGGTCTTCGAAGGCGCCTTCCTTGTCGCCTTTCAGGTTCTTGGCGCGGCCCCGCTCGGCGTATGCTTTGCCGAAATCGGGTTTCAGGTCGATCGCTTCGTCAAAGAAAGTGATGGCTTCGTCCAGACGTTCCTGCGTGATCAGGAGCTGGCCGACGAGCAGCGTCGCTTCGTCATTGAACGGATTCAGCTCCAACACATTCTGGTAATCGGCCGCAGCAGCGTCGATATTACCCATCGCTTCATGGATACGGCCTCTCAACAGGTAGGACGTTTCTTCTTCCGGAGCCAACACGATTGCTTTTTCCACATCGGGAAGCGCTTCGGTTGCCTGTTTCATCGACAGCAATATCTGGGCACGCATCAGATAGGCATCCGTGAAATCTTCTTTCAGGGTTATCGCTTTCGTCAGGTCGGCAATAGCCCCCAGCGGATCGGAAGTCGTCCGCTTCGCCTTTCCCATCAGGAACCAGGCCAGATGGTTCGCCTCTTCCAGTTCAAGAATATGCCGGCAATCGGCAATCACATCCACATCTTTGTCCAGCATGAAAAGCACGCTCACCCTTGTCAGAAGCGTATTGATATGGTCCGGTTCAAGCTCCACCATGCGGTTCAGCACTTCGAGCGCTTCATCCGCCTTATTCGCCGTCGTATAGGCGGCAACCAGATAAGTCATTGTCTCGAAGTCTTCCTGCAGGTTCAACGCTTCGGTAAAACATTTAATGGCATACGCCACCTGGCCTATTTTCTGGGCGCGCACGCCGTCGTATTTCAGAATATCGAATTTTTTCTGATCGTTCTTGCTTTTTTCTTCTTCGGGCGTCGCAGCCTTGGAGGAAGAGAATAGTGATTTAAAGAAGTTTCCCATGATTTAATTACAAATTGTTTTCAGGGAGGCAAAGATACGAAAAATCCGAACCTTTTTCATATTTTTTATGAAGAATCTATAAGTGAATTTCGGACATTTTTCTAATTTTGTACCAGAATTTTTAACTTGGGAGAGATTGTGCCAGCCACACCAACCGCACGCTTTCCCGTCAATTAATGAGTATGGAAAACTTAGAAACTGGACTTTTGTTAATGGTTGTAGGAATGACCACTGTTTTTGCAATCCTGCTGATCGTTATCAATCTTGGGAAGGGCCTGATCGTACTGGTAAACAAATATGCGCCCGAAGAGACTCTTGTAAAAAAACAAGTAGCAACACAAAGACAAGTGGTTACATCCACACCGGTTGCCGGCATTACGAACCAGACTACCGCCGCTATCGTATCGGCCGTTAGTGTCATGACCGGCGGAAAAGGGAAAGTCGTTAAGATCGAGAAATTATAAGAGTACTTATACATATATTATATCATGAAAAGAGAAATCAAATTTAGTTTGGTCTTCCGTGACATGTGGCAATCTGCCGGAAAATATGTCCCCACCGTAGACCAGCTAACACGGGTAGCGCCAGCCATTATCGAGATGGGCTGCTTCGCCCGCGTAGAGACCAATGGCGGAGGATTCGAACAAGTTAATTTATTATTCGGCGAAAACCCAAACAGAGCCGTACGCGAATGGACGAAACCGTTCCACGAAGCCGGCATACAAACCCACATGCTGGACCGTGCGTTGAACGGCCTGCGCATGAGTCCCGTGCCTGACGACGTTCGCCAGTTATTCTACCAGGTAAAGAAAGCACAGGGAACAGATATCGCCCGTACATTCTGCGGACTGAACGATGTCCGCAACATTGCTCCTTCCATCAAATACGCGAAAGCGGCAGGGATGATCTCGCAATGCTCGTTGTGCATCACCCACTCTCCTATCCATACGGTCGAATACTACACCAAGATGGCAATGGAACTGATCGAACTGGGGGCAGACGAAATCTGCATCAAGGACATGGCCGGCATCGGCCGCCCGCATTCCTTAGGGCAGATCGTCGCGAACATCAAAGCCAAGCATCCGGAAATCCCGGTCCAGTACCACAGCCATGCCGGTCCCGGATTCAACGTGGCTTCGATCCTGGAAGTATGCAACGCCGGTTGCGATTACATCGACGTAGGCATGGAACCGCTTTCATGGGGCACAGGCCATGCGGACTTGCTGACCGTGCAGGCGATGTTGAAAGACGCCGGTTACAAAGTGCCGGAAATCAACATGGAGGCTTATATGAAAGTCCGCAGCCTGATCCAGGAGTTCATGGATGACTTCCTCGGCTTGTACATCAGCCCGAAGAACCGCCTGATGAATTCGTTGCTGATCGGCCCGGGACTGCCGGGCGGCATGATGGGAAGCCTCATGTCCGATCTCGAAAAGAACCTGGAGACAATCAACAAGAGCAATATCAAGAACAACAAGCCGCTCATGAGCCAGGACCAGTTGTTGATCAAGCTGTTCGACGAAGTGGCATACGTCTGGCCGCGCGTCGGCTATCCTCCATTGGTTACGCCGTTCAGCCAGTATGTCAAGAACCTGGCGCTTATGAACGTGATGCAGATGGAAAAAGGGAAAGCCCGCTGGAGCATGATCGCCGACGATATCTGGGACATGATCTTAGGCAAGGCCGGACGCCTGCCGGGACCGTTAGCCCCCGAAATCATCGAAAAAGCGAAAGCCGAAGGACGCAAATTCTTCGAAGGGAACCCGCAGGACAACTATCCTGACGCGCTCGACAAGTATCGCAAACTGATGAACGAGAAGCAATGGGAAACAGGCGAAGACGACGAAGAACTGTTTGAATACGCCATGCACCCGGCACAATACGAAGCCTATCGTTCGGGAAAAGCCAAAGTGGAATTCAAAGCCGACGTAGCCAAGAAAAGATCTGAAAAACAGACGGCTGCACACCCGGCTGCCACTCCTGCCGCATCCGCACCGGCTGCCCCTGCCAGCGTAACAATGGCTATGCCGACAACACCGCAAGTAATGACTGTCGACGTAAACGGTCAAGCCTACAAGGTTACCGTCGCATTCGGAGATACAACAAATGCCGCCCCGGCAGAAACACAGGCTGCTCCTGCTGCCACATCCGCCCCCGCTGCCGCTCCGGCCGGTTCCGGCAAAGAAGTGCTCTCGCCGCTGGAAGGTAAATTCTTCCTGGTGAAAGGAGCTTCCGACACGCCTGTAAAAGTGGGAGATGTCGTAAAGGAAGGCGATGTGCTTTGCTATGTGGAAGCCATGAAGACATATAATGCCGTACGTGCTGAATTCGGCGGGACAGTCACTGCGATCTGCTTAGCTGCCGGTGACGCGGTTTCTGAAGATGACGTATTAATGACGATACAGGAATGAACGAGATATTTCAAAATCTGTATGAGATGACTGCGTTCAGCAATATCATTGCTGAACCGCAGTTTCTGATCATGTATGCCATTGCGTTCATACTGCTTTATTTAGGTATAAAAAAACAGTATGAACCGTTATTGCTCGTACCGATCGCATTCGGCGTGTTGCTTGCCAACTTCCCCGGAGGCGATATGGGTGTGATACAGGCTGACGAAAACGGCCTGATCAACGTGCATGGCGTCATGAAGAACATCTGGGAAATGCCGCTTCATGACATTGCGCATGAGTTGGGGCTGATGAACTTCATCTACTACATGCTGATCAAGACCGGGTTCCTTCCTCCTATCATCTTTATGGGTGTGGGAGCATTGACGGATTTCGGGCCGATGCTGCGCAACCTTCGCTTGTCCATCTTCGGAGCGGCTGCCCAGTTGGGTATTTTCACCGTGCTGCTGGTTGCCATCCTGATGGGATTCACTCCTAAGGAAGCAGCTTCTTTAGGTATTATCGGAGGCGCGGACGGACCGACCGCCATCTTCACGACCATCAAACTGGCTCCGCACCTGTTAGGGCCGATCGCCATTGCCGCTTATTCGTATATGGCGCTGGTTCCGGTCATCATCCCGTTGGTAGTCAAACTGTTTTGTTCGAAGAAAGAACTGTCCATCAATATGAAGGAGCAGGAAAAGAAATACCCGTCCACGACGGAGATCAAGAACCTGCGCGTCCTGAAGATCATCTTCCCGATTGTGGTGACTACGGTCGTGGCCCTGTTCGTCCCGAGCGCGGTTCCTTTGATCGGCATGTTGATGTTCGGTAACCTGGTAAAGGAGATCGGAACCAATACATTCCGCCTGTTCGATGCTGCTTCGAACAGCATTATGAACGCAGCGACCATCTTCTTAGGATTATCGGTCGGTGCAACCATGACGGCCGAAGCATTCCTGAACTTCACGACAATCGGCATCGTGGTCGGAGGCTTCCTTGCGTTCGCCCTTTCCATTGCAGGCGGTATCTTCTTCGTCAAGCTATTCAACCTCTTTACGAAGAAAAAGATCAATCCGCTGATCGGAGCGACCGGGCTGAGCGCCGTACCGATGGCTTCCCGCGTCGCAAATGAAATCGCACTGAAATACGATCCCAAGAACCATGTACTTCAATATTGCATGGCCAGCAACATTTCCGGCGTTATCGGTTCTGCCGTAGCCGCCGGCGTATTGATCTCATTCTTAGGATAATTTCAAACACGGATTATATTCAGGCACGGATTTCACGGATTTACACGGATAAATTTATTTTCTTTCCGCGTTTTCCGTGAAATCCGTGCTTAATTTAACATCTACCTGCAAATTATTTGCTTCCGAATGCTGTAATCCCAAAATATTTACTTTAATTTGTGACTTGATATAGGATACATTTATCCTTTTCTTAAATGCGATTGAATATGAAGGACACTCACGAAGCTAATTTGCCTGTTGAAGAAAACGGCAAATTGGAAGAAACTAAAGCTCCGGAAACAACACCGGAAAACACGGCGGAAGAAGTTGTAACAAACGAAACACCGGATGTCGAAGTTGCAGCAGAAGAAACATCTGAAGCAGAAGTCAAAACAGACGAAGCTGCGGCAGGTGAAGAGACTGTTGCGGCTGCGGGGAAATTGTCGAAAGAAGAAATTCTGGAGAAACTGACCGGTTTGGTCGGAGCGGCAGCAGACGCGACGCGCAACGAGGTGGAAGCACTCAAACAGGCTTATTACAAACTCCACCGGAGCGAAGTGGACGAATTGAAGAAAGCATTCCTTACTGCCGGTGGCGAAGAAAAGGATTTTGTTGCCCCCGAAGATGAAACAGAAAACAAGATCAAAGAACTGCTCAACGTCTACAAAGAAAAACGAGCTGCTATCCTTGCCGAAGAAGAACGGGTTAAGGCAGCCAATTATGCGTTGAAACTCCAACTGATCGACCAGCTGAAAGTTCTGACCGAAAGCCAGGAAGATTTCAACAAACTATATAACGACTTCAAAGACATCCAGCAGAGATGGAAAGAAGTGAAAGCCGTTCCACAGGAGCATGTCAGCGAACTGTGGAAGAACTATCAGATATATAGCGAGAAGTTCTATGACATCATCAAGATAAACAACCAGTTCCGCGATTACGACTTCAAGAAGAACCTGGAGATGAAAACGGCTCTTTGCGAAACCGTTGAGAAACTGCAAACAGAACCGGATGTCGTATCCGCTTTCCACCAACTTCAGAAACTGCACCAGCAATGGCGCGAGATCGGGCCGGTAGCGAAAGACCTGCGCGAAGACCTGTGGACCCGCTTCAAAACAGCCTCCACGCTCATCAACAAACGCCACCAGGAACATTTCGAAGGCCTGAAAGCGAAAGAGCAGGAAAACCTGGAAGCGAAGACTGCGATCTGCGAACAGATAGAAAACATCGATTATGCCGCCCTGAAGTCATTCAGAGATTGGGAAGAAAAGAACAAGGAAGTAATTGCCTTGCAGGACAAAT
This sequence comes from Parabacteroides hominis, assembly GCF_014287585.1. Lineage (GTDB taxonomy): Bacteria > Bacteroidota > Bacteroidia > Bacteroidales > Tannerellaceae > Parabacteroides > Parabacteroides hominis. Next base: position 47,286 of record NZ_JACOOJ010000030.1, on the reverse strand, counting down.
GGAAAACAATCGGCTTCGCCCCGAAGAAATCGAACGTGAAGATATTCGAACGTTTCCGTGCTGCCTGCGACGTTTACTTCAACCGTAAAAGCGAATTCTACAAGAATATAAAGGACGGGATGGAAAAGAATCTCGAACTAAAAAAAGCCTTGTGTGAAAAAGCCGAAGCATTGAAAGACAGTACGGATTGGAAGAGCACGACCGAAAAGATGATCGCTTTACAAAAAGAATGGAAGACGATCGGCTCGGTAGCCCGCAAACATTCCGATGCAGTCTGGAAACGTTTCATCTCGGCTTGCGACTATTTCTTCGAACAAAAGAACAAGAATGTATCTTCGCAAAAGAGCGTGGAACAAACGAACCTAACAGCTAAAAAAGCTTTGATTGAAAAGATCAATGCAATCGACGAAGCTGACCACGACGAAGCACTCGCTACTCTGAAAGGATGTATGGCAGAATGGAATACGATCGGCCACGTTCCTTTCAAAGAGAAAGACCGGATTTACAAGGAGTATCACGAAGCAGTCGACAAACAGTTCGACCGCCTCAAAGTCGACCAGAACGACCGTAAGATGCAGACTTTCCGCAGTAACCTCAACGACATGAGCAGCGGCGAACGGGGCAAAGGCAAACTCTACGGCGAACGGGAAAAACTGATGCGCATGTACGAACGGATGAAGAACGAACTTCAAACTTACGAAAACAACATCGGGTTCCTGAGCATCTCCTCCAAAGGCGGCGGCGGCTTACTCAAAGAGATGGAACGCAAGATCGATAAACTAAAAGACGAAATGGCACTCATTATTAAAAAGATTGATGCCATCGACGAAAACCTCGAATAAAACGGCAAAATTCCGTAAATCGATCGATATATTTTAGGCACGGATTACACGGACTTACACGGAAAAGAAAAGAAATTGATCCGTGTAAATCCGTGTAATCCGTGTCTAAATCATATATATATTATATACATATAGCATGAAACCTAAAATACATTTCTTTAATCCAGGACACGAAACCGCCATACTACAAGGCTCTGAAAATTACACTCCGCCTGCAAACGTGCAAAGGATGATCAGGGAGTTATCCTATCTTCCTGCCTGGTACGCGGACCCGGAGGATTTTGTTTTTACGGAAGAGATCACTTCACCGCGTTTCTTCTCTTTACAACCAAAGGAGTTCAGGCCGTTTGCCAAGCTGATCTCCAGCAAGGAGATCGAAAAGCAGAAGGATAGCCTGCCCGAAATGCAGGCTGCTCCCTGGGGACTTTCTCCGCATAGCCATTCCCTTTTTGAAAAGCTCCGGAAAAGCGGCAACCTGAATCTTGCCATCCCTGAATGGAAAGAAGAATATACCCGGTTGACAAGCCGCCGGACAGCAGCCGAATGTCTGGATAAGATACGGGAACTTCTGCCTGACATGGATGTGCCGGTATCACCTAAATTCTGCAAAAAAGTGAGGGAAGTGGAAAAATACCTGATCCTCCAGAATGCTCCTTTCGTGTTGAAGACTCCCTATTCGTCTTCCGGCAGGGGCTTGCTCTGGTTGCCGGAACGCAAATTGACCGCAAAAGACCGTGCCTGGATCGAAGGGGCGCTGAATAAGCAGGGATGTGTCAGCATAGAATGCGCACTGAACAAATACCAGGATTTCGCGATGGAGTTTTATTCGGACGGGAACGGGAATATACGCTATGAAGGGCTTTCTGTATTCGGAGCAGAAAAGAAAGGGGCTTATTCCGGAAATGTATTGGGCGAACAGACGTATCTGGAAAGTTTCTTTGTTGAAAATTTCGGAGACAAATTCCAGCAATTGAAAGAAGCCGTCGGGGAGGCAATCCGGCAAATATATGGCAATATCTATACCGGTTACCTGGGCGTGGATATGTTGGTCTATCGCAGAAAAGCAGATGGCGAATTCGCCATACATCCCTGTATAGAAGTGAACATGCGCTATACAATGGGGATGGTAGCCTTGCGCATCAGCCAAAAATACCTGGCTCCTAAGGCACGGGGAGATATGAGTATCACATACGAAAGTAAACCGGGGGAAGCCTACGAACGCCACTGCTTCATGAAGAAGGCTTATCCGCTTGAAATGAAAGACGGGAAAATAAGAGAGGGTTACATTTCTCTTTGCCCGGTCACGAAAGAGACTAAATACAGGGCCTACATGCTGGTTTTCTGATTCTGATATTTGCAAGCCGTCTGTACACGGGTGTTTTCGTAGGAGGTTGTGACACAACCTCCTACGGGACCACCATTATTTACAGATTCCTCATCCATATTATACGCCGGAAATCCCCATTTATTCCCTTGTTATCCTAAATTATTCAGAATGTCGACCTTCCCTTCCTTTACCAGGCGGTAGATCATTTCGCCGAACAACGTGTTTACCCAGGCAAACCAGGAACGGGTGAAGTTGCCGGGATCATCCTTATGGAAAGATTCGTGCATGAAGCCTGTCCCGGCATCCGTATCGCGCAACATCTTGACGCATTTGCGGATTTCCTCATTATCGTGGGTCGTGTTGCAACGCATGATGATACTCATCGGCCAGATAAAATCGAAGCCGATATGCGGACCGCCAATGCCTTCGCCGGCTTTTCCCTGGAAGAAATAAGGATTCGCATCGCTAAGCACCAACTTGCGCGTGTTCAGATAAACCGGATCGTCCATATCCACACATCCCAGGTAAGGCAGCGCGAGCAAGCTCGGAACATTGGCATCGTCCATAAAAACATGATTGTGGAAACCATCGGCCTCGAATGCATATACCTTGCCATATTCCGGATGATTGACAATACCGTATTTCTCGACGGCAGCCGCGACTTCGTCCGCCAAAGAATCACAACGGCGGGCAAAATCATTATCGTTTTTGATCTCGCGCATCATCTCTGCCAACTGGCGGAGCGAAGTGATGGCGAACAGGTTCGACGGGATCAGGAAACCGAACAGCGTCGCGTCGTCCGACGGGCGGAAAGAAGATACGATCAGGCCGACCGGATTGACCGGGCTGCCCCAACCGTCGTTCAGCAAGGTGTCGCCCTGGCGGTCTGTCTTGCGTCTGAACTTATACGGACCGAGGTTGTCCTTGCGTTGCTGCTCGATAAATGTTTTGTAGATTGATTTCATCGCCTTATCCCATTCGGCATCGAAAGGAGAAGTGTCGCCTGTCTTCTTCCAGAAATGGTAAGCGAGGCGGATCGGGTAGCAGAGCGAATCGATTTCCCATTTGCGCTCGTGCAGTTCCGGTTTCATGTCCGTAAAGTCGCTTTCCCATTCGCTGCCTGTCGGGCCTTCGTTGAAACCGTTTGCATACGGGTCGATGTTGATGCACCAGGTCTGTCGGTTGATAACGCCGGCAAGCATGGTTTTCACCTTCGGATCGTCGTTGGCAAACTGTATATGTGGGAATACCTGGGCGGAAGAGTCGCGCAACCACATGGCGTGTATGTCGCCGGTCAGCACGAAAGTGTCGGGCTTGCCGTTTACCACCTTATGCTCGCAGGTCGTGTCCAACGTATTGGGGAAACAGTTCTCGAACATCCAGGCAAGCTTCGGGTCTTTCAGCATTGCTTTGGTGGTGGCGATTGCCTTTTCCACTGCTGCGGATGTGAACTGTCGTTTTTCCGGTGCAGGACGTTTGCACACGTATTGCATGGCGGAGGCCGTGCCGATCGCGCCGTTTTCCGTTTTTCCGGCCAGACGGGCGAATGAGTTCTGCCCCACCATCAGGCCAGCCAGCGAGAGGCCACCTGTTTTCAGAAAGTTTCTGCGTGTTGTCATCTTGTTTGCTATTTATTTGATGTTATTGATTTCGGAGAAGAGTTCGACCATGCAGGCATTGTCCAAAAGCCACTTGTGCTCTTTGGTCTTGACGCCCGTCCAGTCGTTGTCGAGGAAACCGTTCGTGTCGCGGGTATGATCCCAGGCATAGCGGGCGTTGTCTGCCATCGTCCGTATGTATGCGGCGTTATGGTCTACTTCGTAGAGAGCCGTCAGGCCGCGCAGCAGGATCACGTTGAACCACGGGCTGGCGGTGTAGAAACGTGTCTCGGTCCCGTCGGCGGCCTTGCGCACTTCGGTGAAGCGTTGGTAAGCGCCTCCGGCTGTTTCCTGCGCGTCTTTCAGGTAAGCTTCGTCGCCCGATTGCTGGTAGAGCAGGACGCCAGCCTGTATCATCTGTCCGCTGTTGTAAGTATATTTCGCCTTGTCCACGCTTCCGTCGAGGCGGACATTGTCCCAGTAAACAAAGTCTTCCGGATCGCGTAGGTTGCTTTTGGTCCAATCGTACGTTTTCTTTGCCTGTTCCAAGTAAGCGTTATCTTTTGTCAGATTATAAAGTTTCATGCAAAGCACGGCAGCCGGTGCATTGGAACAGGTGTTCTTGGATGTCTTCTTTTGCTCGCACCAGTAGATGCCGCCGCCTAACACATCGTCCCATCCGCTATATATATAGGAATAAAGCGCTTTCGCCTTTTCCAGATATTTCTCGTTTTTCGTCAGGGCATACAGGTCGCAGAAGTCGATTGCCAGCCAGTCGTTGTCATCATAAAAGCGGTCGCTCTCCCCGTTGAACATCGGATAGCTCTGGTAGCAGAACGGTTCGCGGGTGTTATCCCAATACCGTTCCAGCCCCGGCAGGATCCGTTCTTCCAGCACTTTCAGGTATTTCTCGTCTCCCGTTGTCTTGTAAAGCGCAATCCCACCCGACAGCATCCCGGAATAGGGCCATAGGAACGACACTTCCTGATTGCGTTTCTGTTCCGAACCTTCCGCCAGATACGTCACCTGGTTGTCGGGATTGGCCGGATAGGTTTCCTGCAGCAAGCCGTATTTCTCGACGTTGTACTTGTTCAGGATGTTGGTAAACATGGAGTCGGCGATCACAAGGTCGCGATCGGCAGAGGAGGATGCCGTCGAAGAATTACAAGACGTTCCCCACAGCAGGCAATTACAAAGAATAATCAGTAATGTCAATTGTTTCATGGTCTAATAGAATATTTTCTTCGCAAAGATACTATTTATTCTATATTGTCACTAAGTCTTGCCCTTACGAACTGAACGGAAGAGTCATTTTTGCATAAAGTCCTTCGAAAAAGAAGAGCTGACCTTGCCTCGTATCGAGTGGCATGTATTTAAGATTCCCCTTTGGGAAAAATAAATTTCCCCGGCGGGCAGTTGCTTGCCGACGATTGTCGGCAGGCCTGCTGACAATCATCGGCAAACTTGCTGACAATTGTGGGCAAACCTGTCGACAATTGTCGGCAGGCAACTTTCTGGTGCAGGAATTTGAATTCTCTGATGTCGAGGCTGAACAAATATTCATTAGCTTCTGTTCTTACATTGCTTTTACATAGACATTTTTGGCAATGCACATGGAGCTCGCACTCCCATAAGTGATGCAAATGTAATAAAAAAGTGTTGCCGTTTGCTGTTTGTGTGGTTAAAAGCATTACTTTTGTGGTTCATAATTAGTTGAAAAGAAAAAGAATGGATAAGATTAGTTACGCACTTGGCTTAAGTATCGGAAATAATTTCCAGAACTCAGGCATTAATAATCTTCAGGTAGAGGATTTTGTAAAAGGTTTGAAGGATGTGCTCAGCGGAGCAGAGCCGGAAATCAGTTACGATGAAGCAAAACAGGTTATGAACGATTACTTCATGAATCTTCAGAAAGAAAGACTGGAGCTTAATAAGAAAGCCGGAGAGGAATTCCTGAATATCAATAAAGGAAAGGCCGGAGTCGTTACGTTACCCAGCGGTTTGCAGTATCAGGTGTTGAAGCAAGGCGAAGGCGCCAAGCCGACTGCTTCCGACAAGGTAAAATGTCATTATCATGGTACATTGATCAACGGAACGGTATTCGACAGTTCTGTACAGCGTGGCGAACCCGCCGTGTTCGGGGTGTCGCAGGTGATCCAAGGATGGGTGGAAGCGTTGCAGTTGATGCCGGTAGGTTCCAAATGGCGCCTTTTCATCCCTTCGAACCTCGCTTACGGCGAGCATGGTGCGGGTGATGCGATCGAACCGAACAGCGCATTGGTTTTCGATGTTGAATTGTTGGACATAGTAAAATAACATAATAGAGAAAAATGAAAAAGATTAGTGTATTGGTTGCTACAGCGATTGTAGCTATGGGTATCACATCATGTGGTGATTCACACAAAAGCGCATCCCTGAAGACTGCCGCAGATAGCGTGAGCTATGCCATCGGTATCAGCACGGGTGCAGGTTACAAAGATAACTTGAAAACTCTGCCGGGCGATCCTGCTAACGTAGACGATCTGATCGCCGGTTTTGTGCAGGCTATCAAAGGCGATTCTTCCGCGATGAAGATGACTCCGCAGGCTGCTCAGGCTTATGTCCAGACTTACTTCATGGAAGCTTCTGCAAGAGATGCTAAAAAGACGAAAGAAGAAGGCGAAAAGTTCCTGGCTGAAAACAAAACAAAGAAAGACATTATCACGACTGAAAGCGGTTTGCAGTATCAGGTTGTAACGGAAGGCACAGGCGCTAAGCCGACTGCCGATGACAAAGTGAAAGTCCACTACACTGGCACTTTGTTGGACGGAACTAAATTCGATAGCACTATGGACCGTGGCGGCGAACCGGCTGAGTTCCCGGTTGGCGGCGTAATCAAAGGCTGGACGGAAATTCTGCAGTTGATGCCGGTAGGTTCTAAATATATCGTCTGGGTTCCTTCCGACTTGGCTTACGGCGAACGTGGCGCAGGACAGGATATCAAACCGAACAGCACACTGAAATTCGAAATCGAATTGCTGGACATCGTAAAAGATAAATAAGAGACAAACTGTCGTTTTATACGATATTAAGCGGGCGAAATATGTTAAATAGCATTTTTCGCCCGCTTTTATTATTTATTTCATACTTTTTTCTTTCACAATGATATAGTATTGAAATTAATTATATACTTTTGATACATTAAATCTAAAAAAGGAAAGTAAAGTAAGCAAGCAATGGAGAAGATAGACAAACTGGACCGGCAGATATTGAACATTATTTCAAAGAATGCCAGGATTCCTTTCAAGGATGTAGCCGAAGAATGTGGCGTTTCGCGCGCAGCTATTCATCAACGGGTACAACGCATGATTGATATGAATGTGATCGTTGGGTCAGGCTATCATATTAATCCGAAGATTTTAGGTTACAACACGTGCACTTATATCGGCGTCAAACTGGAACGCGGTTCGATGTACAAAGACGTGGTTCCTGAATTCGAGAAGATTCCGGAAGTGGTCGAATGTCATTTTACGACCGGGCCGTACACAATGCTGATCAAGTTATACGCACGCGACAATGAACACCTGATGGAGTTGCTGAATACACGGATACAGGAAATTCCGGGTGTGACCGCTACGGAAACGCTTATCTCTTTGCGTCAGAGTGTAAAACGTGAAATCCCTATTTGCGATATTTCCGAATAAGAAAAAATAGAACGTATGGGCCCGGCCTCGAATGAGTCGCCGGGCTTTTTTATATGCCATACAATTTATATTTTTGCAGAAAAAGATAATTGATGATTTATCGGTGTATTTATAGCAACAATGTCTTAGGGTTTACAGCCCTAAGACAAGTCTTGTGCCGCAAGTTCTCTTTTGCCGTCTGCTTCAGCAGACGGATAGATGATTGTTCCGGCTTTGCCGGTTCCTTTGTGGGTTTTAACCCCTTTAAATAGAATATATGGAAAGGGACTGAAGTCCACAGAGGAAGAAGCTTTGCCTCCAGACCTTTTTAACCGTCTGCTGAAGCAGACGGCAAAAGAGAGCCTGCGGCACGTGCCGCAGCCTTGTCTGTTTGCTTACCCATAAATCATCATTTACCCAATAACAATAATAACAATGTCAAAATATCTGTCAATACTGTTTCTCTGTTGTCTTCCGGCCTGGCTATGGGCTGGGGAGAATTATCGCTTTCGCGTCTATCTGAAAGACAAGGGGGACGACGGTTACCGGGTGGAGGAACCGGAAGCCTATCTTTCCAAAGAGGCGATCGAGCGGAGAACGAAAAATGACATTGCCGTGACGGATGCCGACTTCCCCATATCCCGGTCGTATATCGACATGCTGTCTGAAACAGGTGCGACCCCGGTCGTACAAAGCAAGTGGTTTGCGACCGTCGTGGTGGAAAGCCCCGACAGTGCGGTGGCCGAACAATTGCAACAGTTGGCAATTGTCGATTCCGTCAAGTGGATATGGAAAGGGAACCTGCGGGTCCCGGCTGAGGAAAAGGGAGAAGACCGTTTCGTGCCGGAGGATGAACCTCTGCATAATAAATACGGTTATGCTCATAAACAGATCAAGATGCTGAACGGGACTAAATTGCATGAAGCCGGTTTCCGGGGCGAAGGAATGCGGGTGGCAGTGATCGATGCCGGTTTTATGAATGCGGACCGGATGGCGGCTTTCGATTCGCTCAGGTTGTTAGGAACGCATAATGTCGTTTTTCCCGGTAAAAGCGTGTTTGTCGGGGATGACCACGGGACGAAAGTCCTCTCCTGCCTCGCTGCCGATGTTCCGGGTGTGATGGTCGGGACCGCTCCGAAAGCCTCTTACCTGCTACTTAAGAGCGAGGACAGCGATTCCGAATACCCGGTTGAGGAAGACTATTGGACTGCCGCAGTCGAATATGCGGACAGTGCCGGTGTGGACGTGATCTCTTCGTCGCTCGGATATTTTGCTTTTGATGCGGATGAGTTGTCGTACGACCAGGCAGCCCTGGATGGCAAGACCGCCATGATCAGCCGGGCGGCTAACCTGGCTGCCGAAAAAGGGATACTCGTATTTTGCAGTGCCGGTAATGAAGGGAACGGCGATTGGGAAAAGATCACCTTTCCATCGGATGCTGCCGGGATCTTTACGGTCGGTGCGATAGATGAAGATAAAAAGAAAAGCGGTTTCAGCTCCGTAGGCTTTACGGCTGACGGGCGCGTGAAACCGGATGCCGTAGCGTTGGGTACGAGCAGTTGCGTGATAGGTCCGGGCGGCAGTGTCAGGTATGCGAACGGGACCTCTTTTGCCACGCCTATCCTTGCCGGGATGGGAGTTTGCCTCTGGCAATCACTGCCTTGGTTGAATAACAGGGAGGTGATCGAACTGCTGCATCGTTCGTCCAACCAATATAAACATCCGGATACGGAGTTAGGATACGGCATTCCCGATTTCTATAAAGCGTATAAAAAGGAAAGGAAAAATGGGGTACGGACAAAATAATAAGAATCAGGAGCGGCAGGAGTTCTCTTTGCTGGAGCTGAATAATCGGGTGAAAGGGGCTGTCCTGAATGCATTCCCCGAGACGTGCTGGGTGCGTGCCGAGATGAGCGACGTGCGTACGAATGCTGCGTCCGGGCACTGTTATCTGGAGTTTATCGAGAAGAACGCGATAACCGGCCAGTTGGTGGCAAAAGCGCGCGGTTCCATCTGGGCAAAGACTTTCCGGATGTTGAAGCCTTATTTTGAGATGGAAACCGGGCAGATGTTTGCCTCCGGCCTGAAAGTGCTGGTGAAAGTGTCGATCGAGTTTCACGAACTTTACGGGTATAGCCTGACCGTGCTGGATATCGATCCGGCCTATACGTTGGGAGACATGATCCGGAAACGGATGGAAATCATCCGGCAATTGAAGGAAGAGGGCGTTTTCACGCTGAATAAGGAATTGCCGTTGCCAACGTTGCCGAAGCGGATCGCTGTCATCACTTCGCCAACGGCTGCCGGATACGAAGACTTCATTAACCAGTTGGCAAACAACAAGGCCGGCTATCCTTTCTATCCGAAACTGTTTCCGGCTCTTATGCAGGGCGAACGGACGGAAGAGTCCGTGATTGCGGCATTGGACCGGGTGTACCGCTATGCCGACTGTTTCGATGTGGTCGTGATTATCCGGGGCGGTGGCGCTACTTCGGACCTGAATAGTTTCGATTCCTATCTCTTGGCAGCAAATTGCGCACAATTCCCGCTTCCTATTATAACCGGTATCGGGCACGAACGGGATGATACGATCCTGGATATGGTTGCCCACACGCGGATGAAAACGCCGACGGCCGTAGCCGAGTTCCTGGTCGGGCAGATGGACAAAGCTGCCGGGGAGGTGGAAGAGTTGCAACAGGACGTTTGTTCGTTGGCAACCGATATCCTGTCCAGGCAAAAGAACCTCCTTCAGTTGTTGGGAAGCCGCCTTCCTGTCCTGGCGGTAAACCGGATCGAACGGAATCGTTCGCTGCTCCAACGGATAGGCATGCAATTACCGGCGAATGCCCATGCATTTCTGAAGCTACAGGCATCGAAGTTGGATGCGATGCAAGTGCGTTTGGCAAATCGCGCGGAAGCCTGTTTGGCAGAGCGGAACCGCTTTGTCCAGTTGACCGAACAGTTCATCAAGATGGCTTCTCCCGACTATGTATTGAAGCGGGGCTACAGCTTGACGTTAAAGGACGGCAAGATTATTAAACAGGCCGCCGGATTGGAGGCCGGCGAGGAGTTGGTAACCCGTTTTGCGGACGGTGAAGTACACTCGACAGTCCTTGCAGTAAATAAATCATAAATCAAAAATCATAAATCCCATCATGGCAGAAACATATAATGAAGCAGTAGAGAAACTCCGTAAGATCGTCGCCGACATAGAGAACGGCGATCTGGATGTTGACATTCTTTCTGAAAAGGTAAAGGAAGCGACCCGCTTGATCAAATTGTGTAAGGAAAAACTTTACAAGGCCGACGAAGAGGTCAAGAAAGTATTGGAGGAACTGGAGTAATGAAGAAATATGTGCTGATTGTCGCCGGAGGCCGCGGGCTGCGCATGGGAGGCGACTTGCCGAAGCAGTTTATCCCGATGGAAGGAAAGCCTGTCCTGATGCATACGTTGGAGGCTTTTCACCGTTGGGATGCGTCTGCCGGTTTGATCCTGGTGCTCCCGGAAGATCACCAACCTTATTGGAAGATGCTTTGCCGGGAGATCGGTTGTAAGGTTCCGCATCGGATTGCAAACGGAGGCGAAACGCGTTTCCATTCTGTTCGCAACGGATTGAATTTCCTTTCGGATGAGATTGGAAATGCAGCCGGAAGGGATGAAAAGATACTGGTGGCTGTGCATGACGGGGTACGGCCTTTTGTCGCACCTGAAGTTGTCGAGCAATGTTTTGCCGAGGCCGAAGCGTCGGGAGCTGCTATCCCGGTCGTGCCTGTGGTCGATTCTCTCCGCGAGTTTTCCGGCGAGTCCAGTCATCCGGTCGACCGTTCACGTTATCAGGCGGTGCAAACCCCGCAGGTTTTCGATTATGATTTGCTTTTGAAAGCATACGAACAACCTTACTCAGAGTTTTTTACCGACGACGCTTCGGTTGTGGAGGCTTTCGGACATACGGTCAGGACTGTTCCGGGAAACCGGGAAAACATAAAGATTACGACTCCGTTCGATCTGTTGGTGGCAAAGGCGTTACTCGTAAAATAAATATTCGTATATGCTCGATCTCGACAAACGTTCAATCATGTATCTGCCGGGCGTTGGCCCGAAAAAGGCGGAAATATTGCAGAAGGAAGCCGGCATTTCTTCGTATGAAGACTTGCTGTTCTACTTTCCGTACAAATACATTGACCGGAGTCGTTTCTACAAGGTTGCGGAAGTGACCGGGGATATGCCTTATATACAGTTGAAGGGGCGCATCTTGTTTTTCGATACGGTAGGCGAAGGACGTACACGACGGTTGATCGGGAAATTTACGGACGGGACGGGCACGATCGACCTGGTTTGGTTCAAAGGGATCAACTATGTGTTGGACAAGATCAAGACCGGCGTCGATTATATCGTGTTTGGCAAACCGACCGAGTTCGGGCATATCTATAATATTCCCCACCCGGATATAGACTCTCTGGACCAGGCGGATAAGGTTGCCAACGGCTTGACTCCGTTCTATAATACGTCTGAGAAGATGAAGAAGTCGTTCCTCAATTCACGGGCGATCCAGAATTTGCAGTACACTTTGTTGAGCGGTTTGAACTGGACGCTGCCTGAAACGCTCTCTCCGGGTATCTTGAGCCGTATCCGGATGATGTCGTTTCCGGAAGCGATACGGAATGTGCATTTCCCCGAATCGGTCGATAAATTGCGGAAAGCGCAATTGCGCCTGAAGTTTGACGAGTTGTTTTTCATCCAGCTTAATATTCTCCGTACTTCCAACCTGCGCAAGTTGAAGTTGAAAGGGATTGTCTTTCCTTCCGTCGGAGACTATTTCAATACGTTCTATAAAGAATATCTGCCTTTCGAGCTGACGAATGCGCAGAAACGCGTTGTCCGTGAGATTCGTGCCGATATGGGAAGCGGACGGCAGATGAACCGTCTTCTGCAGGGAGATGTGGGAAGCGGGAAGACATTGGTGGCTTTGCTCTCCATGCTGTTGGCGGTAGATAACCATTGCCAGGCCTGCATGATGGCGCCGACGGAGATACTGGCGACTCAGCATTATGCGACAGTCATGGGTTTCCTGAAAGATATGGATATAAAAGTAGCCCTGCTGACCGGCTCGACGAAAAAGAAGGAACGGAATAAGATATTGCCGGCTATCGCGAGCGGTGAAATCCAGATCGTGATCGGGACGCATGCGCTGATCGAAGAGACGGTCGTCTTTTCCTCTCTCGGTCTGGCGATTATAGACGAACAGCACCGCTTCGGAGTGGAACAGCGTTCCCGCCTGTGGACGAAAAATGCGGTCGTCCCGCATGTCTTAGTGATGACCGCGACGCCTATCCCCCGGACGCTTGCCATGACGTTATACGGCGATCTGGATGTCTCGGTGATCGATGAGTTGCCACCCGGACGTAAACCGATCCAGACCGTGCACCGCTATGATAATAAGAAAGCGCAACTTTACGACTTTCTCCGTAAGGAGATCGAACAGGGCCGGCAGATCTATGTCGTTTATCCTTTGATCGAAGGCAGCGAGAAGCTGGATTACAAGAATCTGGAAGAAGGTTTCGAGACATTCAAAGAAGTTTTCCCGGAATATAAAGTATGTATGGTTCACGGAAAGATGAAAGCGGCCGACAAAGATGCGGAAATGCAGAAGTTTATTTCCGGCGAGGCTCAGATATTGATGGCAACGACTGTGATAGAAGTTGGCGTGAACGTGCCGAACGCTTCCGTGATGGTCATCGAAAGCGCCGAACGTTTCGGCCTTTCCCAGTTGCATCAGCTTCGTGGCAGGGTGGGACGTGGAGCGGAGCAGTCATATTGTGTGCTTGTCTCTTCCTATAAGCTGAGCAACGAGACACGCAAACGTCTCGAAATAATGGTGAGCAGCAACAACGGTTTTGAGATCGCCGAGGCCGATCTGCGCCTGCGCGGTCATGGTGACCTGGAAGGAACACGCCAGAGTGGAGAGGGAATAGACCTTAAGATCGCAAACCTGGCAGCCGATGGACAAATCCTTCAGTATGCACGTGATATAGCACAGGATGTTTTGAACGAAGATCCCGATTTATTATCCGAACCTAACCGGATATTGAACGAACGGCTGAAAACTCTCTTTGCAAAGAAGGTAAACTGGGGAATGATCAGTTAATATGTTGTGAAACATGTTTTGTTTTAATTACATGTAAATCAAAGGGTAAAAAGTTTGGTTTTGCTTTTCTTCGGTTTCATTGCGGAAATTTTTCGTTATTGGATTTTGCCGGCTTATCCAAAATTACGAACTTTGACGAGATGACGATGAAATAAACCATTCTATATCATGATTTTTCATCGTGGATTACTGTTGAAAGTGATAAAAATAATGAAGATACGAGCATTACTATTTATTTGTTGTACCACTATTTTGGTATCAGCCGTCGAGGCTAAAGCACAAGAAGACAAAGAGGCTCCGAAGCAAGTTGTATATATTAAGAAGATGGATAAACGTGTCTCCGAATTGATGGCAGACCGTGTAGGCATCCGGAAAAATATGGAATTGAAGGAGCTTGCTACCATTAATGAAAGGGCGATGGAAGCGAAAGAGGATTTGATGTTTCCCGCTGATGAATTATACGGTTCCAACTGGGAAAACCAGTGGGTCGATCCGTTCCGTGGAACTACTGCAAAGGTAAATTTCCCGGATTCGTTTGCAATCGATTGTTCTTCTTTTGTTTATCCGATAGCCATCGATTCGATGGCAAGAATTACTTCCAAATATGGTCCGCGCCGTCGTCGTATGCACCGGGGTATCGACTTGAAAGTTTTAATCGGCGATACGATCCGCGCAGCATTTGACGGTAAAGTTCGTATTAAGAACTTTGAACGCCGTGGATATGGCAATTATTTGGTAATCCGCCATCCGAACGGGCTTGAAACCGTATACGGACATTTATCCAAGGCCCTTGTGCAACCGAACGATATCGTTCATGCCGGTGATCCGATCGCTTTAGGCGGTAACACGGGACGTTCTACCGGTTCTCATCTTCATTTTGAAACCCGCTTCTTAGGACAGGCTATTAATCCGGCTGAAATTATAGATTTCGAAAATGGTGTTCCTCACCAGGATACTTATGTTTTCCATAACGTAAAGATCAACGGGCGCAGAAGCAATATCTATACCTCTTCTTCCGACCGGATGGTTTACCATCGTGTGAAATCAGGTGATACGTTAGGCAAGATTGCCCGGATATACGGAACCAGCGTGAATGAATTGTGCCGTCTGAACGGATTGAAAGGCACGTCTGTTTTGCGAATCGGACAGTCTATTCGTTGCAGTGCCGGTGCGGTCACGTCTTCTAAAGGCGGGAAGTCGAAACCGACTGCTTCTGCAAGCGTAAAGCAAACAGTGAAGACAACCGTTGCGGCCGATGCTGCAGCAGTCGCTTCAATCAACCAGGCTTCCAAAGCCGGGCAGCAAGAGGCTACCCCTGTTTACCATCGCGTGAAATCAGGTGACACGTTGGGCGCCATTGCCGCTAAATATGGTACGACAGTCTCAAAGCTATGTGAATTGAATGGAATTACAAAAACTACAATTCTGAAATTGGGTCGTGCGCTTCGTTGTTCATAATTAAGATTTAGTAAATACGATAATAAAGGGCTGTCCGTTGTGTACGGATGGCTCTTTTTATTTCCGGCTAAAGTAGCCTCTCTTTTGGTCAGGTATGGATTTATCCGTATCTTTGTACGGATGTAAATGCTAAGAAAGTATGGCTGATACGAAGGAACAATTCGAGAAAGTAATATCCCAATGCCGGGAACTGTTTGAAAAGAAGTTGAAAGATTACGGTCCCTCGTGGCGGATCATGCGTCCGCAGTCGCTGACCGACCAGATATTTATTAAAGCAAACCGGATTCGCAGCCTTGAGATAAAAGGTGTGAGCATGGTGGATGAAGGTATCCGTCCTGAGTTTGTCGCAATCGTGAACTATGGGGTTATCGGCCTGATACAATTGGCAAAAGGATTTGCCGATACGACTGATATAAGCAATGAAGAGGCGCTGGCCTTGTACGATAAATACATCACGGAAACCAAAGAACTGATGTATGCGAAGAACCATGATTACGGTGAGGCATGGCGCGGCATGCGTATCAGTTCCTATACGGATCTGATCCTGATGAAACTCTATCGTACGAAGCAGATCGAGAGCCACGGAGGCAAGACGATCGTGTCCGAAGGCGTCGATGCCAACTATATGGACATGATCAACTATGCTTTATTCGGCCTGATCAAGCTGGAATATGGTGAAGAAGCAGTTGATAATTGAAAGATAAAAGTTGAAAGTTAAGTGAAGAGTAAAGATGCCGTTTTAAAGATATTGGCAGAATTGTGCCGCTTGCTGATCGGGGTTGTATTTATCTTCTCCGGCTTTGTCAAGGCGGTCGATCCGGTGGGAGGGGCGATCAAGATCGGTGAATACCTGGCTTCCTTCGGACTGGATATGCTGCAACCTTTTACGGTACTGTTGTCTTTCAACCTTTCGGCAATCGAGTTTGCGCTCGGTGTCTGCATGTTGTTGGGGGTGTACCGACGGTATGTATCTTTCCTTGTCTTGGTGTTTATGGCGTTTATGACGCCGCTTACCTTATATCTGGCCCTTTTCGATCCCGTATCGGATTGCGGCTGTTTCGGGGACGCGCTGGTGATCTCCAATTGGGAAACGTTCTTTAAAAATATCATACTCTCTCTTGCCGCTATTGTTACGTTTATTTATAACCAGCGTTTGTTCCAGTGCTTTACCTTCCGGGTGTATTGGTTTGTCGCTTTGTATGCCTACCTGTTCGGTGTCGGTTTCGCTTATTATAATTACAATCACCTGCCTGTAATCGATTTCCGTCCGTATAAGATCGGTGCGAATATACCGCAGTTGATGGAGATGCCCGAAGGGGCTCCGCAGGATGAATACAAGTACACGTTCGTGTATGAAAAAGACGGCGTGAAGAAAGAGTTCTCGCTTGAAGACTATCCGGCAAACGATAGTAGCTGGACGTTCGTGGATTCGAAAACGGAATTGGTCAAGAAAGGCTATCAGCCTCCTGTTGCCGCTTTCAATATTTACAATGGAGAGGGCGATGATGTGACGGACGAAATCATCGGAAATCCCGGCCCTGTTTTGCTGCTTGTCGCTCCGAAGCTGGAAGAGGCGGACGACGAGCAAATGGATGAGATCAACGGCGTGTATGATTATGCACTCGAACATGATATCCCGTTCTATTGCGTGACGGGCTCTTCGCCGGAAGCGATCGATGCCTGGAGCGACAATACCGGAGCCGAATATCCTTTCCGGATGGCCGACGAAGTGCTGCTTAAGACGATTATCCGTTCCAACCCCGGCCTGGTGCTGCTGAAAGGCGGTACGATACTGGGTAAATGGCATTACAACGATATTCCGGCTGAGGAAGATGTCAAGGCGGTTATGGATCGCTGCTTAGACGAGAGCAATATAAAAAGTAAAGAAGATGGGGCCCTCGCAACCAACCTATTGACTTTTACCGTACCTTTGCTGCTCGTTTGGATGTATGACCTGCTGCGTTTCAGGCGCAAACGGAAAGAAAAGAAATAACTATTTGTATTACATATTTAATTAATTAAGTCATGAGAAAGAATATTGTTGCAGGAAACTGGAAGATGAACACTACCCTTCCTGAAGGTCTTGCTTTGGCAAAAGGCTTGGACGAAGCTCTTAAAGGTAAAACTCCTAACTGTGATGTGATCATCGGTACTCCGTTCACTCACTTGGCAAGCGTTGCTGCTGCTATCGACACGAATAAGATCGGTGTTGCTGCTGAAAACTGCGCAGACAAGGAAAAAGGAGCTTACACCGGCGAAGTTTCTGCTGCTATGGTTGCTTCTACAGGTGCAAAATATGTGATCTTAGGCCACTCTGAAAGACGTGCTTACTATCACGAAACTCCGGAAATCCTGAAAACAAAGGTTGAATTGGCTCTGGCTAACGGTCTGACTCCGATCTTCTGTATCGGTGAAGTTCTGGAAGAAAGAGAAGCCGGCAAGCATTTCGAAGTTGTAGATGCTCAGATCAAGGGATCTTTGTTCGACCTGTCTGCTGAAGACTTCGCTAAGATCGTTCTGGCTTACGAACCGGTTTGGGCTATTGGTACAGGTAAAACTGCTACATCCGACCAGGCTGAAGAAATCCACGCTCATATCCGTGCCACTCTGGCTGCTAAATATGGTCAGGAAATTGCCGACAACTGCACAATCCTTTACGGTGGTAGCTGTAACGCAGGCAACGCTAAGGAATTGTTCTCCAAACCGAATGTAGACGGTGGTCTGATCGGTGGCGCTTCTCTGGCTGTCGATAAGTTCATGCCGATTATTGAAGCATTTGATAAATAAGTTGAAAGATGAAAGGTAAAAGGTGAAGGTTGTTTCGGCTTTCAGCCGATTCGTGATTTTCACTCTTTTACCTTTCAATTTTCAACTTTCAATTTTCAACTGATATGAAACGACTATCTTGTATCCTTTCTTTATGTATGTTGCTTGGCGCATCTGCTTTGTCTGCTCAGACGGCTGGCGATGGACAGGCGGAAGACATCATTGACGCCTTGCAGGAAAGAGTTCCCGGAAAAGGGACTGTTGTGGTGCGCGGGCCGGATGCTCTTCGTAACATGCTCGGTAAACGTTTGCATGGCGAGGGGGTGGAAAAGACTGATAGCACAGCCTTTCTGAAAATACAAGGCTATCGTACACAAGTGTTTTCCGGTAATAACCAGCGTAAATCTAAAGATGAAGCTTTCCGGAAAGAAAAAGAAATTAAGGAACTTTTCCCTGATGTCCCGACTTATGTGACGTACAATGCTCCGTTCTGGCGTCTGCGTATCGGTGATTTTCGTTCACACGAAGAGGCTTTTCACATGCAACGTCTCCTGATGGATGCATTCCCGGCCTATAAGAAAGAAATGTACATCGTAAGGGAAGAAGTAAAAATCCCATTGAATTGAAATGAGTGAAGAAGTAAACGAGAAGACTTTGCTGGCCCGCGAAGAACTGGCCGGCCATTATAAAAGTATTATCAATCTGCTTGGTGAAGATGTAGACCGTGAAGGTCTGTTGAAAACGCCCGAACGTGTAGCCAAGGCTATGCAGTTCCTGACCAAAGGGTATCGTGAAGACCCGGCTGCCGTGCTTCGCGGCGCCATGTTCAAGGAAGAAGACTACAAACAGATGGTGATTGTAAAGGATATCGATTTCTTTTCTCTTTGTGAGCATCACATGTTGCCCTTCTTCGGAAAGGCCCATGTCGCCTATATCCCTAAAAAATATATTACAGGGTTGAGCAAGATTCCCCGTGTCGTGGATATCTTCGCCCGCCGTCTTCAGATCCAGGAACGATTGACCATGCAGATCAAAGACTGCATTCAGGAAACACTCGATCCGTTAGGCGTGATGGTCGTGATCGAGGCACAACATATGTGTATGCAGATGCGTGGTGTCGAGAAACAAAACTCCCTGACCACGACCTCCGACTTCACCGGATTCTTCCAGCAAGCCAAAACGCGCGAAGAATTTATGAATCTGATCAAACATAACCGGTAATACCCTGGTCACACCCGTTTGTATTTTCCAGAGTACTTTTTCTTCTTTTATCGTGTAATATTATCTCTTTGCATGCGACTAATAAGATAAAACGATGAGAGAATGAAAGCTACTCAACAACAGGAAAAAGAGTTCATCGCACTTGTGGAGGAATACAAACAGGTCATTTACAAGGTCTGCTATGTCTATGCGACGGATGCCGACCACCTGAATGACCTTTATCAGGAAGTCGTGATCAATTTGTGGAAAGCTTACCCTCGCTTCCGGGGCGATTGTAAGTCGTCTACCTGGGTCTATCGTATAGGCCTGAATACCTGTATTTCCTTTTTCCGCCGTTCGAAACGAAGACCTGAAGTGGTCCCGATCTCAGTCGATCTGGAAGCATTTGCAGAGGACAGCGACAAGACGGCCCAACTCCGTGAACTCTATCGGATGATCAACAAACTCGGCCAGCTCGAACGTGCACTGATTCTGCTTTGGCTTGAGGAAAGGAGCTATCAGGAGATAGCCGAGATCATCGGTATTTCCAAGAACAACGTGGCAGTCAAACTCAATCGTATTCGTGAGAAATTAAAAGCAATGTCGAATAGTTAAAAGTTACGGATATGGAATTGGAAGAATTAAAAGCGGGCTGGAGTATTTTGAATGAACAGCTTGCAAAGAGCGAAATGTTGAACAAAAGGATCATCAAAGAGATGATAACCAACCGGACACAATCGGCTTATGAACGGCTGTTCCGTTTTGATTTGTTCGGATTGATACTGGTGTTGGGGATTTGTGTCATGTTTCCCGTATTGGCTGCTACTGGTAAAATAGTCTTGAAGCCGCTCTCCTTCGCTTTGCTGGAAGGCTCTATAGTTATCGGCTTTTTTATGCAACTTTTTTTCATTTCTCTCCTTCTCCGGTTCGATATGGAGAAAAAGAAAATCTACGAACTGACTAAATTGGTATTAGCCTATAAGCTATGGATGAAGAGGAACACAGTTATTGGTTCCTGGATTGGCATGGCGGCCCTTATCGCGTTCCTGTTCATCGAAAAAACCCAGCTTGTCGGTAACTGGGAAGTCCGTTTGGCAGGAGTGTTTATATTGGCTTCCGTCATAATGTTTTTTCAAACCCGTTTTTACCTGAAAAATATTTGTGCAATAGAGAAAGGCCTGGCTGAATTGAAGGAGTTCGAAGAAGAACCGGATCAGAACAGGTCGGTATGAGTGCCGGTGTCGGTCATAACCAAGATAAGCTCCGTATCGTTTTGTTGCCATATCAAGAGCCAATCGCCTTTGATATGGCATTCCCATAACCCTTCATAGCTTCCGCTAAGTTTATGCGGACGGTAGCGTTCGGGAAGGGTTCCGGTTGCTTGCAATAGGTCGATTACTTCTTGCAGTAAAGTTAGGTTGTACCCTCTTTTTTTACAGGTTTTAAGGTCTTTCTTAAAACTGTTAGCATATTCTAGTTCGTACCTCATCCTAATATTTGTTTGAACATATCTTCTGCATTTTTAGCTTTATGCACCCGTCCAGCCTTGATATCGTCCAAACCCTTTTGGATTCCTGATTTCTTCTTGCCGATACTCCAACCAAACTTCTTTGCCAGTTCTTTCAGCAAAGCCATATCCATTTCCGGAAGAGATAGTTCTACTTTTTTGATAGCTGTGTCCATATTCTTAAGTATTTAATATATTGTATAGACAAAGTTAGTGAATTTCTTTGTATCAGCAAATTAAAGTCAATTAAACCGTTTACCTGCATATTCTGTCCACTTTATTCTGTGTCATATTTGGGGCTGTCAAATTTTAATGCGGGATACCCTATCCTTTTTATCCCCTAAACCTGGGGGATATGTTGTATAAATGGTATTGTTTTGTTCTGTAACCCATATATTTTGGAAAATTGTGGACATTTTTTCTTGTCGATTCGGAAAACATATAGGGTATCGGCAATTCCCAAAAAGCCGTCAGTCTCTCTTTTGCCGTCTGCTGAAGCAGACGGTTTAAAAGATTTAGAGGCAAAGCCTCTTCCTCTGTGGACTTCAGGCCCTTTTCATAATTTATTATATTTAAAGGGTTTAAAAACCCACAGAGGAACCGGCAAAGCCGGAATAATCATCTCCGTCTGCTGAAGCAGACGGCAAAAGAGAGCCTGCGGTATGAGGAAAGCCTCGTCTTAGGGCTGCCCGACAGGACATGAACCACAATGATAGATTAAAAAAACAACTATCATAAATCAGCTGTTTAACCATCATCTTAGCCGTTTTATCCGAAATAGATGCTCTCCGAAAGTGTTAAAAGCGGAACGTTTCCAGGAAAGCATAAACCTTTTCTGCCGGGACAAGGTACTTTTTAAACAAAAAGACGTTAGATTTTTCCTCAAAATGACCGTATCAGGGCCATTTACACCTCCATCTGGAGGGTCTTGAGACCCGGGTCTGCAGGTGTCCGACACCCGGATCTCAACAAACAAAGACAACTATTCTTCTGAAAATGAACTATATGGCACGCGCAAAAAAGATACTGTATCTATGATAGTATGATAGTTGAAAAGCCATCCATCATGCCTACTATCATACCACACAAGCGTTGATATTCAAAAATACAAAAAGTAAACCATGATAGTATGACAGTTATTTTCGATTCTCTTCCGATTTTTGAATGATTTCCGGTGTATTTTACACCAATCCGGGATTACGTGCAACAATTCCTGTCCTGCATGCATCTATATAATAGTAACAACTTTAATGCTATGCTTATGAAAACGATTTTACTATCCATGATTCTATTTACCTTTTGTCTTCTTTCTTGTACAAATGAGGATGACAGAAATTTCGGGAAAGATACTCCGCGCTATGATATTCCTCTTTCGACCAAGTCGGGCGAGATCAATACGCAGGTACAAAAGTTCTCCTTCGATCTCTATCGGGAGGTTGCCAAGACTGAAAAAGAAGAGAACTTTTGTCTCTCCCCTCTGAGTGCCAGCCTCTGTCTGGGTATGATCATGAACGGTGCGGACGGCGATACCTATGCGGAAATGCAGAAAACCCTCGGATTCGAAGGTTTCACCAATCAACAGATCAACGAGTATGTACAGATGATGCAAACCGAACTTCCCAAGCTGGACGGTCGGACGATCTTCACGAATGCTAACAGCCTTTGGATAAGAAACGGCTACACGCTGCTTCCCGAATTTATCCAAACCAACAAGACCTACTACGATGCGGAAGTCTGCAACGAGCCTTTCGACAACAGCACGCTGGAAAAGATCAACAGTTGGTGCAACAAGAAAACGAACGGGCTGATACCGGAGATCATCAACGGGATACCCGACGATATAATCAGTTACCTCATCAACGCCATCTACTTCAAAGGCATCTGGACGAACGAGTTCAAAAAGTCCGACACCAAAGACGAACCGTTCTACATGGCAAACGGGCAGACCATACAGGTTCCGACCATGAAACAGACACAAAGCAACAACTTCTTTGCCGACGAGGAAATCATGGCTGTCGAGTTGCCTTATGGAAACGGAGCATTCAGCATGTTTCTCTTTATACCGGCTGACCCGGATAAAAAGAGTATAGACGATATAATTAAGGGGCTGGATCAGGAGACATGGCAGAAATGGAATGAACAATTACATACAAGCACAATGACGATCCATCTTCCACGTTTTCTGATCAAGACAGAAAAGGACTTAATCGAGACCCTAAATAGCCTCGGTATCAAAGATGCTTTCAATGATTATTCTGCCAACTTCACAAAGATGTCCATTACAAAGGGACTCTACATCGGGCTTCTTAAACAGAAAACCTATATCGAGCTAAACGAATCCGGTACGGAAGCGGCCGCCGTTACAATAGGAGGAATGACATCAGAGAGTGCATTCCCTTCCCAACCTACCGAAATCCGCTTCGACCACCCCTTCGGCTATGTACTGAAAGAAAAAAGTACGGGTGCGATCCTTTTTGCAGGCAAAGTTGGGAAGCCGGAATGATTTTTCTTTTCTATATTTGTGAGGAATATAGAACAACTGCCTTATGAAAAAGAAATTAGTCGTACTGACCGGCGCCGGGATGAGTGCCGAGAGTGGTATTTCGACTTTCCGCGACTCGGACGGGCTGTGGGAGAAATACCGGGTGGAAGATGTGGCAACCCCGGAAGGCTTTGCTGCCGATCCGGAGCTGGTACTCAATTTTTACAACCAGCGACGCCGGGAGTTATTGAACACGAAACCCAACGCCGGGCATATCGGGCTTGCCGACCTGGAAAAAGAGTTCGACGTCCATATCATTACCCAGAACATCGACAACCTGCACGAGCGGGCGGGAAGCAGCCATGTGGTTCATCTGCACGGCGAGCTGATGAAAGCCTGTTCCGTGCGCGACTTGAATACGACTTATGATATTTCGCCCGAAGACCCCGACCTGCATATCGGGGACAAAGACCCTCACGGGGCACAACTCCGCCCCTTCATCGTCTGGTTCGGCGAGGCGGTCCCGATGATCGACCCGGCGATCCGCTTGGTGGAAGACTGTGACATCTTCGTGGTGATCGGGACTTCGCTCAACGTGTATCCGGCAGCCGGACTGCTGAACTACGTGCGTCGCGGCCAGCCGATCTACCTCATCGACCCGAAAGAGGTGAAAGCCTATCGCAACGATATCCGTTTCATCCGGAAAGGGGCATCGGAAGGGGTAAAAGAATTGAAGGAATTATTACTGCAAAATCATTAATACGTTCTTAAAATCACTTACATAATAGAAACACTTCGGGGCATTTCTATTACTTTTGCAAAGTAAACACATAGAATAAGTATTATTGAGAATGGAGCATAATCCGACGAAGATTCCTTCGCCCTTACTTTCCCTGGTTCCCATACTTGTTTTGGTAACCCTCTTGTTTGTGACAATACGCACATTCGGCAGTGATGCCCTCAGCGGCGGCAGCCAGATCGTGCTGCTTACCGCCACAGCCGTCTGCTGCCTGATCGCCATGACCTACAGCAAAGTACGCTGGAAGGCGTTGGAGTTGGCGATGATCAACAATATCACCGGTGTCGCGACAGCTCTGATCATCCTGCTGATCATCGGGGCGTTGTCCGGCAGCTGGATGATCAGCGGTGTCGTCCCTACCCTGATTTATTACGGGATGCAGATCATTCATCCCAGTTTCTTCCTGGCATCGACCTGCATCATCTGTGCGGTCGTCTCGGTCATGACGGGAAGTTCATGGACCACCATCGCCACGATCGGGATCGCCCTCTTAGGTATCGGACAGGCACAAGGCTTCTCCGACGGATGGATCGCCGGGGCGATCATTTCGGGCGCCTATTTCGGGGACAAGATATCCCCGCTTTCCGACACGACGATCCTTGCCTCATCGGTAACAGACACGCCTCTGTTCAAGCATATCCGGTATATGATGATCACGACGGTCCCCTCATTGCTGATCACGCTCGTCATCTTCACAGTAGCCGGGCTTTCGCACGAGGCGACGGCGACGGACCAGATCGAACAGTGCTCGATCGCCCTGGACAACACATTCCATATCACGCCGTGGCTGCTGATCGTTCCGGTCGTCACCGGCATCCTGATTGCCAAAAGGGTTCCGTCGATCATCACGCTGTTCATCTCGGCGGCGTTGGCAGGCGTGTTCGCGCTGATCTTCCAGCCACACCTGTTGCAAGAGATTTCCGGTTTACCGGTGGAAAATATCCAATCCGATTTCAAAGGCCTGCTCATGACATTCTACGGCAGCACGGGCATAGAGACCGGCAATCCGGAACTGAACAGCTTAGTCGCCACGCGAGGGATGTCGGGCATGATGAACACGATCTGGCTGATCCTCTGCGCCATGTGCTTCGGCGGTGCGATGGCGGCAAGCGGGATGTTAGGCAGCATCACCTCCGTTTTCCTGCGCTTTATGAAGCGGACGGTCGGGATGGTCGCATCGACGGTGGCATCGGGCCTGTTCCTCAACATCTGCACGGCCGACCAGTATATTTCCATCATCCTGACCGGAAATATGTTCAAGGATATTTATGAAAAGAAAGGATATGAAAGCCGCCTGCTGAGCCGCACGGTAGAAGACTCGGTCACCGTCACTTCCGTGCTGATCCCGTGGAACACCTGCGGTATGACACAGGCTACGATCCTCGGAGTGGCGACATTCACCTACCTCCCCTATTGTTTCTTTAATCTAATCAGCCCGTTGATGAGCATCACGATTGCCGCGATCGGGTTCAAAATAAAAAGGAAAAATGAAAAAGCTGAAAGTGTCGTTGCTGGCTAAGGTTGTCATTGCCATCGCAGCCGGTGTTGTGTTCGGGCAGTTCCTGCCCGGCGGGATCGCCCGCATCTTTGTTACGTTTAATTCTTTGTTCGGCAACTTCCTGTCGTTCTCGATCCCGCTTATTATCTTAGGGTTGGTGACGCCGGCTATCGGTGATCTGGGCAAAGGGGCCGGCAGGTTGCTGGCATTGACCGCACTGATCGCGTATGGTTCGACTATCTTTTCCGGTTTCTTCACCTATTTCAGCAGTTCGGCGATCTTCCCGCACATCCTTCCGGTCAACGCTGAGTTGACGGCGATGGAGAACCCCGAAGACTTCATGTTGCAGCCCTATTTCACAGTTGCCATGCCGCCTTTGATGGATGTGATGACGGCGTTGCTGCTTTCGTTCACCATCGGGCTCGGCCTGTCCTACATAAACGGGGGGACTTTGAGGGAAGCCTTTTCCGACTTCCAGAAAATCATCGTCAAACTGATCGAGGCGGTTATCATCCCTTTGTTGCCGCTCCATATCTTCGGTATCTTCCTGAACATGACGGTGAGCGGGCAGGTCATGAGTGTGATCACCATGTTCCTGAAAGTGATAATCGTGATATTTGTCCTGCATGTGTTGCTGCTTCTCATCCAGTTTACCATCGCCGGCAGTGTGAGCGGAAAGAACCCGCTACGGTTGCTGAAGAATATGCTTCCGGCTTATGCCACCGCGTTGGGGACGCAGTCCTCAGCCGCCACCATCCCTGTGACATTGGCACAGGCGGTCAAGAACGGGGTGCGGGAAAACATCGCGATCTTCGTCGTCCCTCTCTGCGCCACCATCCATCTGTCGGGCAGCACGATGAAGATCACGGCTTGCGCGATGGCGATCATGTACATGTCGGGCGAGCCTGTCACTTTCACCGCCCTTGCCGGGTTTATCATGATGCTGGGCGTCACGATGGTCGCTGCTCCGGGTGTACCGGGCGGGGCTATTATGGCCGCGCTGGGGTTGCTGCAAAGCATGTTAGGGTTCAACGAGACCTTGCAGGCATTGATGATCGCCCTCTATATCGCGATGGATAGCTTCGGGACCGCCTGCAATGTGACGGGCGACGGGGCGATTGCGGTCGTGGTGGACAAGATCGCCGGCAAGCAGAAGGCCGGGACGATTCAGTCGTCGATATGATATTTCGCCCTCGGGTCGTTACCCCGCCATCCTCTCCTCCATTCGATAGGCTGGCGGCCGGCCAAACGGCGAAACCAACGGGCGAAACCGTTGACAGCGGGGAAGTTCATCCACGTGCCGATCTCACTACTGCTCATTTTCGTCTTTTCCAGCAATTCTTTGGCCATGAGTACCAAATAACGATCACGCCACACCTCGAAATTCATCCCTGTCATCACCCGGTAGAAGCCATTCAGGTCGCGCAACGGGATGCCAAGCCGGGCGGCATAGAAATCGCAGGTCTGGTGGCGATGGCGATGCAGCAAGTCGACAGCGGCATCGATCACCTCGTTGCCCGACAGATAACGGCCAGGGCGTTCCGGAGCGACTTTGCCGCGCCATAAATCTTCTTCAGACGGTTTATAACTACGAAGTACACTCAGATACAAGTCTTCAGGGAGAATCTTCTTGAACATATCAAAAGAATTTAAGGTAAATAATGGAACAATAGCTCGCCAACAGACGCAGATGCGCTACTATTCATATAAACAAGTGCCTTTATGTACAAAGAGGAACTATCTACCATCCCAATAGCTCTTTTTCGTACACAAGTAATCTATCATAAACAAATTCCAGCGCATTTACATCCACATACGAGCTATCGAGCGGCCCGCCAGCCCTAAATTGCCCATCCGTTAGAGTTCGCATAGCCTTTCGACTCCTTTTTCCCGCATCATTGTAGCTGCGATATGCGCACAGGCATAAGCATCGGCCATAGCATGGTGGTGATAGGTCAGATCGTACCCGCAATGGGCGGCGACGGTCTGCAACTGGTGGTTGACGAGGAAAGGATACATCCGCCTGGACAGGCGGCAGGTGCAATAGAACTGGTATTTGGGATAGGCGAGGTCATAGGCTTCATGGGCAGCCCGCAGGCAACCTTCGTCGAAGGGGCTGTTATGAGCGACCAACGGGATATCCCGTAATTTACCGGCAATCCCGGCCCATGCTTCCTCAAAGTCCGGCGAATCGATCGTGTCCTGCATGGTTATGCCGTGAACGGCAGTGGTAAACCGGGTGTAGAAGTTCGGATACGGACGGACCAGCGTGTAAATAGAGTCGACCACCTTATTGTCTTCAATAATCGCAATCCCGATACTGCATATACTGCTTCGTTTCCCATTGGCTGTCTCAAAGTCGATTGCGGCAAAACGTTCCATATTCTAATTGAAAGTTGAATATTAATTGATTTTATAAATGCTGGTTTGTCTGTTACTTTTGGCTTGATCTTTTGCCGTCTGCTTCAGCAGACGGATAGATGATTGCTCCGGCTTTGCCGGTTCCTCTGTGGGTTTTAACCCCTTTAAATACAATAGATCGAAGGGGTTGAAGCCCACAGAGGAGGAGGCTTTGCCTCCAGACCTTTTAAACCGTCTGCTGAAGCAGACGGCAAAAGAGAGGCAGTTTAAGCCTTGGCTTTCCGGTTACTTTGGGGCCAAGCCAAAAGTAAATTATTTAGAGAAATCTCTCGGTGCAGGCACTCCCGGAAGCGGTTTACGGTTCCGGAGTTCTTTCATCACCTCCTGGATGGCGCGGTCGAGCTGTTGGTCTTCGCCGTTCCATTCTTTGACAGGATCGTTATCGATCAGGATATCGGGATCGACACCATGATTTTCGATAATCCAGCTACCTGTCTTCGGATCATAGCTGGTGAAGAAAGGCACGCGGATGTCCGTTCCGTCCATATAAGGCAACGAGCCGCTGATACCGACGATACCGCCCCATGTACGCGTTCCGATCAGTTTGCCTAATCCCAGCGCGCGGAAGCCCCACGGGAAGAGGTCGCCATCGGATGCCGAATACTTATTAATCAAGCATACTTTCGGACCGACCTGCACGGCATCGGGAACAGTTCCGATACGGGCGGAACCGCGACGCATCGTCAGGCGGTACGGTTCGCGGGAGAGGCGTTCGAGGATCATCGGCGAAACATTGCCGCCGCCATTGGCACGGTCGTCGATAATCAGACCTTCTTTATCGAGCTGCGGATAGAAATAGCGGGAGAATTCGTTCAGTCCTTCCGGTCCCATATCCGGGATATAGATATAGCCGATCTTGCCGTTCGACGCTTTGTCGACTTTCTTGATATTATCCTGCACCCAGTTATAGTGATACAGGGAATATTCCTCTTCCAGCGGACTGATCACGATCTTGCGCGCCCCCGCCAACTGCGGTTTGCTGTTCAGCGAAATCTCCGTCGGGACATCCGCCTTGCCGACCAACAACGAATACATATCTTTCACACTGTTTGTCGGCACACCGTCGATCGCCACGATAAACTCGCCAGCCTTCGCCTCAATGCCCGGCTCCGTCAGCGGAGAACGCAACGACTTGCTCCAGGAAGCGCCCGGCAGAATCTTTTCCAGACGGAAGAAACCGCTCTTGTCACGGGAGATCTCGGCTCCTAACAGCCCCGTTTTAATCCGGCCGGGACGTTCCGTCTCACCCGGATTCACATACGCATGGCCACAATTCAGCTCGCCGATCATCTCGCCGATGATGTAGTTCAAGTCCAGACGAGTCTTGGCATACGGGACGAGCACCTCGTATTTTGCCTTGATCGCATTCCAATCCACCCCGTGCATATTCGCCAGGTAGAAACCGTCGCGGTAAGCCCGCCATGCTTCATCGAAAATCTGCGCCCATTCCTTCGGGTAATCGACCGTGATCTTCATGTTCGACAGGTTCACCGGATCGCTCAGGTCTGCTTTTCCCGAAGGGATATCCGTCACATAAATATCATCGCCCTTAAAGAAGAACGCTTTCTTGCTGCCGGCTTCGACACCCATCTGGGCGCCATCGGCAACCACATCCTCTTTCTGCTTTTTCAGATCGTACACTTTCGTGCCGCCGCGTCCCCAGTAATAAACTTTATTCCCATCCGAGTAGAAGTTGCCATAATAGGAAGGGCTCACCGGCAGTTTGACGATGCGGTCCGTAATACCGTCGAAGTCGATCTTGACAACCGGAGCGGCAGCTTCTTCTTTCCCAGTCTCCTCCTTCTTTGCCGGAGCGTTTTTCTTCGCTTCATCTTTGGCCACGGCAACCTCCGCGTCCTTTTCCATAAAAGGAGAAGGAGTGTCTTTGGAAAGCAGTGCGAGATAAACCCCGTACATATTATTATAGACATGGTTCCATTCCAGCGATCCGTAGGTCGGATTGAAATCGCGGGCGGATGCAAAGACCAGATATTTGCCATCCGTGCTGAAGACCGGGGAAGAGGAGTTATACCATTTATCCGTAACCGGATATTCTTTCTTGCCGGCAAGATTGTAAACATAAACAATGCTGTACTCGTTATCCCCGGTACGGGTATAAGTCAGCCATTGGTTATCCGGCGAGAAGGTCACGCCACGCGGTTCGCCCATCGGGTCCTGCAACAAGGTTGTCACCTCTTTGGAAGCGACATCCAGCAGGTTCAGGCGGTTCTTGCGGTCTGTATAAACGATCTTTTTAGAATCCGGACTCCATTCGAATCCGCGGATATAGGTGTCGTTATTCTTAGTCAGCCGGACAGGTTCGCCGCCAGTGGCATCCTGCATATAGAGTTCCGTCTCTCCGGTTGCATCCGAAATATAGACAATGAATCTGCCGTCGGGCGACCATTGCGCATCGCGGTCATGCGCTCCCGGCGAACGGGTGATGTTCTTTGTCACCCCCTTCTCCACCGGCAGGTTGAACACTTCGCCACGGGCAGTCACCACTAAGCGTTCACCGTCGGGCGACAGGCTGGCTTCGGTAATATAGCCGGCTCCGTCCTTGATTTCGCTACGGGCATAGATATTGTCGGAAGCCAGGGTGATGTTTACCTTTTCCGGCTTCTTGCTCCCTGCATCCATCTTATAGATATAGCCGCCGTTCTCGAAGACGATCATATTACCGTTTGCGCTTGGGAACTTCACGTCGTATTCGGTAAAGTCGGTGACCTTGTCCGTCTGTTTGGTCTTCGTATTATAAACGAAGATATTCATTGTCCGGTCGCGGTCGGAAAGAAAGAAGATTTCGTCGCCGATCCACATCGGGATAATGTCCTGGGCGGGATTGTCCGTAATGTTTTCGACTGTCTTCTTGTCTGAATTGTAGATCCAGACATCGTCCGCCATCCCTCCTTTGTAGTATTTCCAGGTACGGAACTCACGCATGACGCGGTTATAAGCCAACTGTTTGCCATCAGGGGAATAGCTGCAGAACCCGCCTTCGGGAAGCGGAATGGCTTCGGACAAGCCTCCCTCCTTATCCACCGTGAACAGCTTCCCGCTGAAGCCGTCGCTGATGCGGTTGCGGTACACGATCCGGTTGCCGTCAGGCGTCCAGGTCATCACGATGTTGTTCGGCCCCATGCGATCGCCCAGGTCATCCCGGCTGTTCGTTGCCGTATAGGTCACACGCAGCGGTTCCCCGCCCGCCACCGGCATGGTATACACTTCGGTATTACCATCGTATTGCCCGGTGAATGCAATCGTTTTGCCGTCCGGTGAAAAACGGGGAAACATTTCGTATCCCACATGCGAAGTCAGACGCCCGGCTTCGCCACCCGTAGCCGGAACCTTGTAGAGGTCGCCCGCATACGAGAAAACAATCTCATTGCCGTTCGTAGCCGGGAAACGCAACAGACGCGCTTCGTCCGCCGCCGTCAACAGTGAAGGGGCGCCAGCCAGAACCAATAAAGAAAAGATAAGTTTCTTCTTCATACCTATTATCGTTTAGTCTACCGACAAAGGTAAAAAAAGTAAAGCTCAAAGTATATTCCTGCGCAGATATTCCTTTATTTTCCACCATAATAATTGCCGTTTCGCGACAAAAAGAGACCAGCCGGACAACATCCTCCCCGTTTTCTTATAAAATTCAAGATTGCAAACCGATATGCACTGCCGGTCCATACTCGAAGCGGAAAACAAACAGAAGCGACCGTCCCTCAACAGAATGCCCAAAGTGTCCTTCCCCCGGACAAAACCGACGATATCCGTAAAATTAATAATGCCTACTGATGAAAAAGAAAACGAAGACTCCTTGAACTCCACATGATGCAGGACAACATAAGGCCGCAATTGCCAAAAGAGTTCAGTAATATTGACAGGATCAAGTTTTTCCAAAAGAGATAGCAACCATTGCTCCTGAAGATTTGAGATAGATAAAGGTAATTCCATATTTGCTTAAATTCGACCTGAAAAAATCCCATATATCCAACAATTCCCAAATTGGATGGTTATTATAAAGAAACGTGGGAATTAACAACATACACTCGATTAAGGACCTCGAATAACCTATAACTAGTTGTATGCGATAATTACCCACGTTTTTTATCTTGAATACGCAAGTGCATAAACACCCACCTTGCATGACAAGAAAAAACGCGAACAAAATTCACATACTATCCACTAGTTATTCAGAAATTTCGAGGTTTCAATCAAGAGATAATATATAAACTTTCGTGTTCACCACCAAAGTCGTACCGGCGATAACGCTTTATCGGGCTTACTGTACGCGACAAAGATAAACAGAAGATTCAAAAAACCGATATTCCTCCTTCCTTTTTTCAAGGTTCTTTAGAAAAAACACAGAAAAAGCCGGCTACGAACGGAATATCATCTATTCCATCGTAGCCGGCCACTTTTTAACTAATACCTACTTACTATATCGTTTAACCTCCGAATATAGAGATTAATAATAACCTTCATTCTGTTCTTCGCTGAGTTCGCCGACAGGGTTCAAACGGTCGATGTGTTTCTGCGGGATAGGACGAAGTTTGTGATACGGTTTGATGTAGATTGCATCCGGATTGTATTTCTTCACCCAGTCGTACAGCAGTTCACAGCGTACCAGGTCTTCCCAACGGTTGGTTTCTCCCAGCAATTCACGTCCGCGTTCGTTCAGGATAAATTCGATAAAATCGCCTTGCAGGTCGGCGGGGGAGACTTTCAGTGCGTCATACGTGCTCTGCGTATCGTTCACTCCACCTTCGAA
Source organism: Parabacteroides hominis (assembly GCF_014287585.1). Taxonomy (GTDB): domain Bacteria; phylum Bacteroidota; class Bacteroidia; order Bacteroidales; family Tannerellaceae; genus Parabacteroides; species Parabacteroides hominis. The sequence continues at coordinate 14,815 of NZ_JACOOJ010000030.1, read as the reverse complement.
AAGCCAGATCTGCTGGTCTTTCTGTTCACCTTCGGACCAGGCGGCACGCTTGCGGATCACATTGATATACCCGGCAGCCTTGTCGAAATCCCCTTTACGGCCGGCAGCTTCCGCAGCCAACAGATACGTTTCACCCAAACGCATACGTACCCATTCGCGAGAGCCCTTTTCTTCGGATACGGAAGGACGGTTCGGGTCGAGATATTTCACCAGTGACGGGAAATAACGGATCGAGTGCATTTCGCGGGGGAAATAAGAATACGTATAGTTGGCACGGAACTTACGCATATCATTGCTGTTCGATTCGTATCCGGTCTTTTCCATCGTATAATAAATAGCTGTATCGCCATGCTGGAATTTCAGCTGGCCGGTAACCTGTCCTTTTGAAGGATCCGGATTGAAGTAGACAGTTCCATCATAAGACAGAGATTCCCAGGCGGGTAACGTATTTACGTTATTGGCATAATATACCCACTTGAAACTCTTGTAGAAACGTGAGTCGTGCAGGCGGTCGTACAGATCATCCATCGTCTTCTTGGTAGCCACATGGCGGCGGTACGGGCGGCCGTTGGCAATGTCGCGCAACATACCCGGCTGGTCTTCATACCAGGAGAGCCAATAGAGGTGCTGCCTGTTACCATCACCGTTAAACATCGGCTCGGTCGTGAACTGGACGGCAAACACGACTTCGGAATTTCCCTGGTTACTGATATCCCACAGGGAAGAGAAGTTTTCCTGAAGGGCAAAAGCACCACTGTTGATCACTTTCTCGGCATAGTACAACGTACTGTCTATATCGGTCGCTTTCTGCCCACGAGGATCGCTGACGGCGCTACCGCGAGTCAGATATACTTTGGACAACAGATGAGCAGCCGAATAGCAGGTAGCGCGGCCTTTGGTCGCAACCTTTTCAGGCAGATTTTCCACTGCATTGCGCAAATCGCTTATAATCAGACTATAGATATCGGCCACCGGAGCGCGTTTGAAGCTCGTACGGATGTCAAAACTACCTTCGGTAACCAGAGGAATGCGTCCGAATTGCTGTACCAGGTCGAAATAGAGGTAAGCACGGATAAACTGCATTTCCGCATAGCTCTGCGCTTTTACATTCTCAAGCAAATCCTGTGAATCCAGGATCTTCTGCATGGCGATATTGGCATCGCTGATTCCCTTGTAGTGGTTTTGCCACATCTCATACAAAATACCGTCGTCCGGGTTCAACTGCGTTGCATATTTATTGTAGGACTCGCGGTTATTGCCATCTTCACCTTCCGTAAACAGGTCTGTACCCAATTCGGTCAATACATCGAAACGTTCGCCGCCGACTCCCCAGCGGAGGAAACCGTAAGCCGCCGTAATGGCTGCATTTACCCCGGCTTCCGTTTCATAATAATCGTACGACATCACCGGAGCGTCGTCTTCGCTTAACCAGCTGCTGCAACCTGATGTAGAAAGCGTCAGGCCAGCCAGCATATAGTAATATATAGATTTCATTTTCATTCTTTATTTATAAGATTAAAATTACAAAGTCAAGTTTATACCAAAAATCCAGGAGCTGACACTCGGAGTACCGAAACCGCTACCGTCCGTTTTAGGATTACCGGCATCGTCCACTTTAGCAGCTTCCGGATCGATACCCGTGTAATTGGTAAAAATAAACGGGTTCTGCGCGGTAAAGTAAACACGCATTTTCTCAACCAGGAATTTCTTGGTCAGATTCTTCGGCAACGTATATCCCATCGTCATTGTCTTTACACGCAGGAAGTCCGCCTTTTCATAATAAGTGGATGTAATGTAGATCGGACGCTCTTCGTCGATACTCGGACGAGGATAAGCGTTCGTCGGGTTGTTCGGTGTCCAGTAGTCCACTTTCACACCTCCGTTACGTCCGCAATGTTCCACCGCATAAATATCGTTGTACAGCATAGCACCGAAACTTGCATACAAAAAGACCGACAGGTCGAAACCTTTATAATTGAAGGTGTTCACCATACTGGCAATCAGTTTCGGACGCGGGTTACCCAGAATCTGCTTATCGGCATCCGTAATCTTATAGTCGCCGTTCACATCCTGTATCTTGATATCGCCCGGAGCGAAGTCCGTGCCGTTGGCGGCGAATTTCGCCATCTCGGCAAGATCGGATTCAGAGTTCTGCCAGATCCCTACTTTCCGGTAGTCATAGTGGACATTCACCGGCTGGCCGATAAACCATTTGCTACCGATATCGTCGTTCTTGCCATTATACAATTCAACGATTTCTTCCTTGTTCGAAGACAACATCAAATCAGTTGTCCACTGGAAGTCTTTCGTATTGATGTTCATAGAGTTGATAGAAACTTCTATACCTTTATTGCGTGTCTTGCCCACATTCGAAAGCACGTCCGGGAAACCGGAAACAACCGGCAACTGGCGTTTCAGCAACAGATCATGCGTGTTCTGCATATACAAGTCGATCGTACCGTTGATACGTCCTCTCAAAACTCCGAAATCGATACCCAAGTTCCACTGGTCCGTCGTTTCCCAAGTCAACAGGCTGTTCGCCATCGCGTTCGGAGCATACCCGATCGTTCCGGACGCACCGTTATCGAACGGGTAGCGGATCAATGACAAAGTACCTTTTGTCTGGTAAGGGTCTACAGCCGAGTTACCGGTCTTACCGAAACCGAGTCTCAGTTTCAGGTTATCCAACCATCCGGATGTACTCGACATGAAAGATTCTTCATTGATGCGCCATGCCAATGCGGCAGAAGGGAAAAGCACCCATTTGTGTCCGTCGGCCAAACGGGAAGAACCGTCGTAACGGGCTGAAACCGTCAACAGGTAACGTCCCAAATAGTTATAATTGATACGTCCCATGAAGGAAGCCATATTCCATTTGACCATCGAGCTGCCGATCGTGTTGGTCACCAATCCCGATCCCAGATCATAATACATCAGGTTATCCGCCGGCAGGTTCTCCATTGCGACATTCACGTTTTCCTTTTTATCTTCCTGGATGGACTGCAACAGAGTCACGCCCAATGTGTGTTTGTCGTTGAACGTCTTATCGTAGAAAAGCATGTTTTCCAGGGTAAACATCGTGTACTTGTCTACGGCATTTCTTGCGTATGAAGTACCCATACCGCGGTTGCTCGTTTTTGCGGATCTGAACTCGTAATCCTGTACCGTGCGGGCGTCGACACCTAAATTGGAACGGAATTTCAAGCCGTCGACCGGTAGTTTGATATCCAAAGAATAGCTACCTAAGTAACGGGTAGTCTTCAACGGACGGTCCACAGCCCCCGGAACAAGATCCATCATCGTATTATATACATTATAAGAACCCGGCAACGGAATAATCTCGCCGTTTTCATCCCACAACTGTGCCAACGGGCTTAAGCGCCAGCCACCGGCAAGTCCGGCTCCGCGTTGCTGGATGGCATGCGAGTATTGTGTCTGCGCCCCGATCTTCACATATTTGTTGATCTCGTGGTTCAGGTTCAAACGGATCGAATAGCGTTCGTAATCTTCATCTTTGAAGATACCGTTATTCTTATTGTAGGTAGCAGAAGCCAGGAAATTCGTCCGTTCGCCACCTCCGCGGATACTCAATTGGTGGTCAGTCACCATACCGGTGCGGGTCACATGATCCATATAGCGGGTCGTACGCACACGAGACGGATAGTAAACGCCATCGTCACCCCAACCCATCATGACCGATTCCATGATCGACGGGTCGCGTGTGAATCCCGGACAGACCATATCCTGGTCCCTTGAAGCCACATCCGAGTTGTAGCGGATCGAATTATTGCTCGTATTGCGATAAGACTCGCGCGTATATTCGGCATATTCCGGACCGTCCCAGAAGTCAAGCTGGTTCAGGATTGTCTGTGCTCCGACATATCCGTTATAATCGATCTGCGTCTTGCCTGATTTACCTTGCTTGGTGGTGATCAGGATAACACCGTTCGCACCACGGGCACCATAGATAGCCGTTGCCGACGCGTCTTTCAACACTTCCATAGATTCGATATCCGACGGGCTGATTTCGCCGATACCTCCTGTAACGGGAACACCGTCGATCACATACAACGGATCGTTGCTTGCCGTGATCGAACGTTTACCACGGATCATCACGCTCGGAGTCGAACCCGGCGACCAGTTGGAGTTGGAAACGACAACACCCGGAATACGTCCCTGCAATGCTTCCGATGCCGTGGAAGTCGGAACAGCCGAAATCTTGGATGCGTTTACGGAAGCGACCGATCCGGTCAAGTCTCTTTTCTTCACCGTACCATAACCGACCACGATTACTTCATCCAAACCTTGCGCATCCTCTTTCATCAGGATGTCAAACGTATTCTTGTTGTCGACCTTTACTTCCATCGGCAAAAAACCGATATAGGATATTTCCAACATTTCCCCCGGAGCCGCCTCCAAAGAGAAGTTACCATCCATGTCCGAGATGGTCCCGTTGGTCGTTCCCTTGACTACGATATTCGCCCCGGCTACCGGAAAGCCTGTCTCGTCGGTAATCACACCGGATATTTTCTTGGCTTTTTGCTGTTTCACGGGAGCCTGCGCTTCGGCTTTGACGATGACGATCGTCTTGTTGCTCACCTTGTAGGAAAGGCCGTGCTTTTCGAGTACCTGGGACAGGATATCCTTTAACGGGCGATTGGAAGCGGAAACGACCACATCAGGATTCTCGCTCAGGATGATATCCCGGTAAACGACTGAAAAAGAAGACTGCGCCTCCAGATTCTTAAAAAACTCTTTCAATGTGACATTCTGCAAATTCATTGACATTGTTTGCGAAATGTCCTGTGCGTACATGGTTGTACACAAAAACAGGAGTGCTGCACTCCGAAATACTTTCTTCATGACTATGATAAATAGACTTAAGTTAGAATTAAACAATTGATTTTTAAAAACACTTTTTCTTAGATTTCACCTTTTCATCTCATAAGCTTATTTTATTTTTAATTGATTAGACTTATTAATCGTTACATTGTTTCCTGTGATCTCATAATTAAACCCGTACTGGTATTTCAGAGCCTCCATGACATACGGGAGTTGTTCGTCCTTGAATGAACCGGAAATCAGGTCGTTCGCAATCTCCGGGCAGAGCAGGTCGATATGCACTCCATACCATCTTTCGATCTTATGGAACACCGAGCCTAACTTTTCCGATTCGAATACCAGATGATTTTGCGTCCAAGCTGTTTCTTTTACATTGTCTGTATTGTGAAAACTGATTTTCCCGTTATTTTTCGAATAGATCGCTTTCTGAGACGGCTTCAGGATAAAACTTTCAGAAGGCGACTTAGAGTCGTAGAGGCGCACGGAACCTTCAATCAAGGAAGTCTCTACAAAGTCGTTATCCTCATACGAATAGACATTGAAGCAAGTCCCTAACACTTCGATATTCAGGTTACCGACCTGCACGACAAACGGATGTTTCTCATCTTTGGAAACCCGGAAGTAGCCTTCGCCCTTCAAACGGGCGACACGCTTGCCATTGACATAGGCATAAGACAAAGAACTTTCCGAATTCAATTTGACAGAGCTCTTATCCGGCAATGTCAACTGCACTTTATCCCCTGCCGGAACTTCCGCCAAGAAAGAAATGTTCTCATTTTGCAATTCATGCAAAAGAGAAAAGTTCCACGCCGTAACGGACAAGACGGCAATCACAGCCACCGCCGCCACGACACGGGACCAGCGAATGGACGTTTTAGGAGGGTTTATCTGCAAACGGAGTCTCCGATGAATTTCCCGCTTACGACCGGCTTCCATTGGCGGATAAACAGTATTCTCATTCCAAAACGATTCCATCCTTTCGGATAGTTCCTGATCCGAAAGATGATTCAAGGACTTCTTGAAGTCCCCGAAATCTTCCTGATTGGTCTTTCCGCTTAAGAATTGAGAATATAATTTATTAAATAAATCGGTCATAATTTGTCGATTGTTTATAGTTACACGAAGAAGTACCTAAAAAGTACCAGGCGTTCTCATATGTTCTAAAGCATATTTCCTGTTTCATGCTGAGGAAACTTTTGTTTCATGCTGAGGAAACTTTTGTTTCATGCCGGTGAAAATAAATTTTCCCCTGCATGAAAATTTATTTTCACCGGCATGGAATAACTGAAAAAATTCAGGGAATCACTTGAGAAGCAGAGAGTGTTTTCCGATTTTCCTATATGAGAAGGGTAAAAAGAAAATTATATTTCCGGAGTTCCTCACGCAGAATCTTTAACGCGGCGGACAAATGATTCTTTACCGTCTGCTCGGAAATATCCGAAAGGGTAGCTATTTCGGCATTGCTCATTCCCTCCTCACGGCTCATTTCAAAGATGTTCCGCTGTGCGGGAGTCAGTTTTTGCTTGGCGATCGCTAACTTGTCGACAAAGTCATCGTAATATATTTTTTCAACGGAAGTGTTATCCAACAAGTTCTCGTCTTCACAAAAGCGAATGTAATCTTCAAAATCCGGACGGTTGATCTGTTGGCGGAAAACGTCGATCACATGGTTCTTGGCAATCGTGAACAACATGGATTTGAAGGAACCCTCGACAGACAAGGAGGCACGCATGTTCCACAGCTTGAGAAACGTCTCCTGCACGATATCTTCAGCCTGGACAACGGACTTCGTATGCAGCAAGGCGAAACCGTACAAAGAATCCGCGTACATATTATATAATGTATCGAACGCTTCATATGAGCCTCGTTTAAGTTTTTCTATAGTATCGCTATGTATCGATATTTCCCGCATATTCACCCTCACTTTGAGTTCGTAAAGATAGAAATAAACTACTAAACGGCTACTATTAAGTTTATTTCTATCTTTTTTTATAATAATGCCGTATCTTTATGCCCATAAAAACGCGAAGCATGAAATCATTATTCATCCTGACTTCAGCACTGCTATTTACGACAAACGTGCTGGCCGAAAACGATCCGCTATGGATGCGCTATCCGGCAATCTCACCGAACGGGGAGACGATCGCTTTTACCTACAAAGGCGATATCTACACTGTTCCGGCAAACGGTGGCAAAGCTACCCAGTTAACAACCCATCCGGCTCATGACACACGCCCGGTCTGGTCGCCCGACGGCAGCAAGATCGCGTTCACATCAGACCGTAACGGTAATTTCGACATCTTTGTGATGGACAAGGAAGGAGGCAGCCCGAAGCAGCTGACCACCCACTCCGCAAACGAATATCCGGAAACGTTCAGCGATGCGAAACATCTCCTCTACTCGGCTGCGATCCAGCAGGATGCGAAAGACAGCCAGTTCCCGTCCGGACAATTCCCGCAGATCTATGAGGCCAGTCTCGACGGAGGCCGCCCGGTTCTCTATTCTTCTCTGGCTATGGAATGCTTGGCATTGAATAAACAAGGCGACAAATTGTTGTATCAGGACAAGAAAGGCTATGAGGACCCCTGGCGCAAACACCACCAGTCATCCATCACGCGCGACATCTGGCTGTGCACGCTCGGTCCGGAACGTACTTTCCAAAAGATCACTTCCTTCAAGGGAGAAGACCGCAACCCGGTATGGACGGCGGACGGTTCTTCCTTCTACTACCTGAGCGAGGAAAAAGGAAGTTTCAATATATTCAAGAACGACCTGACGGGCAAGAACAGCCGGCAGGTAACCAACCACACGACTCACCCCGTCCGCTTCCTGACTTCCGATAACAGCGGCAACCTCTGTTACGGGTATGACGGCGGGATCTATACGGTCAAAGAAGGCGCGCAGCCTAAGAAAGTGGATGTCCGGATCATTTCGGACAAGGTGGAAAACGACCTGATCCACCAGCTTAAGACAAGCGGGGCTACCGATATCGCTGTTTCTCCAAATGGAAAGGAAGTCGCCTTTATCGTGCGCGGCGATGTGTATGTGACCTCGGTCGATTATGAAACGACCAAGCAGATCACCAACACGCCGCAGCAGGAACGCGACCTCGATTTCAGCCCTGACGGACGCTCATTGGTTTACTCTGCCGAACGGGGCGAAACCTGGGGAGTTTATCAGAGCAGCTTGGTACGCAAGGATGACAAATATTTCACCTATGCACAGGAATTGAAGGAAGAGCCGTTAGTAGTAACCTCGCAGACCTCTTTCCAGCCGATGTATTCGCCGGACGGAAAAGAAGTCGCTTTCCTGGAAAACCGTACGACGCTGCGCGTGATCGACTTGAAGAGCAAACAGGTTCGCACGGTCTTAGATGGCAAATATAACTATTCGTATGCCGATGGTGACCAGTATTACCAATGGTCGCCCGACAGCAAATGGTTCTTAGCCAAATATATCGCTATCGGAGGATGGAACAATACGGACATCGTACTGGTTAAAGCGGACGGCAGCGGTGAAATGACCAACCTGACCGAAAGCGGCTATTCCGACAACAATGCCAAATGGGTGCTGGATGGAAAGGCGATGATCTGGTCGTCCGACCGTGCCGGCTACCGCAGTCATGGCAGCTGGGGAGCGGAAGATGATATTTACATCATGTTCTTCGATGGCGAAGCCTATGATAAGTTCCGCCTCACCAAAGAGGAACAAGCATTGTTGGACGATGAAAAAGAGGACAAAGACAAAGATAAGGACGACAAGGATAGCAAGAAAAACAAGGATAAGGATAAAGACAGCGACAAGAAGAAGGACGAAAAAGACGACAAACCGGTCGAACCGCTTAAATTCGACTTGGCAAACCGCAAAGACCGCATCATGCGCCTGACCGTCAACTCGTCATTCTTAGGCGATGCCGTCCTGACTCCGAAGGGCGACAAGCTGTACTATTGCGCCGCATTCGAAGACGGTTACGACCTGTGGGAACACAACTTCAAGGAGAACACCACCAAACTGTTGATCAAAGGCGTTGGCGGCGGAACGATGTTCCCCGACAAGAAAGGCGAAAACATCTTCCTCGTTTCGAGAGGCCAGTTGAAGAAGATCGAGATCAAGGACAGCAAAACGAAACCGATCGCATTCAAAGCCGAATTTTCGTATCGTCCGGCGAAAGAGCGCGAATATATCTTCCACCACACCTGGCGCCAGGTATTGGACAAGTTCTATGATCCGAAAATACACGGCATCGACTGGGCGGGATATGAAAAGGCATACGAAAAGTTCCTCCCGCATATCAACAACAATTACGATTTCGCAGAAATGCTTTCTGAAATGTTGGGCGAACTGAACGGTTCACATACCGGCGCACGCTACCGCTCCGCTTCTTCCGCTCCGGCAACTGCCAGCTTGGGCGCTTTCTATGACAACAGCTATACGGGCGACGGATTGAAGATCGAAGAGATCATTGCCAAAGGTCCGTTGACAAAAGCCGACACCAAGATCAAACCGGGCTGCATCATCGAAAAGATAGACGGCACGGGCATCAAAGGTGGTGAAGATTATTATCCGTTATTAAACGGCAAGGCCGGCAAAAAGGTGTTGCTGTCCGTTTACAACCCGGCAACCAAAGAGCGTTTCGAAGAGCAGGTGAAACCGATTACCTACGGCGCACAGTCCGATTTGCTTTACAAGCGTTGGGTCGAACAGAAGCGCCAGATGGTCGACAAGCTGTCGAACGGAAAGATCGGATATGTACATGTCAAGGGCATGAACAGCGAAAGTTTCCGCGATACCTATTCCGAACTGTTAGGCCGTTGCCGCGAGAAGGAGGCCGTGATTGTCGATACACGCCATAACGGTGGCGGTTGGCTGCACGAGGACCTGGCAATCTTGCTGAGCGGCGAGTTGTATGCCAAATTCACTCCGCGCGGACAGTTCATCGGTAACGATCCGTTCAACAGATGGCTGAAACCGTCCTGCGTGCTGATGTGCGAAGACAACTATTCGAACGCCCACGGTTTCCCCTGGACGTATAAGACGTTGAAAATCGGCAAACTGATCGGTGCTCCCGTACCGGGCACGATGACTGCCGTATGGTGGGAATCCCAGATCGACCCGTCGATTGTCTTCGGCATCCCGCAAGTCGGCATGCAAGACATGCAAGGACGCTACCTTGAAAACCAGCAACTCGAACCGGACATCGAAGTCTACAACTCCCCCGAATCACAGCTAAAAGGCGAAGACCATCAGCTGGAAGAGGCAGTAAAGGAGATGTTGAAAGAGGTAAGTAAGAAATAATTATACGGAAGGAGGTGTCTTCTGCGTGCTTTTTAGCATCCTGACGCACCTCCTTCTTTGAACAGTATCGACTCGTCCTCCACCGACCCGATCCCCGCAAACTGTCCAAGATAGGTGTCAACTTTAGCAAGGAGACCCGGAATATTGAGAAGTGGGTGGTGGAATAAAACAAACCTAAAACGAGCAGAAGAACGACACGAAGAATGGAACCGTAAAATCTACTATAATCCCATGAAAAATTGAAATGAAAACAAGGTCTTTGCCCGAATAGCGAGTGATGATCGGCAAAGTCGTATCCATAGTCGTGGCGCCTCCGGCACAGATAGGAGACAATCTGCCGAAATATTTGACAAATAGAGGCGCACCGAGAAGAGCCATAATCTCGCGCATGATATTTGCCATCAAAGCGATCGTCCCTAATTCAGTGGCGAGCTGGACACCCAAAGAAGGCTCCTTCAACTGGGTAATCAGGATAGACGAAAGAGAGTAATAAGCAAAACCGCTCCCTACCGCCAGGCAGTCAAAAACACTCCACTCGGTAAGCAACAGGCTGACCAATGCTGAAAAGACCAGCGTCCCGGCAATCGTGGCAAAAGGGACCAAAAGCAGTTTCGGGCGGATACTGCCGAGAATCTCCTTTAGCTTCTTATCACTGCCGATACTAAGCCCGACCTGAAACATCAGCAGGTATAAGACATATACCGTAATGTCGTTTTCAATGACGACATCGGGCAACCAACCGCTCCATCCCAACAGGCAACCGAGCGCAAAGAATCCTACAACAATCAGGCTTCCTTTCATCCGTGGCTCCTTTCTTTAAAAAACAGGTGGTAGACTCCCCAGCCGGCCAGCACGCTCCCCGCCGTACCAGCTAAGGCAATCAGAAAAGCCTGGCCGCCTAACGTGGCAAGGTTATCGACAATTTCCTTATTCGCACCCACGGATATTCCCAAGAGGAAAAGAAGCAAAAGGATCGTGTAAGAAATAGGTTTGCCGATCTTTTGCAAAAGTTCGATTTTGCGCAAAAGATAGCCTGCGGCAATACCCGCGAACATAATACCAATGACAGTGAACATAGATAAAAAACAGATTATCGAGCTTGGACAACTTTAACTATTTTAGTGAATGTTACAGGGATCACCATACCCTCCGAATTTGCTTTCCCGGTCAGTTTATTCTTGTCTTCCTGTTTGAAGGTCAATGAGACGTAGCTTCCGTCCACATCGAAATTACACTTATATGTATCGTTTTCCTTCTTGATTTCATTAACGGTCATTTCCGTACCGCTGATCGTGAAAACGGCAGACAGTTTTTCACCGGTTTTCTTGATCTGGCAGGTTCCTTCCTGATAGCCGTAAGGAGCATCAGGGGCAGAGTAGTTCCACAAACCGACAACCATGCCGGGAGTAAATTTCTGCGCACAAAGTGATAAACACATCATCATACAAAAAAGCGTTGCAAATACTTTTCCCATATTCGTCTTCATAATAAAATAGGATTAAATTAGACTTAGCGCTTCAAAGATAAGCATTATCAAATATAAATGAAGCAGTCAGGATAAGAATAAATAGAATAACGGACAAAAAAGCGGGAGCGGCTAAGGCGGAAAAGAACAGATGTTGCCGTTTCTTCCTGCGGGTAAGGGCAATGTTTATTGTCGGACTCGCGACCTAACGGGGAGAGGTTGCAATTTTCACGGAGTTTTTTTCGAAGAGAAGTAGGATATACGCGTATATTGTTCTTTTTCATTATATTTGTAAAGTCAAAAATAATAATTTATTCGTTTTGGAGATAAAACACAGATAATATAACATGAAGAAAACAATCTTATTCCTTCAGGCTGCGGCGTTCGGGCTTTTGGCAGCTTGTAGCCAACCATCCGGCGAAGAACAACTACGCGATGAGATCCAGTATGTGAACCCATTTATCGGAACGGGGTTTCACGGGCATACCTTTCCCGGAGCTACCCGTCCGTTTGCTCTTGTACAGGTCAGCCCCGATACGCATATCATGGGCTGGGATGCCAGTAGCGGATATCATTATGATGATAACCAGATATATGCTTTCAGCCATACGCACCTGTCGGGTACGGGTATCGGCGACTTGGGAGATGTGGCGATCCTGCCTTTCTCCGGTGGCGACTCGATAAAACCGGTAGCGACCTTCAAAAAGGAGACAGAGAAGGCGACGCCGGGATATTATGCGGTGCGTCTCGACAATTTCGGAATTAATGTGGAGCTAACCAGTACGGATCGTGTCGGATTCCATAAATACACGTACGATAATCCGAAGGACCGCCGTGTCCTTCTCGATCTCGGCCATGTACTGCAACCGAACTGGGGGCATAAGTTGGTGGGGAACGAATATCTTTTTGTAAACGATTCGACTGTGGAAGGAACTGTCAAGACGCAAGGATGGGCACATTTCCATTCCGTCTCTTACCGCATCACATTCTCGGAACCGATCGAAACGCTATACCAGTATATCGACGGGAATTTGCGAAAGGATTCGCTCTTCTTGCGTCTCAACACGCCGGACGACCTGAAATTCCATTATAAATTTGCGGAGAGCAACAAACCGCTGTATGTGAAAGTGGCTATCTCCCCGGTCGATACCGACGGAGCGGAAAAGAACATGCTGGCTGAACTGCCGGGATGGGATTTCGAGGCTACACGAGCCGAATCTGCACATATCTGGAACAAGGCTTTAAACGATATCCAGATTGAAAGTTCCGATCCGAAAGTGATGGTAAACTTCTACACGGCCCTCTACCACACGATGATCGCACCTTATGCTTATCAGGATGTGGACGGACGTTACTTAGGTATGGACAAGAAGGTGCACCGGGCGGAACCGGGTTATGTGAACTATTCCGTCTTCTCGCTCTGGGACACTTTCCGCGCCCTGCATCCGTTGATGACGATCATCCAACCGGAACGGGCTGCCGACTGGGGGAAAGTGCTTGTGCAAGGGTATAAAGAAGGGGGAATCCTGCCGAAATGGCCGTTGGCTTCCAGCTATACAGGTTGCATGGTAGGCTATCCGGCTGTTTCCGTGCTGGCAGACTTAGCGACTAAAGACCTGGCGGAAGGCGACCTGAATGTTTGGGCCGAAGCAGGAGCCCGATCTTCTGTCTACCGGGACGATCTGGCTGAGAAGTTCAAAGGAACGCGTGAACTGGATTTGATCACCCGTCATCCTTATTATAAGGAAAAGTACGGCTTTGTTCCGGCCGACTCGGTTCCCGAATCTGTTTCCTGGGGATTGGAAATGGCCTACTATGACTGGTGTATCTCCCAGATCGCCGCTAAAGCGGGCAATACGGAACTGGCTAAAGAGTATGCGGCAAAGGCCGAATATTACAAGCGCTATTTAGACCCGGAAACCAAGATGATGCGCGGGGTGATGGGTGACGGTTCTTTCCGCACACCGTTCAACCCTCGTTATTCTTCCCATATGAAGAGCGATTATACCGAAGGAAATGCTTTTCAGTGGAGTTTCTTTGTACCGCATGATATGGACAACTTCATCGCGACGATCGGCGGTAAGAAGGAACTGGAAACACGTCTGGACACGTTGTTCACTACCTCTTCCCAAGTTGACGGCGAAGAAGCCTCCGGTGATATCACTGGCCTGATCGGCCAATATGCGCACGGCAATGAGCCAAGCCATCACATGGCTTATCTCTATAACTGGACGGATGCTCCCTGGAAAGGGCAGGAACGCCTGGATCAGATCATGCAGAATTTCTACACCAACGAGCCGGACGGCATCATCGGGAATGAGGACTGCGGACAGATGTCTGCCTGGTATGTAATGAGCGCGTTAGGTTTCTATCAAGTCGCTCCGGGCATTCCGGTCTATACATTGGGCCGCCCGATGATCGACAAAGCGCTTATTCATGTAAAAGGCGGCATATTCGAAATCCTGGTAAAAAACAACAGTGCAGCCAACAAATACATCAAAGAAGTTAAACTGAACGGAAAGACCCTCGACACCCCGTTTATCAGCCACAACGATATCATAAAAGGCGGCAAGCTGGAGTTTATCATGACCGATCAACCGATAAAGTAAATTCATGTAAAGAAACATAAAAACAAAGGGCGAATCAGTACACTGGTTCGCCCTTTGTTTTATATTTGTCCCTAAACAATTAAATTAAAAAGTTATGCTACTTACAACAACCAACACGATTGAAGGAAAAGAAATTACCCAGTACTTCGGAATCGTATCCGGTGAAACGATCATCGGAGCAAATGTATTCAAAGACTTCTTCGCAGGCATCCGGGATATTGTCGGAGGACGGGCAGGTTCCTACGAAAGCGTATTACGCGAAGCAAAAGAAACCGCCTTGAAAGAAATGAGCGACCATGCGGCACAGATGGGGGCAAACGCTGTAATCGCCGTAGATCTGGACTACGAGACTGTCGGAGGAAGTGGAAGCATGCTGATGGTTACTGCCGCAGGAACTGCTGTACGCTACCGATAATCCCGAAAATGAAATATACGAAAAAAGCCGACTCAAAACTGAATCGGCTTTCTTCTCGAGCTTTCGCTCTCTCTAAAACGGCGGCTATCTACTCTCCCACTTTTACGCAGTACCATCGACGTGGTTGGGCTTAACTTCTCTGTTCGGAATGGGAAGAGGTGGATCCCCAACGCTATAACCACCTTAATT
>NZ_JACOOJ010000029.1 GCF_014287585.1 Parabacteroides hominis | reverse complement strand
ACCGAAGGATTTGTCAACAAATTAAAGATGATTAAAAGAATGTGTTATGGACGAGCAAGCATAGAACTTCTCAAAAGAATGATGATTTGTGTATAAGGCAGCAAATGTGAACAAGACCCACAGAAATTACCTGCAAGGGTAATATTTTTTAACAAACTTGGATTTTGACATGTCGGTGTGAATGAGATGTTTATGCAATATTGCCGTTTTAAGGGGGGATATTGTCGTCTAAAGTATCGCACCCTCCTAAAACAGCCTTGAAGCGAGATTATCATTGATGTATGCACTTAAATTTCAACGTTTTAAAAAATAATTCCGCAAAAGATGCCGTTTCCTGCTGCTCCTTCTTTCATGTTCGGGGTCGTCTTCGTCTTTTAGGATAACCTGGATAAGTGGCTGGATTGTAATCAAGTTCAGTTCATTGGTTAAGCACTCTTCCATCTTGTAAATGAGCGGTAAAATTCTTTCTCAGAGGGTTAGTACTCGCACTTGTTTTTCTATTTCCCTAAAAACGCCTCCAATGGTTTGATAACATGAAAATCTTTTTTCTAAAACCAAGATTGTATGTGTGATGAAAACCAGGGCACAATCTGCAATCTGTCCATCCAAATCCCTGCCCTGATATTTACCCAGCTCCAGATATTGCTTACATTCTTTCCAAACGACCTCGATATTCCATCTGATCTGATAAAGTTCAAATACTTCGAGATATTTCAGCTTTGAGTCTGTCGCAAGTAAGAGTGTCCATTGTTCATGCTTCCTGTGACGGATCAAAAACAATTTGACAGGAATTCCATTCAATTTGACATTGAGTGCGAAAAAAGACGACTTCGTTTTTCGGCAATAGTGACATCTCCTCGCATACAAAAGCCTTAACTTTTGCGCATTCCGTTTCTTTCCATCTACTTCATACAGAGTCTGATCCATTTTACAGCGTCCTATCACGTGGGTCTTTCCTTGCCAAAGGCTTTGGACTGTCCGTAACAAGTCAAAGCAAGTGAACCAACTGTCCATTAAGACATAATCCACTTTAAGTTTTTGGAGGAATGCTTTTGACAACATCCTTTTTACACTTTCCATCTTGCTCATATCCAACTCTTTTTTACGGATAGCCCCGGGTGAGGATACTTTCACGCGAGCTGCTATAAATACTTAAACCGCATAGGCGCAATATAAGAAAGCAGTAAAGAATCTCGCACAAGGGGACACCTTGTTTCTTGCCTGACGAGACACAAGACATGCTCTTTTTTAAACCAAGGACTTCATATAAGCGAGTCAGTGTTGAACAGGCCTGATTTTTTTTTCCTCCAACAACGAGGATATCTCAGATATATTGGCTATTTTTGCTTTCATAGCAAGTGGATTTGAATTTTTGGTAATCAGTTTGTTTGTACTGCTAAGTTACCTTTTTTCTGTTCACTTGTTTCTTTTTTTACTTGTTTTTGAGACTGTTATAGGAAGGTGCGAAACTTTAATGTAACATCTTATGGTATTATGGAAAATGGTAAATTTGTGGAAAAATTAAGAATAGATACAGGGACTCTTCCTGGGATGAAAGGGCCAAATCAAAGCCATTATCATTTGAATGAAAAGGGTAAACATTATTTCCCCGGTAAAACAGATCCTGGATTTGGAATAAAATTAAGTTTTAAAATATTTAGATAGTACAGAGTATGAAATGTACCTTTTATGATTATTTTTATCATGATGTGGTAATTAGAAGTTTATCATATGATTTTGATGATATTGAAAATTGTTATTATATTCAGTTTGTATTAAATATTGGAAATGCAAATGTAGAGGAAGATAGTATAGAGGATCTGGGAAAAAATGAAATGTGCTTTTAGAAACTTATATTATTCTTACGTAGATTTATGTCATAATATAGTGGGATATTATTATATATCATATTCAGAAGTAAATGATATAGACCCGATTTTATTGGAATATAAAGAGAAAATGAAAAAATATATTTCGGAGGAAATCTTATGTAAGTTGAAATACTATTCTATTTATACAAATGCTGGTGTTATTAAGATAATAGCAGAAAATGATATTGAAATTTTCGATACTTGAATACCGATTGTTGTTGCATAAAATAGAAGATTAATGAAGTTGGAAAACCAAATTATTCAAAAAATAGATTCTGGGTCAATAGATGTATCTTGCCCTATTTATTTATCTAATTGTATTATTGATACATTAGATTTTGTGGGTATAGAGTTTGAGAAAGATGTTATAATACGAAGATGTATTATAACCAATATGAATATATACTCATCTTGGTTTAGTAAAGGATTGATATTTGTTGAAAATTTAGTATTGTCTGATATTGACTATGAAATGGGAGGACATAATAAGAAAGAGATTATTATAGAACAAAACATCTTCAAGGGTTTCTTCTCTTTTTTTGATTGTTGTTTTGAGAAAGAAATTGTTATTAGAAATAATATTTTTGCTGGAAATAGCGATTTGTTATTACAGGAAAATAAAGGATTTGACAATATATTTGAAAATGGGTATATTGTAGAAAATAATATAGGGAGATTGGATATGTTACGGCTTTTGTGAAAACAGAAATAGTTTTTATTGGTGTAATTGTAGAAGATTATAAAATTAAATTTTAATATGTATGGATTTCTGTATAAAAAATATAGGCTATGATTGATGTATTATATTATATGTACTATCTGTTCTACTTGAAAAAATTGAAAGACGAAGAACCGCATGCAAGAACAATTTGGTTCTTAGGTATTTTCTTCTCTTATTGGGTATTCTGTGCTATTGATTTATTTTTGCTTTTTTTCTTTTTGTATTCAATTTCTTTGGAATTTGCACTTGCAATTTGCTTTTTAGGAGTACTGCTATTTTATTGGATTTATTCAAAAAATGGAAGAGGAAAATTTGTTGTTGAAGATAGGAAGCCTCTTATTCGCGGTAGTTTTCGTCTTTCAGTTATTTGGGCAATACTCTTTTTTGTGATAACTGTTGCAATGTTTCTTTCATCAGCTTTCATGGGGAAATATATGTATCAGCTTGTTGAACCTATGTCCCGAATGGTGTTTGGCAAATGAGGAATTTTATAAAAATTATAGGCCATGATTGACATATTATATTATATGTACTATCTGTTCTATTTAAAGAAGCTGAAAGATACGGAGCCGCATGTTAGGACGATATGGGGAATTAGTTTTCTTTTCTTTTGTGTAGCAATAGGAGGATTGAACTTGATATGGGTAGTTCTGTTTTCAAAAAGGGTAAATTTCTGGATTATGATGGCTTTTTTCCCATTGATAATTCTAATAATGTATGTAATCTATTATAGATCAGGTAAAGGGAAGTATATAGTAGAACATAAAAAACCTCTTTTTAGAAACAGTATGTTTTTATCGATTTGTTTTGCAATTGTATTTACTTTTTTGTGCGTGTCTTTACTTGTAATAGTTCCTGTTTTGATAAGACCTATATTACAGTTATATTAGAAATGATTGTAGATGTATTTTCTTTTTATTTCAGAGGGCAAGATAATAAAAATATGGCATATAATTCATTGGATGCGAATAATGAACGGGCTATTGTGGAAAAATCTTGCCGGCTTTAATGAGGGTAAGACGATTATAATTGTAGCACATTGATTGAGTACGGTTCGGGAAGTTGATCAGATTGTCGTTTTAGAAAAAGGGTGGATTGTAGAGGCTGGAAACCATACTTCTTTGATAAAGCGAAAGGGCGCTTATTGCAACTTGGTACGGAATCAATTGGAATTAGGTAATTTAAATAAAATAATCTTTTATTGTTGTTTATCAATTCATTATTATTATATTTACGGAGAAATCGTAAATTTGGAATAATATGAAAAACATACTTTTGTTGTTTTTTCTGGTGATCACAAATAATAACTTGTACTCCCAATTTGTGATATCTAAAAGTGCGTCAGATAGAATGGAGGGAAAGCTGAAAAAAGAAATTTTGGATAAAGCGTCTCTCCGTTGTTGGTATGAATTTATTCAATACTGCTCGAATGAAGGGATAAAAGAACAGGTCGTTGATACTTTTACATTGGACATAGGACTGAAATGTTCGATGTATTATGATCAAAATCGCATAATGCGTGATTCTGCTGATAGGGTTGAAGGTGAAAGATTAAGGCCTCGTGTTAAATTGATAAGGCAGCATATGACAAAAGCGGAGATTGATGCTTTACGTGAACAGGGCGGTGGAAGTTATCAAGAGTTGTTGAGTAGGGGGGAGACTGCAGTGTTGTATAAAGACCGGAAAAAGCAAAAAATAATTATTATTGATGGAACTATTACTGAAATGTATAAATGTATAGATGAAGTACCTCCTCAGTCATGGGAGTTGAGAGAAGATACAATGACCATTTTAGGATATGTATCCCAGAAGGCCGAGACTGTTTTTCGAGGGAGAAGCTATGTCGCTTGGTTCGCACCGGATATTCCATTACAAGATGGACCCTGGAAGTTATATGGATTGCCGGGATTAATACTCCAAGTTGTGGTTGATGACGGTCTGTTCGTCTTCAAAGCCATTGGAATACAACAATTGGAGTCTTTTCCCATTGCGATGAATAAAGATCAATATGTGACGACTGATAGAAAACAGATAAGGAAGTTGGCGTTTAAGAAAAACAATAAGCGGCGCTTTTTAGGAGTAGATGGCATCTTTTCAATGAGTTTCGAAGCTGATAAACGTATATTTGACGAACTGGAACAAGAATGAAGCTCTGTTTTTTGTTATATAGCCTTTTTCTGGTATCATCTTTATCTTCCCAAACCATTTTAAATGGGAATATTACAGATAAGAAAACCGGACAAGCTGTAGAAGCTGCCACAGTTAGCCTCTATGCACTTCGGAGCAACCGGATTATTGCTTATACACAATCAGGAGAGAATGGAGAATATCGGATTCTTTTTAACGGGAAACAAGACAGCCTTACTTTGGCAGTTACCGGTTTCAATCTGAAGAAAGTAGTGAAAGATATTGCGAATAAAAGTCAGACTATTGATTTTGTGGTAGGAGATGAGATGATTTCGATTAAGGAAGTGATTGTCGTAGCCCCTAAGATTAATGAGGTTGGAGATACATTGAATTACAATGTCGAACGATTTACGGACGAAACGGATCGGACTCTAAAGGATGTACTTGGAAAAATGCCTGGGATACAGGTGTTGGAAAATGGTATGATTCTCTATATGAATAAACCAATCAATCGTTTTTATATAGAAGATATGGATTTGCTGAAAGACCGGTATGGAATAGCAACAAATAATATCAATCCCAATGATATAGCGACTGTACAAGTCCTTCAGAAACATCAACCTGTAAAAGCTTTGAAAGATTACGAGACATCGTCGGACGCAGCCATAAACCTGAAACTAAAAAAATCGTCGAAAGGTGTCGTACTGGCTACGGCACAACTGGGAGCGGGGATTTCCCCGTTATTGCTTAGTAATGAGCTGGTGGGGATGTATTTCTCTAAAAAAATGCAAGATATGGTTGTTTACAAAGGTGACAATTCGGGACGGGATATTCTGGGCGAGTTAAATAGTTTGTATAATCCGGAGCCGAAGGTTCGTGATCTTGATATCTTGGCTGTTTTAAAACCACGGCAACCGGCTGTAAGTCTTCAACGCTATTTGTTCAATGATGCGCATATTGGTACGGTCAATCATTTACTGGCATTGAAGAACCGGTATGTATTGAGTACGAATATATATTATGCTTATGACGAACCGAAAAGAGAGAGTAATGCGGAAACAGATTATTATTTACCGGGTGATAGTAGTTTAAAAATTTGTGAGCAAAATGTTTCTAAGCTATATCAGAATCGTATGGGGGCAAATATTGAACTGAGTGCCAATACGGATGATTTTTTCCTGAAAAACAGAGTTAAGATGGAGGGGCGTTGGGATAAAGAAAACGGACGTGTTTTTACGGGTGATTCGATCCGGCAACATTTGGATAATCCGGTATATGGAATTAGTAACCAATTCGAATGGGTGACAACAAATGAAAGGAATATGTTTAAGGTCGCTTCATTTGCCGGTTATAAGGATATGACTCAGACATTGGACATTTATCCCGTTTTATATGACGCGCTGTTGCCTCCGGCTACCTCGTTAATGGCTTGGATGAGACAGAAAGCGCGGATGAAGGATTTTACGACAACGAATTCGTTGACGTATGGACGAAAGGGAAAGGTGACACAAAATTATTCGTTGGATTTTAATGCTCATGTTCAGCATTTGCAAACTGATTTGTTGCTGATGGATAGAGGGATCGAGGTGACAGGGGGTGATTCGCTTGCAAACGATTTGAAACGTGAACATTATGAATGGAAATTACATGTCTCGCATAGTTTAGCTTTAGGGGATAATGTAAATGTTCACTTATTTTGTCCGATCCGTTATTTGCTGGTTCGTGAGCAACATACTTCGCATTATTTGTTTGTTGATCCGTTTTTAGTATTCGAACAGCGACTTTCGGCCTATCTGTCTTCTTCATTAAATTATTCCTTTACGCAGGAGGTGTCGGGAATAGAAAATGCATATACAGGAAATGTCATGACTTCATACCGGAATCTTTTACGGAATGACGGTGAACGGGACCGGTATAAAATACATAACCTCTGGTGGATATTGGGATATAAAAGCCCGTTTTCTTCTTTGTTTGGTTCATTTACCACTTTTTATACTCATACACGTGCTCGTCTATTGAGCGAGTATTTGTATGAAGGAATTTTAGCTCGAAAGTCCACATTGCAGTATCCCAATAATACTCAGTCGTTGTTTTCCAGCCTGATGTTGGGAAAAGATCTGGAGACTATAAAATCGTCTTTTTCTTTAAACGCAGATTATAATTACAACCGTTCGTTGCAGATACTGCAGAGAGTGATCTCCAGCTATAAGTCTCATTCATTGTCTGTAGGCGGAAAGCTCCATACAAAAATTAGCCGGAAAATTATATTGGATTATAAAATACGGGGAAGTTGGAATAAAAGTTTATTTCAGGAGACTGAATTGCCGGTCAATCCGGTTTGGTTACTTTCCCAGCAGCTTTTATTTAATTGGCTACCGGTCGAAAAGTGGATGCTTGGGGTTTCATGCGAACATTTTTATAATGATGCAATCCGTTCCGGTAGTCGGAATATGTGGTTTGCTGACTTGAATTTGTCTTATACACTGAAAAATACGGAAATTCGTTTGGATTGTACGAACTTGTTTAACACCCGTCATTATATCTCGACTGTTTTTAATGAAACGGGACGTTATTATACTGAATATGGTTTGCGTCCTGGAGAAGTCTTATTGCGGGTACGTTTCAAATTTTTGTAGAAGTGATAATCTTTGCCTGTAACCTACGATCGTTTACCTCAATATCCAATATCAGCAAATCCGGCAGGAGGGAAGCCAAACTCTCTTGAAGCCCGTTTAATGTTGTCCTGAAATCGACTTCAAATCCATAGCCGACCAGGGCTTGTGTAATCAAATTCCCTAAGATCTGATCGTCTTCGATGTATATGAGTTTGCTGTTTGTCATTTCCTTTTGAAACAGTTCGTTATTCATGTCTTCACCTTGATGATGTGTCTGGTAGAAAAATGAAAATAGTTTTTATTGGTATCATTATGGATTGCACCTTTCTGAGTCTTGACACACATAGAAAAAGGAGTAGCTTTCTCGGATAACAGCGGATGGTGGAAATACTTTGTCTTTGAAAGAACACAGGAAACGGTCTTTGTTGAAAGACGTTTTTGTTATGTGTTATAATCTGTTTTGTACAGAAAGATAGCTGTTTGGGAAAAAAGCAAGAAAAGTTAGTGATATAGGTGTACTATTTCTTACTTTTACGAAAAAGAGTTCGCAACGAAATATTCACAAGGTGAATGGTTCCGTGAAGGTAATATTTTATATTTTCAGGATATAGATATGGGATATATATTTGTGCTAATATAGAATCTATGGCAATAGATGGTGTAAATATTCCTTTAGCTAAAGATTGTCGGTTTGATTTGAAAAGATTAAGATGACTATATTTAAATATCTATTTTAATATGAAGAACATTTGCTTGATATTCTTATTTATGTTATTTCTTAATAT
Organism: Parabacteroides hominis; assembly: GCF_014287585.1. GTDB lineage: Bacteria > Bacteroidota > Bacteroidia > Bacteroidales > Tannerellaceae > Parabacteroides > Parabacteroides hominis. Next base: position 59,283 of record NZ_JACOOJ010000029.1, on the reverse strand, counting down.
TCAGTCTCTACTGTCCCAAAATATAGCTATTGACTTATCTCTATCTTGGTCAAGGAGTCTGGTGAATATATCGGAAAAGTTTGATACGATCAAACATCCTTATTTATGTGTGACATATTCGAACCTTACGCAGGATTCTGTTTATATGCCTAAAACAATTTATGGTTGTAGGGAATTACCGTTGATATTATCATGGGAATACCCAAAAATAACAGAGATAAAGAATTTGGATGATCTGGAAACAATGTTAAGTACATATCGGAAATATTCAGATGAAGAAAAGTTTGATATTCAATTGGATTTTTTTGAAAATACATTGTTCGTAAATAAACATACAGATTGTGATGAGATAGAATCCTTTGATTTTTATAATCGGAGTTTGGAACAAATTTATCGGTTTATTGCTCAGAAGAATGGATTTTCCTATCAGGCAAAGGTTTATTTATCAAACAAAGAGAAAATGGATGATCCAGATAGATTCCTTTTTTTTAATCCGGGAGAAGTTATTGTGGAAAAGTACGATTTGATTGCTTTTGAAATGCTTCGGGGAAAATATACATTTTATTATGGTAAAATACCTTGCGAAACTTGCGTTGTTGATAAAGATGGGGTATATAACTTCCATTTTGAAGAACGAAAGAATGGATATAGATTGGAGTGTGGAACTGTTATTTCAGATAGTTTGACTATCGGTTTTTAAAATGGTTGCAGCTTTTTTCTTTTTAGATAGTTGTTCTCCCAAAAGTGTTGGCGTGCATAGAAAAGAGATTCTTTTTGAATAGCTGCAAATGACGTGCTTGTATGAAGTAGGATCGGATCTATTCGAAGTCTCTTATAAATTACCATTTTCATTTTTATCTAAAATATATTAGTATGAATCTATTTATATTGGCTCTTTTGTTTTTTTGCAATTTTTCTTTGGTAGCTACGGAAAAATTAGTGTATGTCTATTCTAATAATGGTACAGATGTAATATTAGTTTTGTCGGGAAAAGATCAGTATTATATAGAAATGATAAAACAGAAAAGTTTAGATATGATAGAATCCAGGCCGTTGTCATATGGCAGGTTCAGTATGAAACATGATAGTCTATTTTTAAAAGAAAGAAATGGATGTGTAATGACTTTTCAGAAAAAGGATGATTGTATCATTCCAATTAGAACGTATGTGGGATTAAAACAAATGAAATTTGTTTTCCAAAAGTATGGTTCTATTTCTGAATCTGAACCAAAAGATGTTTTGGAAACATGTACTCGTGACATGAGTCAGGAACTGATACCTTTACGATTCGGGGCATATTATACGGCTTCAGGATTAAAGATCGTTATACATCCCGATAATAGGTATGAATTGTCTATTAGTGAAACTCGATTTGTATTTCCGGGTAACGGTATGAAGCCTTATGAAAAAGAGTTTATAACAGGGTATTCACGAGGCAAATGGTTTCGTGAACATAATATTCTATATTTTCAGGATTTAGATATGGAATGTGTATTTAGTGCTGATATAAAATCGTTTGCTATAGATAATATAACTATGCCATTGGCAGAAGATTGGAGGTTTGATCTAAAAAGAGAAGATTAGCATGATTGTAATACCAATTTAGCAATTACTTAAATGTATATTTAGGTTGAATGTGAATTTTATATGCAAAATAATTCAAAAAAGCCATTGGCTCGTCTGTATGTAATGGATAATCCTTTTTATAATAGGAGCATTACGTGTTATCTGCTTATACAGGAAACAAGAAAGGAGTTTTGTATTTCTCTGGATGAGCATACGTTTGGAAGTGATGTAGTTATTAATTTTTAATATGATAAAAATGCAAAGATTAATATTGTCGCTGCTTCTGCCTCTCTTTTTAGGCAGTTGCGCCCCCAAAGTGTTGACATACATAGAAAAGAAGTATCCTTCCCGTATTGCTGCGGATGAAGTCCATTTGTATGGAGTCGGGCAAACCGTGCCGGAGACGGCAGAGCGGATCGGAAGTGTAAGAGTGGTGGATGGCGGGGCATCCACCAAGTGTAACTACGAACAGGTTGTGGCATTGGCCAAACAGGAGACGGCGAAGAGTGGCGGAAATGCTTTGGCATTGACGGATCACCGGAAGCCGTCGCTACTGGGTAGCAGTTGCCATCAGATCGCCGGCGATATGCTTTGGATCGGCGACACGGCAAATTGGGAAACGGGGACGGTTGCTGATTTGTCTGCTCCGGTTGGTGATAAAAATACCACCGGTGTGGTTAAAAGTGCTTTCCGGCACAGCACGTTCTATGCTAATGTCGGTTATGCTTTTATAACCAGTAAGTATTATTTACCGTCGGGTGCATCGGGCAATCCCAAGAACGGTATGGATTGGCAATTAGGGTATGATTGGGTGTCAAGGAGCGGTTTTGGAGCCGGGTTGATGTATTCGGGCTATAAGTCGTCCTATGCGTATTCGAATGTGGATGTGAAAGTGGGGCTTGTATACGTGGCGCCTCAGTTTGTGATGAAACAAAAAGTAGGCCGTTGGGGGATTGAGGAAAAATTCGGTATCGGCTATTTCAAGTATCGGGAGTCGGCGAAAGGCACGAGTGCTTCTCTTTCGGGTGTGGGATATGATTTCCTGTTTGGAGCGGAATATTACCTGTCTGACCATGTCGGGATCGGAGCAAACCTTGGATACATCGGCGGCTCTTTGCCGAAGCAGGACGCTGCGGGTTATGGAGATGAGGAACATACCGGAATCTTTCGTTTGCACTTTGACGCCGGAGTACGGTTTCATTTCTGATGGGCGGATTTGACAACCGGGAGAGGCTGGATCGGGTTCGGTTTCTCCCGGTTGGGTTGTCCGTCAGAAACCAAGTTGATATCCGATACATGGATATGTTTGGATGCTAATACATTTATCCTGCATGAATTTTTTGCGGAGTTGCGAGATAATATTGTTCAGGCTTTCTTCACTCGAATCGTTTCCCCATATTTCTTCGAGCAGTTGTTTGCGTGTGACTACCTGTCCTTTATTGGAGTATAGTTTTTGCAAAACCTGAAATTCTTTCGGAAATAATTTTTCAATTCTTTTATCCGGATAAATCAGAAGATGTTTGGCTGTGTCTACCTGATAAGTGCCGATTCTCCACATCGCTGCCAGTTGTTTTTCGGACTGTTGCAATAGGTTTTGAATCTGAAATACCAATTCCGTAATGTCATACGGCTTTTTGATGTAATGGTTGGCTCCGGCGTCATAACTGCGGATGATCTCGGTTCCGTCCGTATGTGAGGAGGCTATGATGACTGGTAGTTGCGGGTATTGTGAGCGGATAGCCGGAAGAATGTCGAGGCAGCTTTGATTGTTTACCTCAATATCTAATATCAGTAAATCCGGCAGCATGGAAGCCAAACTCTCTTGAAGCCCGTTTAATGTTGTCCTGAAATCGACTTCAAATCCATTGTCAACCAAGGCTTGTGTAATCAAATTCCCTAAGATCTGATCGTCTTCGATGTATATGAGTTTGCTATTCGTCATTTTCCTTTTTTGTTTCAGAGAGCAAGATAATAAAAACATCCTATATGACATAGGATGAGGGAACCTCATTTCATTTTAAACAAAAACAACATACCCCTCTTTTGTCAATCCCCTAATTATAACTACTTTTGTGGCTGAAGAAAAAGTAAAAACTAAAGTATGAAAAAGATTAGAGCTGCCATTGTCGGATATGGCAATATTGGAAAGTATGTATTGGAGGCCCTGGAAGCTGCTCCCGATTTTGAAGTAGCAGGTGTTGTACGTCGTAATCCGAATGATATTCCGGATGAGTTGAAAGGATATACCGTCACTGATAATATCATAAAGTTGGAAAAAGTAGATGTAGCTGTTCTGGCAACCCCGACCCGTAGCGTAGAGACTTACGCCAAAGAAATACTTTCTTTAGGCATCAATACGGTGGATAGTTTCGATATCCACGGAGGTATTGTCGATCTGCGCCGTTCGCTCGATGCAGTTGCTAAAGCTCATAATACGGTGGCCGTAATCTCTGCCGGATGGGATCCGGGAAGCGACTCTATCGTGCGTGCTTTGTTGCAGGCAATCGTTCCGAAAGGAATTACATATACAAACTTCGGACCGGGCATGAGCATGGGACATACCGTTGCCGTTAAAGCCATCGAAGGTGTAAAGGCGGCTTTGTCTATGACAATCCCGATGGGAACAGGCGTTCATCGCCGTATGGTTTATATCGAAGTGAAAGAAGGATATGATTTCGATAAAGTAGCCGCAGCTATCAAGGCGGACGACTATTTTGTTCACGACGAAACGCATGTGATACAGGTTGACTGTGTGGACGACCTGAAAGATATGGGACATGGCGTGAACCTTGTTCGTAAAGGCGTTTCCGGTAAAACGCAGAACCAGTTGATCGAATTCGACATGAAGATCAACAATCCGGCTCTGACGGCGCAGATTCTGGTTTGTGTTGCCCGTGCAAGTTTCAAGCAGCAGCCTGGCGCTTACACGATGATCGAATTGCCGGTGATCGATATGCTTTATGGCGAAAGAGAAGACTTAATAAAAAAATTGGTTTAATAAATTGGCAATGGATAATTGACAATTGACAATTGATAGTACTTATGCTTGATTTTATTACCTGGACGGCTGATCCCGCCATCTTTTCCATTGGTTCGCGTGAGATACGCTGGTACGGACTGGCGTTTGCCATCGGTTTCCTGATCGGTTACAAGATCGTGGAGAAGATGTGGAAAAGAGAAAAACTCAATCCGGCATGGATCGATTCCCTGCTGATTTATACGATGCTGGGAACGGTGATCGGCGCCCGTTTGGGACATTGCCTGTTTTATGCGCCGGACTATTACCTGGCCCACCCGGTCGAAATATTGAAAGTCTGGGAAGGCGGATTGGCCAGCCATGGTGGAACGTTAGGCATAATTATCGCCGTCTATTTTTACTCTAAGCGGGTTAGCCACCGGAGTATGCTTTGGACATTCGACAAGCTGGTGGTTCCTACCGGCCTTGTGGCTGCTATGATCCGTTTAGGGAACCTGATGAATCATGAAATATACGGACATCCGACAGACTTACCCTGGGGATTCCGGTTTATAGAGAACCTGCACGCTTGGAAAAGAGGGGCAGCTCCCATCTTTACCGTTCCCAGCCATCCGACACAACTCTATGAAGCTCTCAGCTATTTAGTGACTTTCGCTATTTGTATGTGGCTTTATTTTAAGAAAGATGCCTGGAAAAAGGAGGGGCTTATCTTCGGTGTCTTTATGATTTGCGTATTCGGTTCGCGTTTCTTCATTGAATTTCTGAAAAATAACCAGGAAGAGTTCGAAGCTGATATGATGCTGAATATGGGGCAATGGCTCAGTATTCCGTTCGTTTTAGCCGGTATCTACTTCGTATGGCGTGCCATGCGGCTTGGAAAAGCGATGAAGAAGAATTGATTTTTAATTTCCAACTTTTAATTTTTAATTTTCAAAGTGTATAAGTTAAAAGAAATAGCAGATAAAGTTTACTATGTAGGTGTAAACGACCGGCAAAAAGCTCTTTTTGAGAATATGTGGCCTTTGCCTTACGGCGTATCTTATAATTCCTATCTGATCGTGGATGAAAAAACGGTCCTGGTCGATACGGTGGATGTGTGTTATTCCGATATCTTCCTGAAAAAAATAGCAGATGCTCTCGATGGGCGTCCTTTGGATTTTTTGGTTGTAAACCACATGGAACCGGACCATGCGGGTAGTATCCGTTTGTTGCGCCAGCAGTATCCGGATGTGCAGATCATCGGGAACAAGCAGACTTTCGGCATGTTGGACGGATATCACGGTATTTCAACGGGATTGTATGAAGTGAAGGAAGGAGACACCCTGAGCGTGGGGCGTCACGAACTGTCTTTCTATATGGCTCCGATGGTACACTGGCCGGAAGTAATGGTCACTTACGATTCGACTGATAAGATTCTGTTCTCTGCCGATGCTTTCGGTACTTACGGAACGTTGGATGGCGGTGTGATCGACTCTGAAATGAATGTGGAGCATTATTGGGAGGAAATGATCCGTTACTATTCCAATATTGTCGGTAAATATGGAAATCCGGTGCAGCGTGCTTTGCAGAAATTGTCGGCTCTGGATATCCGGACGATCTGTTCGACTCACGGCCCGGTTTGGCGCGAATATGCAGCGAAGGCGATCGATATTTATGACCGCATGAGCCGTTATGAAGGTGAAGAAGGTGTGACAATCGTGTACGGCAGCATGTATGGCAATACCGAGCAGATGGCAGAAGCGATTGCGGCATCTTTGGCTGCAAACGGAGTGAAGAATATCGTTATGCACAATGTCAGCAAAAGCCCCGCGTCTTATGTCTTGAAAGATATTTTCAAGTATAAGGGCCTGATTATCGGTAGTCCGACTTACAGCAACCGTCTGTTCCCGGAAATCGAATCGATTCTGGATAAGATCGAGACGCGTGAGGTGAAGCATCGTTTGTACGGTTACTTCGGCTCTTTCACCTGGGCGGGAGCTGCGGTGAAAAACTTAGCGGCATTCGGCGAGAAGATGAAATGGGAAGTTGTAGGCGCTCCGGTCGAGCAGAAACAAGCTCTGAAAGCAGATAAGTACGAAGAATGCTGGGCTTTGGGAGAAGAAATGGCCAAGAAATTGAAAACCGAAGATTGAGAATGGAAAATTCTTGGTCGGAAAGAATAAAGATATTACTTTTAGGAACGAAAGAACTAAATTAAAAAAAAGCGTATGAGACTAATTATTGAACCTAATTACGAGCAACTCTCAAAGTGGGCTGCTAATTATGTGGCTGCCAAGATTAAGAAAGCGAATCCGACAGCAGAGAAACCATTTGTATTGGGCTTGCCTACCGGCTCTTCTCCTCTGGGCATGTACAAGAATCTGATCGAACTGAACAAACAAGGTGTGATCTCTTTCCAGAATATCATAACTTTCAACATGGACGAATATGTAGGTTTGCCGAAAGACCATCCTGAAAGCTATCATTCTTTCATGTGGAACAACTTCTTCAGCCATATCGATATCAAGCCGGAGAATGTGAACATCCTGAATGGAAACGCAGAAGATCTGGAAGCCGAATGTGCTGCTTACGAAGCAAAGATGAAAGCTGTCGGTGGCGTGGACCTGTTCCTGGGCGGTATCGGTCCTGACGGGCATATCGCTTTCAACGAACCGGGTTCTTCTTTGTCTTCCCGTACCCGTGTCAAGTCTTTGACTACCGACACGATCATCGCAAACTCCCGTTTCTTCGACAACGATGTCAACAAGGTTCCGAAGACTTCCGTTACGGTTGGCGTTGCTACGGTGCTGGATGCGAAAGAGGTGCTGATCATGGTGAACGGTCACAACAAAGCCCGTGCTTTGCAGCAGGCTGTTGAAGGCGCGGTAAACCAGATGTGGACTATCACGGCTTTGCAGATGCATCCGAAAGGCATTATTGTTGCCGACGAGGCTGCTTGCGCAGATCTTAAAGTCGGTACATACAACTATTTCAAAGATATAGAGAAAGACAATCTTTGTCCTTGTTCTTTATTGAAGTGATTTTTTTATTATTCATAATAGTTTTGATTTAAAATCGAAAGGCTGTGTCTGTGATAGATGCAGCCTTTTTTATTGGTTGAACATATCCTTATTATAGAAGTTCATGATCGAGATCAGTTGGTCGTGGGCGATGTGTGCGGGGCTGTCGGGGTTCAGGTCCATCGCCGTAAGATAGTTGTTGAGGGCTTGCCGGATATCCCCTTGTTTACGGTAGGCATTGCCACGTAAGTAGTACGCTTCATCGGACGAAACGTTTTTTTCTATATAATCGTCCAGTAAGCGGATGGCTTCGTCTGTCCTGCCGTCGGTAATGAGTTGTTTAATAGTTTCCATTTTAAGAATTATGAGGTAATAATTATGGATGCTGTCCGGCAAAGATAAAAAATAAAACCGGGACTGGGCGATTTTACATTTGCTTATTCCTTTTTCGTTGGAATTCTTGCCAGTGTTAAAAAGAATGACGTAATTTGTACCGGATAGGGTCTAATCCTTGAAATTAAAATTGTTATGGGGAGTTTTCGGGTAATGAACAAGCTGTTCTGCTTGTTCTTGTTTTTTTTATTTTATGTTCAATTATCTTTCGCTGGAGAGAATGATGAAGATAGGGTTTTGGTGATAAACGGATATACGGAGAGTTATATCTGGTTCAATGCCGCATATAATGGTATTATTGACCATTTGGGTGAGGTTGGCCGGTCAGTAAAGGTGACGACTCAGCCCCTGAATATGCAATTATTTAATTCCCAGGAGGATGTTGATGCAAGAAAAAGACGTATCCTTGAGCCTTATGATGAAGAGGAACCTAATGCCATCGTGTTGTTGGGAAACTCGGCCTTTATCCTTTTCCGGGAGGAACTGGAGGGGCGTTGGCGCGACATACCTGTGGTATTGTGTGCCGATAATGACAATGTCAGTAGCATTGAGGCTTGTATTTCTAAACAAGACCTTGATCCCCAAAAGGAGGAACCTTTGGCAGAGGCGGTGAAAGGCATGAACCTGACGATCGTTAAGTGTCCTATCTATGTGGAGCAAACCGTGAAGACCATGAAAGAATTATTGCCGGAAATGGAACGGCTGGTTTTGATCTCGGATCGGCGTTATGTATGCGCCCAAGTGAGGCATGAGGTGGAAGAGGTGGTGACTCGTAAATTCCCCGATATAAAAGTGAGCCATTTGACTAACGGTTCTTTTACGATGGACCAGGTGCTCGATTCGATCCGTTCCTACGATCATACCACGGGAATCCTTTATTTTATTCATGGATCCAGGTGAATGAGCAATTGGGGAACAGCTATATATATGCCAATAATTATAAGATAATGACCGGGCTTGCCTCGAATCCTATTTTCTCGTTGATGGATGTGAATATCCATTCGGGAGAAATGGCGGGCGGTTGTTTCTATTTAGGCAAGGACTTGGGGCGTACCATGGGGCAGGTCGTCGAGGAGGTGCTGAAAGGCCGCAAACCGACAGATATCCCGTGGATTAATGTGGGGCCTGCGGAAACGTGGCTGTGCTACAACGTTCTCCAGATGTCGGGCATCCCCGATTCGCGTTATCCAGACGATGCTGTCTATCTGTTCGCTCCGCCGACGTTCCTGGAGCAATACTGGGGCATATTGCTTTTCTCTATTTCGGCCGTTCTCGTTTTCTTCTATTGGAACAGCACTAAGCATCGCAAAAAAGAGATGGCCTTGTTCGGCAAATATAAGATGTTATTCAATAATATGCCTATCGCTTATTTCAAGCACCGGTTGCTGAAAGACGAGAAAGGGAATGTGACTGGTTATGTGGTTGAAGACGCGAATGCGCTTTACTCAAATTCCTTATTGGGACAGCGAAATCCGGTAGGCAGCCAGGGCAATTCGTCGGATCCGGGCTTTGATGAGTATTTGAAGATGTATCAGGAGGTGTTGCGTTGCAATAAGCCTTATTCCTTCGAGTACCATTTGAAGGCGAATAACAGTTATTATGAATTTAAGGTGACGCCGGCTTCCGAGCCGGATGTAGTGGACGTATATGCGATTGAGACCACCAAGCTGCATAATACCCAAGCATTGGTAGAGTCTATCAACCATAAGCTGGCTATGGCTTTGGATGTCGCCAATATCGTTCCGTGGAAGTGGGATTTGGTCCGGCATACGATCCTTTGCGACGTGAAGCGTCCGCTTGAGATCCAATCCGAGGAGCCTCAAAATGTAGAGGAGGCGTTATCTGTTCCGGAAAGAGACTATTTCTCCAAGATACACAAAGACGACCGCCAGCGTGTGGAGCAGGCTTACGCGAATCTTATTCAAGGGAATGTCAAGAAGGTGCGTGAGGAATATCGAGTCTTGTACAGGGAGGATAACCATACGAACTTTGAATGGGTGGAGGCGCAAGCTACCATAGATGCCCGCGACGAGATCGGGCGTCCGTTGACATTGGTGGGTTCGTCGGTGGTTATCACGCGGCGCAAGAAAATGGAACTTGAATTGCTTTCTGCTAAAAATCGTGCGGAAGAAAGCAATCGCTTGAAATCCGCGTTCCTGGCGAATATGAGCCATGAGATACGTACTCCGTTGAATGCCATCGTCGGGTTCTCGAATATCCTTTCCTCGACTGACAAGTTAGAGGAAAAACAAGAGTATGTGGCGATTATTGAGAATAATAATACGTTGTTGTTGCAATTGATCAATGATATCCTTGATATTTCTAAGATAGAGGCGGGCACGTTGGAATTCATCTATACCGATTTTAACGTGAATGACATGATGTACGAGTTGGAACAAACGTTCCGCCTGCGTGTGAAAGATAAGCCTATCGAGATTATCTGCGAGATCTCGTTGCCTTTCTGCCATATCCATTCGGAGAAGAACCGCTTGATGCAGGTGTTGATCAATATGTTGACCAATGCGGTTAAGTTTACCGAGCAGGGAAGTATCAGCCTGGGATACCGGGAGCAACAGGATGGCATGTTGTATTTTTATGTCACGGACACGGGTTGCGGTATTCCCCAGGATAAGAAGGAGATGGTCTTCGGACGTTTTATCAAGCTGAACTCTTTCCAGCAAGGGACGGGCTTGGGGCTTTCCATTTGCGAGACGATCGTAAATAAGCTGGGAGGACGTATCGGGGTAGACTCGGTCGAAGGTTCCGGCTCCAGGTTCTGGTTTACGATACCTTATAATCCGGTATCGATCGACCCTTCCCAGCAAGCGGCCGAAAAGAATTTGCTTCTCTCGGAACGAAGGGTTGTGGAGCAAAGCAAACTCAAGATCCTGATCGCGGAGGATACGGATAGCAATTACCGCCTTTTCGAGACCATCCTCATGAAAGACTACCAGCTTCTTCATGCCCGTAACGGACAGGAAGCCGTGGAGATGTTCAGGGAGCACGAGCCGCATTTGATACTGATGGATATAAATATGCCGGTGATGAATGGATATGAGGCGGTGGAGCAGATACGTAAACTGTCTACGGTCGTACCGATCATTGCTGTCACCGCTTATGCTTTTGAACAGGATGAGCAGAAGATACTTCACAGCGGTTTCGATGCCTATACCTCTAAACCGATCAATGCGACGATGCTTAAAGGCAAGATAACGACTCTTTTGGCACGTAGCTTGATTCTTATTTAAAATTAAATAGAATTTTTTCCGACTATGAAAGAATTCGGCGCACGCATTGGACTTTGGCGTACATCCCGTTATAATACAGATTAAAAAAACTGTTTTTTTGTGGCTAATATACGGTTACGTTGATTATTTGTGTAAGTTTGCACCCGATTTCAAAAAGATAAGACGTTATTATGCAAAAGAATCTGGTAATAGTGGAGTCACCCGCTAAGGCAAAAACCATTGAAAAGTTCCTCGGAAAAGAGTATAAGGTTATGTCGAGCTATGGTCATATCCGCGATCTGAAGACGAAAGAGTTTGGTGTCGATGTTGAACACGACTACGCTCCCCAGTACGTGGTACCCGCCGATAAGAAGAAGCTGGTCAGCGAACTGAAGTCCGCAGCCAAGTCTGCCGAACAGGTATGGCTCGCTTCCGATGAGGACCGTGAGGGAGAAGCAATATCCTGGCATCTGTATGAAGTGCTGGGCCTGAAACCCGAAAATACCAAACGTATCGTCTTTCATGAAATTACCAAGAATGCCATTCTGCATGCTATTGAAACGCCACGCGATATCAATATCAACCTGGTGAACGCCCAGCAGGCGCGCCGTGTGCTGGACCGTATCGTGGGGTTCGAACTTTCGCCGATCTTGTGGCGTAAGGTAAAACCTGCTTTATCGGCAGGGCGTGTGCAGTCGGTCGCTGTCCGTCTGATTGTGGAACGGGAGCGGGAGATCAATGAGTTTGTAAGTGAAGCGGCTTTCCGTGTGATCGCCAATTTTATCCTGCCTGACGGTACGACGGTGTTGAAAGCCGAGCTGAATCGCCGCCTGAAGGATAAGAAAGAGGTGGAAACCTTCCTGGAATCCTGCAAGAATGCTTCGTTTACGATTAACGATATCACGACGAAACCGGTGAAGAAATCGCCTGCCCCTCCTTTTACGACTTCCACTTTGCAGCAGGAAGCTGCCCGTAAGTTAGGGTACTCCGTTTCGCAGACGATGATGATCGCACAGCGTTTATATGAATCCGGGTTGGTCACTTATATGCGTACCGACTCCGTGAACTTGAGCGACCTGGCATTAGGCACGGCAAAAGAGGCTATTTTCGAGACATACGGTGAGAAATATTATAAGTTCCGCCAATATCATACCAAGAGCAAGGGGGCACAGGAAGCGCACGAAGCGATTCGCCCGACTTATATCAGTAATGTGGAGGCGGGAAGCTCTCCGCAGGAAAAGAAGTTGTATGAACTGATCCGTAAACGTACGATCGCTTGCCAGATGGCGGATGCCGAATTGGAACGCACGACTATCTCGGTCGGTGTCAGCGGGCAGACAGAACGTTTTGTTGCTGTCGGCGAAGTGATCAGTTTCGAAGGTTTCCTTCAGGTTTACATGGAAAGCAATGACGACGATGTGGAGAAAGAACAGGAAAACGGCCTGCTTCCTCCGGTAAAACTTCATGAGGTTTTGTCTTTGAAAGATATCGTGGCGACAGAACGTTTCACGCAGCGTCCTCCGCGCTATACGGAAGCCAGCCTGGTTCGCCGCCTGGAAGAATTAGGTATCGGACGTCCGTCTACCTATGCACCGACTATCCAGACGATCCAGAATCGCGAATATGTGGTGAAAGGGGATAAGGAAGGCACGGAACGTACTTACACGGTCGTTTCGCTGTCCAAAGGAAAAATCAAGGAGACGGAGAAGACTGAGATCGTCGGGGCCGACCGCAATAAACTGATGCCGACCGATATCGGTACGGTGGTAAACGATTTCCTGATGGAGTATTTTCCCGATGTGTTGGATTATAACTTTACGGCCAGCGTTGAAAAGGAATTCGACTCGGTGGCGGATGGTGAATTGGTCTGGACGAAGGCTATCGATAAATTTTATAAGATTTTCCATCCGATCGTAGAGGCTACGGCTGCCGTTAAGACCGAACACAAAGTAGGAGAGCGTCAACTCGGTGTCGACCCGAAGAGTGGCAATCCGGTGTTTGTGAAGATCGGCCGTTACGGCCCTGTCGTTCAGATCGGGGTTTCACATGCCGACGACAAAGAGGCGCCGAAACCTCAGTTCGCCTCTCTGATGAAAGGCCAGTCTATCGATACGATCACATTGGAAGAGGCTTTGAAACTTTTCGACCTTCCCCGTACGGTCGGTGAATATGAGGGTAAGGTGATGGTGGCCGCTGTCGGTCGTTTCGGGCCGTTTATCCGTCATGACGGTAAATTCGTCTCTATCCCGAAAGACTTGAATCCGCTGACGATCACGGCTGAGGAAGCAATCGCTTTGATCGAAGGGAAAAGGGAGAAAGACGAACAACGTTTTATCAAGAAGTTCGAAGAGGATCCGGAGATGGAAATACTGAAAGGCCGCTTCGGCCCCTATATTTCTTATCAGAAAGCAAACTATCGTATTCCGAAGACGGTAACCGATCCGGCAACCTTGACGCTGGAAGATTGCAAAAAGATCATAGCCGAAGCAGGTGAAAAACCGGCAAGCGCAAAGAAGACGACGCGTAAAAAGAAAGCCTGACAAAAGACTTACATAAAGACAGTATCTTTTTTACGCGTTCTATATAGCTTATTTTCATAAGAATAACTACATATTTTTATTGAGACCCGGATGTCGGCCACCTGCAGACCCGGGTGTCGATATCCGTCAGATGGAGGTGTAAAAGGCTCTGATACGGGTATTTCAGGGAGAAGATCTAACGTCTTTTTGTTAAAAAAGTAACGTGTTCCGGCAAAAAAGCCTTATGCTTTCCGGAAAACAGTCTGTTTTTAACACTTTCTGAGTGCTTCTATTTCGGGTAAAACGGCTAAAATGATGGTTAAACAGCTGATTTATGATATTCAATCTTCACACAAGAAACATGATAGTATGATAGTTGTTTTTCAAATCTATCATAGTAGTCGCCTTTTGGCAGATTTGAAACATAAATAATGATTTACCGGTGTATAATATGGAGGCGTGCCGTAGGCTCTCTTTTGCCGTCTGCTTCAGCAGACGGACAGATGATTGTTCCGGCTTTGCCGGTTCCTATGTGGGTTTTAACCCCTTTAAATATAATCCATAAAGGGGCTAAAGCCCACAAGGGAAGAGGCTTAGCCTCCAGGCCTTTTAAACCGTCTGCTAAAGCAGACGGCAAAAGAGAGTCTGCGGCATAAGGCGCAGCTTTGTCTGTTAGCTCACTGATAAATCATTATTTGTGGTTCAAATATTCTTAGATTATCCTCTAAATACCCTCTGGTTATTTTATTTAATTAGGGTTCACACTGTTCGGGAGACTCTGTAGATCAGCACGTTGCTGTGAACCCTGTGAATGCAAGATAAAAAAAGACGGGATCGATCGATAGGATTGTCTGATCGTAAACAGGTTTCACAGGTTTCACAGCCTTCACAACAAATTGCTGTCCATTAGTCTTTTACCGCCGTGAACCCTGTTTTTTAGTTTTGTCATATAAGGGATCTGATTGGTTCCTGTCCCATAAAATACAGGTTATAGGCTAAAAAATACAGCCTTTAGCCTATCCGGGAAAAGCCTATAGGGTAGCAGTAAAAAGGTAGGCATCTATCCGGCAACCGATGCCTGTCTTTTCAGGAAGCGACAGGCATCTATAGGAACAACTTCACATACGAGGTTTGAGTCTGATAGACGCAGATTAAAATAAATAAACAGGATTTTTTGACGCGGATTTCGCGGATAACGCGGATTAAACACCTGATACATATTTCTTATCCGCGTTATTCGCGAAATCCGCGTCAAAATTATATTTGCGTCTATCAGACTCATATCTTGGCAGATTTGAACCAGAAATGATGATTTACCGGTGTATAATATGGATGGCGTGCCGTAGGCTCTCTTTTGCCGTCTGCTTCAGCAGACGGATAGATGATTGTTCCGGCTTTGCTGGTTCCTATGTGGTTTTTAACCCCTTTAAATATAATCCATAAAGGGGCTAAAGCCCACAAGGGAAGAGGCTTAGCCTCCAGGCTCTCTTTTGCCGTCTGCTGAAGCAGACGGCAAAAGAGAGCCTGCGGCATAAGGCGCAGCTTTGTCTGTTAGCTCACTGATAAATCATTATTTGTGGTTCAAATCTTCTTATTATTGGCATATTGGTCATTATCCTATGCTTCTGGCTACACTGGATCATGGTCTATACATCTATCCCTGTAAACTCTTTCAGCGCATAACCGATCAGGAAACTTAGAGCGGCAACGCTGAAACTCAAAACGGCCATTTCCGTGAATCGTTTGCGGAAACTTTCGCTTCTGGCTACTGAATAGTAGTAATTGAATAAGGCAATGATCAATAAGGCGGAAAGCAACATGAGACCTAATGCTGCCAATACATTGCTGATAAAGATAAAGGGTGCTACCAATGCAACGACAGTAAAAATATAAGCTATACCCGTGTAGACAGATGCTTTTACCGGATGTTTCCCTTCTCCGCCTTCCGATTTTGTGGAGAGATATTCAGACGAAGCCATCGAGAGCGCGGCGGCAATACCTGTGATGCTCCCCGTTAAAGCTATTAATTTCGAGTCGCTCAATGCAAGTGTGAAGCCGGCTAAGGCTCCCGTGAACTCAACCAAAGCGTCATTCAAACCTAACACGACGGAACCCATATATTCGAGCCTTTCCTCGTTGATCAGGGCAATGAGTTTATCTTCATGCTCGTCTTCGTCTTTGGCAATCTGAAGCAAGTCCGGATAGTCTTTATAAGCAGCATAGCCGTTTTTTGCACCTTCTTCACTGCCTTCCATTAGCTTGATGGCGAAAGTAATGCCTAATATACGGGCCAGAAGATAATATTTAAGTACTCTCCATTTGTAAGGTGCTACATCCCGTCCGGTATATTTCTTCAGGATACCGTAATGTCCTTTTTCATCGGCAGAAATACGGAGCAGCACATTCTTGTTATCCGGATCTTTCTCGATTGCCGCCAGCTTTGTATAAACAATGCTCTCCGTGATTTCATTACGCTGAAATCGCAGGAGAGCATCGTATGTCTGTTGATCTATATTCATGATCCGTTTCTTACATCCTTTCCGGAACCTCGATCCCCAACAATGACATGGCCGATTTGACGATCTTGGCTACGTTGGCGGAGAGGACAAGGCGGAACTTCTTCACTTCGTCATTCTCTTCGCGAAGGATAGAGAAATCGTGATAGAACTGGTTGTATTCTTTTACCAGGTCGTACGTGTAGTTGGCGATGAGGGCGGGACTGTATTCCTTTCCTGCTTCGCGGACGATAGAAGCATAGTCGGCTATCATCTGGATCAGGTTTTCTTCCTTTTCGGAGATCGTAGTCGTTGCCGGCAGTTGTTCCGGTAAAACGATGCCCTGCTCGGCTGCTTTACGCAGAACGGAACGGATACGGGCGTATGTGTACTGGATGAACGGACCGGTATTGCCGTTGAAGTCGATCGATTCCTTCGGATTGAAAGTCATGTTCTTGCGTGGGTCCACTTTCAGGATGAAGTATTTCAGGGAACCGAGGCCGACCATGCGGGCGATATTTTCGGCTTCTTCCGGCGTCATTTCGTCCACTTTGCCTAATTCCTGCGAGATTTCGCGGGCTGTGCCCACCATCTCTTCCATCAGGTCGTCGGCATCGACAACCGTTCCTTCGCGGCTCTTCATCTTTCCTTCCGGCAGTTCGACCATACCGTAAGAGAAATGTACAAGGCCTTTGCCGAACTCGAAGCCCAATTTATCCAACAGGATGGACAATACCTGGAAATGATAGTTCTGTTCGTTTCCTACCACATAGATCATTTTGTTGATCGGATAGTCGTCGAAACGCAACTTGGCAGTTCCGATATCCTGTGTCATGTAGACGGAAGTGCCGTCGGCGCGGAGCAACAGTTTTTCATCCAGGCCGTCTTTAGTCAGGTCCGCCCATACGGAACCGTCTTCACGGCGGTAGAAGATGCCTTTGTCGAGTCCTTCCAGCACTTTGCCTTTGCCTTCCAGGTAGGTCTGCGATTCGTAATAGATCTTGTCGAAGTCTACGCCCATCTTTTTGTATGTCTCGTCGAATCCGGCATATACCCAGTTGTTCATCATTTCCCAGAGAGCGCGTACCTCCTTGTCACCGGCTTCCCATTTGCGGAGCATCTCGCGTGCTTCGGCCATCAGGGGAGAAGCGGCTTCGGCTTCTTCTTTCGTCAAGCCACCGGCTTCGAGGGCGGCAGTCTCTTCTTTCAGTTTGTTGCTGAAAAGAACATAGAAGTCACCGATCAGGTGGTCGCCTTTCTTGCCGGCCGTTTCGGGAGTCACGCCGTTGCCCCATTTCTGCCAGGCGAGCATGGACTTGCAGATATGGATACCGCGGTCGTTTACGATGTTCGTCTTTACCACTTTATTGCCGTTCGCCTTCATGATCTCGGACAAGCTGTAGCCTAACAGGTTGTTGCGCACGTGTCCGAGATGGAGCGGCTTGTTGGTGTTGGGGGAAGAATATTCGATCATGACCAGCGGAGACTGTTCCGTTACGGGAACGATCCCGTATGCCGGCTGGGCGTTAATGCCATTTAATAAATCGATCCAGCAGGCACAGGCGATGGTCAGGTTGAGGAAGCCTTTGATTACATTGAACTCGGCTACAGCCGGTTCATGCCGGAGCAGGTATTCGCCAATTTCCTGAGCTGTCTGTTCCGGTGATTTCTTCGACATACGGAGGAAGGGAAAAACTACCAGAGTCAGATGTCCTTTGAACTCTTTTTTTGTCTTTTGCAGTTGTACCTGGCTGGCCGCCACATCGGCGCCATACAGTTCTTTTATGCCGGCAATGATCGCACCGGTAATCTGTTGTTCGATAACCATATTCGTTTAGTATATGTTCGGATTTATTTTGCCTGCAAAGGTACAGGTTTATTTTGTAAAAACCATAGGATAGGTATGAGTTAGGAAAGACATAACTATGATTTGGTAAAGTGGCCGGTATGCAATAAAAAAAAGCACCCCCAAGTCGGGGATGCCTTTTTACTATGAGAATGTAAGACTATTTACTTAATAATTTCTGTCAATTCGGCACCAGCTTTGAATTTAACTGATTTACGTGCCGGAATATCGATCGGTTGTTTAGTCTTCGGGTTAACACCTTTGCGAGCAGCTTTTTCAGCGACTGAGAAAGAACCAAAACCTAAAAGGGCAACTTTGCCGCCTTCTTTTAATTCGCCGGATACTGTTTCAACAAAAGCTTCAACAGCTTTCTTTGCATCAACTTTGCTTAAACCGGATTTTTCCGATACAGCATTGATAAATTCTGTTTTGTTCATGATGGTTTGATAATTAATATATTAAACAATTTTTGTGATAGCCTAAAAAGTCGGTGTCAAATGTAATTCTATTTTAATATATCGCAAAGAAAAAAAGAGTTTTTTTTATTGATTTACTATGTTTTAGTGCTGTTTTGTCAGAAAACTACCAAAATATATATACCTTTGTCCTTAAATTGATAAATATATGATGAATCAAAATAGTTCGGGATTTCTGAGTAGCATCCCGATGGTTACGAAAAACCTTATCATTATCAACCTGTTGTTTTGGGTAGCGAGCCTTGTTTTACCTAAAGTCGGGATTGATTTAGTCCAGTTATTCGGACTGCACTTTCCGGGTGTGAAGGATTTCTATCCTTTCCAGTTTGTCACCTATATGTTCATGCATGATACCCATTCGTTCGCACACGTATTTTTCAATATGTTCGGTGTGTATATGTTTGGGCGTGTACTGGAGAATGTCTGGGGGCCGAAACGCTTCCTGATCTTTTACATGGTGACGGGTATCGGTGCGGGTATCACGCAGGAATTGGTTTGGCTTTATTCCGTCCATTCCTTTGCAAGTGCGAACGGGATTACTTTGGCACAACTGGTCGCAGGAGATCCTTCGTTGAACTATCTGATAACGATTGGCGCTTCCGGTTCCGTATTCGGTATTTTGCTGGCGTTTGCCATGTTGTTCCCGAATGTTCCGCTGTATCTGATGTTCATCCCGATTCCTATCAAAGCAAAATACTTCGTGATCTTTTACGGATTGGCCGAATTGTTTATGGGTGTCGCTAATAATGGCGGCGATTCCGTGGCGCATTTTGCACACCTCGGCGGTATGTTTTTCGGTTATTTCCTGGTTCGATATTGGAAAAAGAAAGATATAGGCAATGGGCGATATTTTTATTAATCTCAAACGGACTTTCAATTCCGGCAACATCCTGGCGAAACTGATTTATATCAATGTCGGGCTGTTCGTTATTATACGGTTGACAAGTGTGATCCTGATGCTGTTCAACCTGAGCGGTTTCCCGTTCTTGCAGTATCTGCAGATGCCTTCGTCTCCCGAATTGCTCCTGTACCGGCCGTGGACGATCATCACTTATATGTTCACGCATTTCGACTTCCTGCATATTCTGTTTAATATGCTGTGGTTGTACTGGTTCGGTGGTTTGTTCCTCACTTTCTTCAGTGAGCGGCAGTTAGGCGGTTTGTATCTCTTAGGAGGTGTTGCCGGGGCGGTCTTGTTCCTGGTGGCATATAACATATTCCCTTATTTCCGCACAGTTGCCGCTTATAGTTACTTGATGGGGGCGTCGGCTTCGGTTATGGCGATCGTGTTTGCCGTTTCCTTTTACCGGAAAGACTTGGAGATCGGCCTGTTCCTGATCGGAAGGATCAAGCTGATTTATCTGGCCCTGTTTACATTTGTGATCGACTTGCTGGCAATTACCTCTACGAATGCCGGCGGCCATATCGCCCATATCGGCGGAGCGTTGTTCGGTATCTGGTTTGCCGCCCGGATTAAGGATGGTAAAGATTTGACGGCTCCGATGAACCGCCTGCTCGACCGGGTGGTGAATTTAGGGAAACGGAAACCCAAGATGCGTGTGACCTATAAACGTCAGGAGACCGATTATGAATATAACGCCCGTAAACATCGGGAAACAGTTGATCTGGATGCAATATTGGACAAATTAAAACGTTCCGGTTACGAAAGCCTTTCGGCAGAAGAAAAGAAAAAACTATTTGATGCCAGCAAAAAATGAGCGAGCAGTTTAAAGCGATCAAAATCCTGTTTAAATCCGTAGTAGGTACAGCCAATGTAATAGTAATCCTGCTATTCATTGCTTCTGCCTTCTCAGACCGTATCTCTCCGGATAGGAGTGTATTCTTCTCTTATCTTGGGTTGGGATTTCCTGTGTTATGCGTTTTGAACCTCTGTTTTATTATTTATTGGCTGTTTCTTTGGGAATGGCGGTTCGTCTTGATCGGGTTGTGTTCATTCCTCATCTGCCGGGGGCCTGTTACCCGTTATTTCCCTTTCCACAACAGAGTGAGTGAGATTCCGAAAGAGAACGTGCTGAAAGTCTTGACTTATAATGTAATGGGGTTCGGCTATAAAGGTCATACGGAAGACTCTCCGAATCCGATCATACGGTATATAGCGAACTCCGGTGCGGATATCGTATGCCTGCAGGAATATGCGGTAGGTACTTCCAAGAACTTTTTGACGAATCAGAAGATTGCCAATGCATTAAAGATGTACAAATATCGCTCTATTATCCCGGTCGGAACTTCCGGTACGCTCAAATTCAATATAGCCGTGTTCTCCAAATACCCGATCTCTAAATCCCGCAAGATCAAATATGAGAGTTCTTTTAACGGTTCGTCCATCCATGAACTGGACATAAACGGAAAGAAACTGACCTTGATCAATAACCACCTGGAGTCTTTCAAGCTGACAATGGAGGACCGTAGCCATTATTCCGCATTCATCAAGAATCTGAATACCGAGACGCTCGACGGCTTGAGAAGTTCCATCGGACAGAAGTTGGGTCCGGCATTCCAGATACGTGCACGCCAGGCGAGAGCTGTTGCCGAGGAAATTAAAAAGATCGATACCGATTATATATTGGTCTGCGGTGACTTCAACGATACGCCGATTTCCTATGCTCATCGCACGATCCAGGGACCGCTGAAAGATGCTTATGCCGCTTCAGGCCGTGGTGTCGGGGTCACCTATAACGAGAACTTCTTCTGGTTCCGCATCGACAACATCCTGCATTCCGCCAACATGAAGCCGATGAACTGCACGGTCGACAAGATCCGTTATTCCGACCACTATCCGTTGTGGTGCTATTTGCAATTGAAAATGGATAATTGACAATCTGCCAGATTTGCATCCGAAGGTTCGCTTATATCCATAAAAAAATGTATCTTTGTCTGTCTGGTGTTTCAATTAAAATCCGTTATCATGAGCAAGAAGATTTACCCTATCGGCATCCAGAACTTCGAGAAGATTCGGAGAGACGGTTATTTTTATGTAGACAAGACTGCTCTCGTCTACCGACTGGCAAAAAGTGGAAGTTACTATTTCCTGAGCCGTCCGCGCCGTTTCGGGAAGAGCTTGTTGTTGTCTACTTTGGAAGCCTATTTCGAGGGGAAGAAAGAACTCTTTGCCGGATTGGCCATCGAGCAGTTGGAGAAAGATTGGGGGCGATACCCGATATTGCATCTCGATTTGAATGCCCGTCAATATGAAAATATAGGATCACTCTTGGAGGAATTGAATAAATACCTTGAAATATGGGAACAGGCATATGATAGTCCGTTCGGAGACCGTAAGCCGGAGGAACGCTTCTTTCAGGTGATTCGCCGGGCTTATGAGAAAACCGGACAGCGCGTTGTGATTTTGATAGACGAATATGATAAACCCTTGTTGCAGGCAATCGGGAAACCTGAATTGCAGGAAGCCTACCGCAGTTTGCTGAAAGCTTTCTATGGCGTGATGAAAAGCGCAGACGGTTTTATCCGCTTTGCGATGCTGACGGGTGTGACCAAGTTCAGCAAAGTGAGTGTGTTCAGTGACCTGAATAATTTGAAGGACATTTCGATGCACAGGGAGTTTGTTGAGGTATGCGGCATTACGGAGAATGAGCTGCATGAAAATCTGGAACCGGAATTGCATGAATTGAGCGACTTTATGAATATGGATTACAGTAACGTTTGCCAAGAGATGAAGCAGCGTTACGATGGTTATCACTTCGCCGCCGATACGGAGGGGCTTTATAACCCGTTCAGTCTGCTGAATACTTTTGATGCCAAGCAATTTGGCAACTATTGGTTTGCGACGGGCACGCCATCCTATTTAGTGGAACTCCTGAAACGCAACCATTACGACCTCGACCGTTTGGCTCATGAAGAAACCGATGCCGAAACGCTTGACGGTGTGGATTCGGTCGACTCCGATCCGATCCCGGTCATCTATCAAAGTGGCTATCTGACGATCAAGGGGTATGACGCGGAATTTGGTATGTATCGGCTGGGCTTTCCTAATTTAGAAGTCGAAGAGGGTTTTGTAAAATACCTATTGCCTTATTATGCAAATGTCAGCGCTTCAAAGACGCCATTTGAAATCAGCCGTTTTATTCGTGAAATCCGTTCCGGTGATTATGACGCATTCTTTCGTCGTTTGCAAAGTTTCTTTGCCGACACGCCCTACGAAACGATTACCGGTTTGAAGCCTGAGCGTGACACGGAACTTCATTACCAGAACGTCCTGTTTATCGTCTTCCGATTGATAGGATTATATACAAAGGTAGAATATCATACGAACCGGGGACGTATCGACTTGGTTTTACAAACGGATCGATATATCTACGTGATGGAGTTTAAGTTGAATGGAACGGCTGAGGAGGCATTGCAGCAAATCAACGAAAAACAATATGCCCTGCCTTTTGTCGCAGATGGCCGGAAGATTGTCAAAATCGGTGTGAATTTTTCTTCCGGGACCCGCAACATCGAGAGATGGGTGGTGGAAAGTTGAGTTTGCGTCTTTAAGTGCTCCTAAAGACTTCGGTAAAGATGTATTTGATTTGACAACTATTCATATTCAAAACAATTAATCCATGATAATTGTCAGTTTTTAATTTTTTCCTTATCTTCCCGCCTAATTTAATTTCCGGCGAACATGACAAGCACAATCTTCCTTACAGTGGCCGTTGTTGCTACGGCAATCTTTCTGATCCAGTTTGTTGTATCCATCTTTTTTGGCGACATCGATACGGATGTCGATATGGATACCGATATCGGCAGTGTTATTTCTTTTAAGGGGCTGACGCACTTCTGTATCGGCATGGGTTGGTATATGTATATCTCACAGGGAACGGATATTTCGTCTTATGCAGTCGGTATTCTCGTAGGACTTGTTTTTGTGTTTGTTCTCTGGTTCCTGTATAAGAAAGCCTGGCAATTGCAGAAAGAGAATAAGCCGGAGAAACCGGAAGCTTTGTTAGGACGCGAGTGCACGATCTATGCTCATGACGGCGATCGCTATGTCGTGCAGATTGCCGTCAACGGAGCTTTGCGGGAAATGGATGTCCGCTCGCTTGAGAACCGGAAATACCAGACCGGCGACAGGACTACGATCGTCAAGGTTGAATCGGGAATTATGTATATTCAGTAAATAACAAATCTATTAAAATTATGACACAGGAGATGTTAATCATGATCGCTATACTGGTTGTAGTGGTCATCGTTTCGTTTATCGGTATCCTCTCGCGCTACAGGAAATGTAAGAGTGATGAGGTGTTGGTTGTTTATGGTAAGACTTCAGGGGAAAAGTCGGCCAAACTTTATCATGGTGGTGCTGCTTTCGTGTGGCCGATCATTCAGGGATACGAATTTCTCTCCATGAAACCGTTGCAGATCGATTGTAAGCTGACCGGCGCCCTGTCTGCGCAGAATATCCGTGTGGACGTGCCGACAACTATTACGGTTGCTATCAGTACCGATCCCGAAGTGATGCAGAACGCAGCCGAACGTTTGCTTGGGTTGCTGTCCGAAGACAAACAAAACCTGATTACGGATGTCGTTTACGGGCAGATGCGTCTGGTGATTGCCGATATGACGATCGAGGAGTTGAACTCCGATCGTGATAAATTCCTGTCCAAAGTACGCGAGAATATCGATACGGAACTCCGCAAGTTCGGCCTTTATCTGATGAATATCAATATCAGTGATATTCGCGATGCCGCCAACTATATCGTCAACCTCGGTAAAGAAGCTGAAAGCAAGGCCCTGAACGAGGCACAGGCTAACATCGAAGAACAGGAAAAGTTAGGAGCCATCAAAATAGCCAACCAGATCAAGGAACGTGAAACAAAGGTTGCCGAAACCCGCAAGGACCAGGATATCGCTATTGCCGAAACAAAGAAGCAGCAGGAGATCTCGGTAGCCAATGCCGATAAGGACCGTATCTCCCAGGTTGCCATTGCCAATGCCGAAAAGGAATCGCAGGTTGCAAAAGCGGAAGCCGAGAAGAATATCAATATAGAGAAAGCCAATACGGAAAAGGAAAGCCGTATTGCCGAACTGAACTCCGATATGGAAATCAAAAAGGCCGATGCAGAGAAGAAAGCTGCTATCGGACGAAATGAAGCCGGTAAGGATATCGCACTTTCTAATTCCGAGCTTGCCGTGACCCAGGCGGATGCCGATAAGAAGGCCGGTGAAGCCGCCGCCCGTTCGGAAGCTGCTGTCCAGGCTGCCCGTGAGGTTGCCCAGAAAGAAGTGGAAGAGGCAAAGGCTAAAAAGATCGAATCGGCTTTGAAAGCCCAAAAGATCGTTCCAGCCGAAGTCGCCAAACAGGAAGCGATCCTGCAAGCCGATGCCGTTGCCGAAAAGACGATCCGTGAGGCGGAAGCACGTGCGAAAGCCTTGTTGGCACAGGCTGAAGCCGAAGCCTCTGCCATCCGCATGAAGTTGGAAGCCGAAGCCGACGGTAAGAAGAAATCATTGCTGGCCGAAGCCGATGGTTTCCGGGCGATGGTCGAAGCAGCCGAATCGAATCCGGCGATTGCGATCCAGTACAAAATGGTCGACCAGTGGAAAGAAATCGCAGGCGAACAGGTTAAGGCGTTCGAGCATATCAACCTCGGCAATATTACAGTATTCGATGGCGGAAACGGCGCTACCGGCAACTTCCTGAACCAACTGGTGAAGACGGTCGCTCCGAGTCTCGGCGTATTGGATAAACTGCCGATCGGCGAAACCGTTAAGAACATCATCAAGCCGGACGAGAAAGGCAAGGATGATCCGGCTCCTACATTATAATATATGAAAAGTTCCCCTATAAGGAAACCGTAGTTTCTCTATAGGGGAACTTTTGTTCCATGCGGGTGGAACTTTTGTCCCATGCTTATGGAATTAGCTTTTCATGCTACAGCTCCGCGTCGTTCACTGCATCCAGGATATCGGCAAACAGGTTCTCGACGAAGAAGAACGTGGCATTGCAGAACAGCTTCGGGTCCTTGATCAAAGCGATCGTATTGCTTTTGCCATTATTGGCAATTACGTTTTCTGCCGTATATGTTTTGAACTTCTTGTTGTTCTGAGGATCGTATTGATAAACGATATTGCTTACTTCTGCCGAGTAACTATTGTCATGGCAGCTAATCTTCATCTTGTATTTGATGATCGTTTTGTCCGTATCGTTCAACAGCATCTCGACTTTGGAAGAAACATTGATAATCCCTTTGGACTTCTTGGAGCTGACATTCGACAGGAATACATCTTTCGCATAGCTTTTCTTTGCCCACTGGTTGATGACTTCGAATATCTGATCCTGGCTCATGTCATTCACATGGACGGTGTCGCGATAGCATACTTTCCCGTTTTTCATCGGAGCACACTCATCGACATCGCCTTTATGCCCCTGTGCCATTGCCAGCACAGGGAACATGATAAATAGAAGGAAAAACAGTTTTCTCATCATCCTGATTATTTCATCCATACATTTACGATTTCACCGATAACGGTTATCTGCTGTCCTTCCGCCGTTTCGCCCTGTTTGCGGCAGTCGATGATCAACCAGGCGTCTCCGCTTTCACCTTTCTTGAAGAAAGACAAGCTGTATGTGTCGTTGTTTCCTATTTCTTTATAAACAGGGCTGTCTTTGCTGATAGCGATCGAGGCGATCGATTTGCCGAACATATTGCCCGTGCCTTTCCATTCGGCAGAAGTTTCTTTTGTGTCAGGTTTGCCGGCGGATGCAACCTGCATATCGCTTTCCGGCAGCATCTGTAATAAGGTAGACGGAACTTTGTCGGCGGCAAAAGCCACATACCCTTCTTTTACAGGAACCGGAGTTGCCGGTTTTACGGTCTGGGCCGGTGTCACAGTCCGGGTCGGAGTGACCGGAGTTGCCGGAACTACATTGGCTGCTGCCTGTGCGCCTAAAGCGGCGGAGGCTGAGGCGAACATTTCGTCAATAAAATCGACTGTCTTTCTACGGAACTTGCCGTTGCCGCGGTTCAGTTTGGTTTTATCCTTGTTCAAACAATATTTATCTGTAATCCATTCTTCGGCTGTATATTTTTCCGGTTCGCGCTGGTAAGATACATTATATTCATACCGGATGCCGGCCACTTTCAGAATACATTTCCCGTTCTCGCATTCCATCGTGACGCGATAGTTCATTTCCGTCTTATCCAATGAAAGGGCCGTGCTCTGGAATACCAAGTCGGTTTGCCCTACGGCGGCAATGTCGCCTTTCGCCTTGTCCGAATAGACAACGCGGTTGCCGTCTTCACTGAAGAACCCGTCCGCCCAGTCCAGCATTCTGTCATATACTTCATCTTTTGAAAAAGAAGGAGCGTTTATTTCTTTTGCAAATACTACTTTACCATTCTCGACAGGAACAGCGCCGGCTAAATACTTGGAATCGTCCTGAGCCCAGAGCAGGGTCGGGATAAATAGTGTTAATAATAAAAGTTGCTTCATGGTTATTCTATACTTATGTTTTTTTACGGGCAAAGATATATAATTGTGGCTGAAATAAACTAAGAGTGTGACAAATAAATTAATCTAATTACTGTTGGACAAAGAAAAAAAGCCTATATTTGCACCCTGTGAAAAAACGAATAATAACATAAACATAAGATTCAAATGCAAAACAAAGGATTTGTAAAGGTCTTTGCGGTGTTACTTACGCTTGTCTGTATGTTTTATCTGTCATTCTCGTTCGTGACAAGACATTACAACAGCAAAGCCGCTGAGTATGCAGGTGGAGATCCGGTAAAAGAGAGTTCTTATTTGGACTCGTTATCTACTCAGAAGGTATGGTTGGGCTATACGCTCAAGCAGTGCCGTGAAATGGAAATCAGTTTAGGACTTGACTTGAAGGGCGGTATGAACGTCGTTCTGGAGTTGAATGTGGCCGATGTAATCCGTTCGCTTTCAAACAACAACCAGGATGAGAACTTCAACAAAGCATTGGAGCAGGCTTATGCGAACCAGGCTACAAGTCAGAAGGACTTTATTGATCTATTTGCAGAAGAGTATAA
This sequence comes from Parabacteroides hominis, assembly GCF_014287585.1. Classification (GTDB taxonomy): domain Bacteria; phylum Bacteroidota; class Bacteroidia; order Bacteroidales; family Tannerellaceae; genus Parabacteroides; species Parabacteroides hominis. Next base: position 31,768 of record NZ_JACOOJ010000029.1, on the reverse strand, counting down.
GAAGTTAGATAATGGCGCTCGTTTATCCGCTATTTTCAGTACTTTCGAATTGAAAGACAAAATCACTCCGCAGAGCACGGATGCACAGGTAATCGCCGTGCTGAAGGAAGAGCTGAAGAGTGCTATCGATAATTCATTTAACGTGTTGCGTACCCGTATCGACCGTTTCGGTGTGGTATCCCCGAACATCCAGCGTCTGGAAACTGCAGGCCGTATCCTGGTCGAGCTTCCGGGTGTGAAAGAGCCGGAACGTGTACGTAAGTTGTTACAGGGCAGTGCAAACCTCGAATTCTGGGAAACATACAACTTGCCGGAAATCTACCAGCAGTTGGTAGCTGCCGATAATATGCTGGCTACAGTCTTGAATTCTGATGATGCAACTGCTGAAACGGCAGAGGAAACAGAAGCCGTTGCTGAAGCAACAGAAAATGCTGCTGCCGAAGCAACAAACGACGCAGATTCTTTGCTGGCCAAGATCGGTGAAGACAAACCGGAGGCACAGGCTGCGAAGAGCATGGAAGAGTTTGCAAAACAACATCCGCTGTTCGCCCTTTTGCAGATCAACCAGTATAACGGCCAGTTGGCATCCGGTCCTGTTGTCGGTATTGCCGATAAGAAAGACATCGCCAAGATCAACGAATACCTGAACATGAAGCAGGTAAAAGACATCCTGCCGCGCAACCTTTCTTTGAAATGGGGCGTGAAGGCTATCGATGAAAAAGAGCAATATTTCTATTTGTATGCTATCAAGATGACGAACCGCGACGGAACACCTGCTTTGGGTGGTGACGTTGTAACGGATGCTAACGCAGACTTCGTTCAGCAGGCAGGCCGTTCAGAACAGCAGGTTAGCATGACTATGAACGCAGAAGGCGCTAAAGCATGGGCTCGCCTGACAAAAGAAAATATCGGCAAGGCGGTTGCTATCGTTCTGGACGATATGGTTTATTCTGCTCCTAACGTACAGGTGGAAATCACAGGTGGACGCTCTCAGATCACCGGCCACTTCACTCCGGAAGAAGCGAAGGACTTGGCTAACGTGTTGAAATCCGGCAAGATGGCTGCTTCGGTAAGTATCGTGCAGGAAGATGTTGTCGGTCCGTCTCTGGGTCAGGAAGCTATCAATTCCGGTGTGATCTCGTTTGCGCTGGCATTGGTTCTGTTGATGTTCTACATGTGTGCTTTCTACGGAATTATTCCGGGTCTGATCGCCGACGGCGCTCTGGTGCTGAACATCTTCTTCACAATGGGTATCCTCGCATCCTTCCAGGCTGTTCTTACATTGCCGGGTATTGCCGGTATGGTGTTGACATTAGGTATGGCTGTCGATGCTAATGTGTTGATTTACGAACGTACGAAAGAAGAACTGCGTGCAGGCAAGTCGTTGGGCAAAGCAATCGCTGACGGTTACAGCAACGCATTCTCTGCTATCTTCGACTCGAACTTGACTTCTATCATCACAGGTGTCGTATTGTTCTACTTCGGTACAGGTCCTATCCGTGGTTTTGCCACGACGATGATTATCGGTTTGTTCGCATCCTTCCTGACTGCCGTCTTCCTGACTCGTATCGTTTACGAAGCGCTGTTGGCTAAAGATAAACTGAAGAACGTAACCTTTACGACTTCTATCACGAAAGACCTGTTGACGAATCCGAAGGTCAACTTCTTGGCTGCCCGTAAGGTGGGTTATCTGATCCCGGCTGCCATCATCGTCTTAGGTGCGATCTCCATGTCGACGATCGGTTTGAACAACGGTATCGACTTTACCGGTGGACGTAACTATGTGATCCGTTTCGACCAGGATGTGAAGACTGACGAAGTACGTGACATGCTGGATGTACAGTTGGATGGTTCCGTAAGCGTTATCCAGATCGGTACTCCCGACCAGGTTCGCGTATCTACCAACTATAAGATCGAGGACAACGATCCGACTATTGACCAGGAAATCGAAAATAAATTGTTTGAAGGTGTGAAGTCATTGCTTCCGGCAGGCACGACACTGGAACAATTCACCGGACAATATATCCAGAGTTCGCAGAAGGTGGGACCGAGTATGGCAGACGATATCAAGAACGCTGCATTCCTTGCAGTTGTATTCGCCATGTTCTGTATGGCGGCTTACATCCTGCTTCGTTTCCGCGACATCTCGTTCTCTGTAGGGGCATTTGCCTCCGTAGCTGTTACGACTTTGTGTATCATTTCATTCTACACATTGCTTTGGAAGGTGCTGCCGTTCTCTATGGAAGTCGACCAGACCTTCATTGCGGCTATCCTGACCATCATCGGTTATTCTATCAATGATACCGTGGTTGTGTTCGACCGTATCCGTGAGACAATCGGTCTGTATCCGAAGCGCGACCGTTACCAGGTGATCAACGATGCATTGAATTCGACTTTGTCCCGTACATTCAATACATCATTAACGACTTTGGTTGTTGTGTTGTGTATCTTCATCCTGGGTGGTGCGACGATCCGTAGTTTTACGTTCGCTATCTTGTTAGGTATCGTTGTCGGTACATATTCTACTCTGTTCGTGGCAACTCCTATCGCTTACGAATTGCAGAAGAAAAAGATCAATAAGAAAGCGGCTGCCGAAGCTGGTAAATAAGAATACATTTTAATCCGATAAAAAAGGGCTGTTCCTCGCGAGGAATAGCCCTTTTTGTGCTTCTAAACATAACTGTGCCGGTTGGCAAGATGAAAGAGAATGCTTATCTTGTTGGCCTCTTACTTCTGCTATTTACTTACAGATTGTAAGCAAACACCTTAAAATGTCATGTTATGGAAGTACGCCTGAGTAACCAATTGCCGGTTTATCCATCTTTTGTACCCGGTATTCGCCGCGCCCCTGATCGCGGCTATTCGCTTACGCCTGCGCAAACAGAAACGGCCTTGAAGAATGCGCTCCGCTACGTTCCCGAAGAGTTGCATGAAGTGCTGGCTCCTGAGTTTATGGAAGAGTTGATGACCCGTGGCCGTATCTACGGATATCGTTACAGGCCGGAAGGAGACTTGAAAGCCAGGCCTGTCGACCAATATAAAGGCCAATGTCTGGAGGGAAAAGCCTTTCAGGTAATGATCGACAACAACCTCTGTTTCGATATCGCCCTCTATCCATACGAACTGGTTACGTATGGCGAGACCGGACAGGTTTGCCAGAACTGGATGCAATACCGGCTGATCAAGCAATACCTCGAAATACTGACGGACGAGCAGACACTCGTGATCGAGTCCGGGCATCCATTGGGGCTGTTCCGTTCCAGGCCGGATGCGCCTCGTGTGATTATCACTAACTCTATGATGGTCGGCATGTTCGACAACCAGAAAGACTGGCATATAGCCGCCCAGATGGGAGTGGCCAATTACGGGCAGATGACTGCCGGTGGCTGGATGTATATCGGGCCGCAGGGAATCGTGCACGGAACATTCAACACCTTGTTAAATGCAGGACGAAAGAAATTGGGCATTCCGCAGGATCAGGACTTGCGCGGGCATCTCTTCGTTTCCTCCGGCCTCGGAGGAATGAGCGGGGCACAACCGAAAGCGGCCGTTATAGCCGGTGCTGCCAGCATCATTGCAGAGGTGGACAGTTCCCGTATCGAAACCCGCTACTCGCAGGGTTGGGTACAGCACGTGACCGGTGATAAAGCGGAAGCCTTCCGCATGGCGCAGGAGGCTATGCGGTCAAAAGAACCGATTTCGATCGCCTATCATGGCAATATAGTAGACTTGTTGGAGTATGCCGGGGTACAGGCGATCCGGATCGACCTGTTGAGCGACCAAACCTCTTGCCATGCCGTTTATGAAGGCGGCTATTGCCCGGTCGGGATTTCCTTTGCCGAACGTACGGAACTCCTTTCCCACGATATAGACCGTTTCCGCTCGCTGGTCGACCGTTCCCTGCACCGTCATTTCGAGGTAATCAAGAAATTGGTGGCTCGCGGCACTTACTTTTTCGATTACGGAAACTCGTTTATGAAAGCCATCTACGATGCCGGTGTGAAGGAAATTTCCCGGAACGGAGTCGATGAGAAAGACGGTTTCATCTGGCCTTCATACGTCGAAGATATCATGGGACCGGAACTTTTCGATTACGGTTACGGGCCTTTCCGTTGGGTATGCCTGAGCGGGAAACAGGAAGATCTGGTGAAGACCGACCAGGCCGCTATGGATTGCATCGATCCGAACCGGCGCGGGCAGGACAGGGATAACTACAACTGGATTCGCGATGCCGAGAAGAACCGGCTTGTGGTCGGAACCCAAGCACGTATCCTTTACCAGGATGCGGAAGGGCGGCTGAATATCGCGCTCCGCTTCAACCGTATGGTGCGGGACGGAGAAGTCGGGCCGATCATGCTCGGACGCGACCATCATGATGTAAGCGGGACGGACTCGCCTTTCCGGGAAACGTCCAACATCTATGACGGGAGCAACGTCATGGCCGATATGGCTGTCCAGTGCTTTGCCGGAAATGCGGCACGGGGTATGAGTCTCGTAGCCCTTCACAACGGCGGCGGAGTCGGCATCGGTAAAGCGATAAACGGTGGCTTCGGGATGGTGCTGGACGGGAGTGAGCGGGTAGACGAGATCCTTCGTTCAGCCATGCTCTGGGATGTGATGGGGGGAGTGGCCCGCCGTTCATGGGCTCGTAATCCTAACGCCATGTCTACCAGTGCCGCCTTTAACGAAAACTATGGCGACCGGTATCATATCACGCTGCCTTTTATTCCGAAAGAAGATTTGATTCAAAATATTATACGTACCTCTTTAAAACACAAAGTATGAGTACCTGGAGTAAAATAATGGAATGTGTCCCCAATTTCAGCGAGGGAAGGGATTTAGCGAAAATAGAAAAGATAGTGGATAAATTTCGTGCCAAAGCCGGTGTAAAGCTGTTGGATTACAGCAACGACGAAGATCATAACCGACTGGTCGTAACAGTAGTCGGCGAACCGGAAGCCTTGAAGGACGCTTTGCTCGAAGCCATCGGGCAGGCGGTCGAACTGATAGACCTCACGAAGCACTCCGGACAGCATCCCCGGATGGGAGCGGTAGATGTCGTTCCTTTTATACCGATCAAGGGATGTACGATGGATGAAGCGATTGCACTTTCCAGGGAAGTTGGCGAGAAGGTGGCGGCTCTCTATCAAGTGCCGGTCTTCCTCTATGAAAAATCGGCTTCGGCTCCGCATCGGGAGAACCTGGCAGCTATCCGCAAAGGAGAGTTCGAGGGGATGGCGGAAAAGATCAAGCAGCCGGAATGGAAACCGGACTTCGGGCCTGCCGAGCGGCATCCGTTGGCGGGAACCGTGGCAATCGGCGCACGTATGCCGTTGGTGGCTTATAACGTCAATCTGGGTACGGCAAACCTGGAAATAGCGAGCAGCATTGCCAAAAAGATCCGTTTCATAGGTGGCGGGCTCCGTTATTGCAAAGCGATGGGAGTGGAACTGAAAGAACGCGGCATCGTGCAGGTTTCGATCAATATGACCGATTACACCCGTACCGCCCTCTACCGTGCTTTCGAACTGGTACGTATCGAGGCACGTCGCTACGGTGTTCCGGTTGTCGGAAGCGAGATCATCGGGCTGGTTCCGATGGAGGCGTTGATCGACACGGCTTCTTATTATTTGGGACTGGAAGACTTTTCAATGGATCAGGTGTTGGAAGCCAGAATAATGGAATAGACCATGGCGGATGAAAAGATATTGATACGGAACGCATCCCAGGTGGTGACCTGTTCCGGGTTCGAGGCGAAGAAGGGAAAGGCTATGTCAGATGTCGGGGTGATCGAAGATGGGGCGGTTGCCGTATCGGGCGGCATTATTACGCATGTGGGGCCGACCGAAGAAATCCTCCGGCAAGTGGATGTAGAAGATTATCTGGAGGTAAACGCTTCCGGGCGTGCGCTTCTTCCCGGCTTTGTGGACAGTCATACGCATTTCGTCTTCGGCGGTTACCGCGAGGAGGAGTTCTCCTGGCGGATGAAAGGAGACAGTTATATGTCGATCATGGAAAGAGGAGGCGGGATCGTCAATACGATGAATGCGACGCGGAGCACCAGCTATGATGATCTGTTCGGGGATGCGTATGACCGTCTCGACTCTATGATGGATATGGGTGTGACTACCGTCGAAGGAAAGAGCGGGTATGGTCTCGACCTCGCCACGGAGCTGATCCAACTTCGTGTAATGAAAGAACTTAATGACGACCATCCGCTGGATGTGGTGTCTACCTTCCTGGGGGCACATGCCGTCCCTCCTGAATTTGCCGGGCGTACGGATGCGTATGTCGACTATATAATAGAAGAAGTGTTACCGCATGTCCGTGCAGAACGCTCCGTGACTTTCTGCGATGTCTTTTGCGAACAAGGCGTTTTCTCGGTCGAACAAAGCGAACGTCTGCTGAAAGCGGCCCGCAGCCAGCGTTTCAAACTGAAACTTCATGCCGACGAGATTGTGTCTTTTGGTGGCGCCGAATTAGCAGCCCGCCTGAAAGCCGTGAGTGCCGACCATCTGTTGCACGTGTCCGATACCGGCATCAAGCGGCTGGCACGTTCGGGGACGATAGCGACTTTGCTTCCGCTTACCGCTTTCTCGTTAGGCGAGCCGTATGCTCCGGGGCGCCGGATGATAGATGCCGGTTGTGCCGTGGCATTAGCATCCGACCTGAATCCCGGAAGTTGCTTCTCCAGTTCGATCCCGTTATTGTTTGCCCTGGCCTGCATCCAGATGAAACTTACTCCCGAAGAAGCCCTGACCGCCCTTACGATCAACGGAGCGGCAGCCCTGGGGCGGGAAAAGAAGATCGGCAGCATCGATGTCGGAAAGAAAGCGGACTTGATCTTGTTGAAGTTCCCTTCATATAAGTTCCTTCCTTATCATGTAGGAATGAATATCGTGGACACGGTTATCAAGGATGGCGTGCTCTATATTATTTGACAGGATAAAAACAAAATGTTTAATCTTAAAAAATAGACATTATGCTTGTAGATTTGACAATCAAAGGATTCCTTGCCGAAACGGCAGGTAGCGCCCCTGTTCCGGGGGGTGGAAGTATCTCGGCCTTGAACGGGGCTATTGCGACAGCACTTACCGAGATGGTGGCAAAACTGACGATCGGGAAAAAGAAATATGCCGACGTGGAAGGCCAGATGAGGACTATCGCAACGGAAGCGGCCATCATCCGTGAACGCCTGATCCGCGATATAGACCGCGACAGCGAAGCATACGATCGTGTGTTTGCAGCCTTCAAGCTCCCGAAGGACACGGAAGAAGAAAAGGCTGAACGCAGCCGGGTGATCCAGGATGCCACGAAAGAGGCGGCAATGGTCCCGATGCAAGTGGCCGAAGAGATTGCTTCGGTGATGGAGACGATTATCTATGTGGCGCACAAAGGAAACAGGAATGCCCTGACCGACGCTTGTGTGGCTATGATGGCAGCTCGTACCTGTGTGTTGGGAGCTTTGCTGAACGTCCGTATCAATCTTATGTCCATAAAGGATGAATCATTTGTCAAACGAATGTCGGACAAAGCCGATTTCCTCGAATCTGAAGCTATTCGGATAGAAAAGAAGTTACTGGACTGGGCGAGAGTACAACTGACAAAGGATAATTGACAATGGACAATTAAAAAAACGAAAGTTATGGGAAATGTACATTATGTGGGAGCGGAACCGCTGACGTTCGAACGTATCGAAGAGATACTGACCGGAAATATGAAGCTGGAACTGACCCCGGAAGTGAAGGAACGCATCCAGCGTTGCCGCGATTATCTGGACCGGAAGATCGAGACACAGAACGAGCCGCTTTACGGCATCACGACAGGCTTTGGTTCCTTGTGCAATAAGAATATCTCTCCGGACGAACTCAGCACCTTGCAGGAGAACTTAGTGAAGAGCCATGCCTGTAGCGTAGGCGATGAGGTGAGCCCGGTGATTGTCCGCTTGATGATGCTGTTGAAAGCGCATGCTTTGTCGTTAGGGCATAGCGGTGTACAGGTGATAACAGTGCAGCGTATCCTTGATTTCTTTAATAATGACGTGCTCCCGATCGTTTATGACCGGGGTTCGCTGGGTGCATCGGGCGATCTGGCTCCCCTGGCGAATCTTTTCCTTCCACTGATCGGGGTGGGGGATGTATATTATAAAGGAAAAAAGAGGGAGGCTATCAGTGTCCTGGACGAGTTTGCCTGGAAGCCGGTGCGCCTGATGAGCAAAGAGGGGTTGGCGTTGCTGAACGGTACGCAGTTTATGAGTGCAAACGGCGTGTTTGCCCTGATGCGCGCCTTTGCCGTGTCGAAGCGGGCGGACCTGATTGCCGCTTTGTCGCTCGAAGCCTTCGACGGGCGGATTGATCCTTTTATGGATTGTATCCAACAGATGCGCCCGCATCCCGGACAGATCGAGACGGGAGATGCTTTCCGCCGTATATTGGAGGGCAGCGAACTGATCAGCCGGAAGAAGGAACATGTGCAGGACCCGTATTCGTTCCGTTGCATCCCGCAGGTACACGGGGCGACCAAAGATGCGATCCGGTATGTCTCCGGCGTACTGCTTACCGAGATCAATTCGGTGACGGACAACCCGACGATCTTTCCCGACGAGGACAAGATCATCTCCGGTGGTAATTTCCACGGTCAGCCGTTGGCGATCTCATACGATTTCCTCGCGATTGCTTTGGCTGAGTTAGGTAATATTTCCGAACGGCGTGTGGCGCAGTTGATCATGGGGCTTCGGGGTTTGCCCGAATTCCTGGTGGCCAACCCCGGACTGAACTCCGGCTTTATGATCCCGCAGTATGCGGCCGCCAGCATGGTGAGTCAGAACAAGATGTATTGTTATGCCGCCAGCAGCGATTCGATCGTGTCCAGCAACGGGCAGGAAGATCATGTGAGTATGGGGGCCAATGCGGCGACGAAGCTCTTTAAGATTATGGACAACCTGGATCACATCCTGGCGATCGAGTTGATGAACGCGGCGCAAGGCATCGAGTTCCGTCGTCCGGCGCGTACTTCTCCTGTCTTGGAGAAATTCCTGAAAGCCTATCGCAAGGAGGTCCCCTTTATAGACGAAGACATCATCATGTATCCCGAAATCCATCGGACGGTCGCTTTCCTGAGGCGGTATGCTTTATAATAAGAAGATAGGATGTTTCCGATTTCTTGGTGATGTGCCAAAATTCATCTTTCTCTTTTGCCGGGGGATTAATTCCCCCCGGCAAGGGATTGATTTCTCTTTCTTTTTGACACATCCTCCTTCACTCTCTTATTACTTCTTGGTAACGACCACCCGTTTCGTCGGATCCAAATGTTCGTTACGGTAATCGATTTGGTTCACGACATTTTCGGCTAACTTCTGGAAAGCCTGGCCGGTGATGCTGTCCGGGTTGAGGGCGACCGGCTTCCCGCTGTCTCCGCCTTCGCAGATGCTTTGTACAATGGGGATCTGTCCTAACAGCGGGATATTCAGTTCTTCCGCCAGGCGTTTGCCTCCTTCTTTGCCGAACAGATAGTATTTGTTTTCCGGCAGCTCGGCAGGCGTGAACCAGGACATATTTTCGACCAGTCCCAATACCGGCACGTTGATCTTCTCGCCCATAAACATGCTGATCCCTTTGCGGGCATCTGCCAGCGCCACTTCCTGCGGCGTGCTGACAACGATGGCACCGGTGATAGCTAATGTCTGCACCATTGTCAGGTGGATATCGCTTGTTCCCGGTGGCAGGTCGATCAGGAAATAATCGAGGTCTCCCCAGTTGGCATCGCCGATCAACTGTTTCAGGGCATTGCTTGCCATAGCGCCACGCCAGAGAACGGCGTCTTCCTTATTGACAAAGAAACCGATGGACAGCAGTTTCACTCCGTAGTTGGCAGCCGGTTCGATCAGTTCGCGGTTACCCACCTCCACCATATAGGGACGGGCTTCTTCCACATTGAACATCTTAGGCTGCGAAGGACCGAAGATATCGGCATCCAGCAAACCGACCTTGTAACCTTGCAAAGCCAGTGCTACCGCCAAGTTGGCCGCTACCGTACTTTTGCCCACACCTCCCTTTCCGGAAGATACGGCGATGATATTTTTCACCTCCGGTAACAGCTTGTCCGGTTCGGGACGGGCTGACTGCTTGGCGTCTACCGTGATGTTGCCTTTGATTTCCACATCCTCGCCTACATAAGTAAGGATGGCTGTCTCGGCAGCTTTTACCACCGATTTGATAAACGGGTCGTTCGGCTTTTCGAAAAGGAGCGAGAAACTGACTTTGTTGCCGTCGATCCGGATGTTATCTTCTACCATGCCCATCGTCACAAGGTCTTTCCCTGTTCCCGGGTAACGCACCTTTGCCAGTGCATCCATGATTAGCTTTGGATAGAGTGTCATGATGTATGATTTATAATTTATGATTTATGAATTATTTGCCGGAAGCCAACGCGCTCCGTTTGCTGCGGTTGAAACTGCGATACGGGTCGTATTCGATTTCCACCTCCGGTTCGACCAGTTCTTCCCGTTCCTCACAAACAAACTTGATGTATTTGATGTTCAGCCCGCGGTCCAGCCACTGTTGTTCGTAATAGGTCTTGATAGAAAGAATGTCGTCCGTCAAACCTGAATGATACAGGTCGTCGTTGCTGAACAGTACGGGATAGCGGTTCGCTTTTACCATCTCGCAGGTGTAGGTGTACATAAAGTTGCTGTCTGTTTTCAGGTGTACGATGCCGTCTCCCGCCAGTATCTCGCGGTACATCTTCATGAAGCGGGTGGAGGTAAGGCGTTTGTTCACCTTCTTCATCTGCGGATCGGGGAAGGTGAGCCAGATCTCGGCCACCTCTCCGGCAGCGAAGAAACGGGCGATCAGTTCGATGCTGGTCCGGAGGAACGCAACGTTCGTCATGCCTGCCTCGAGCGATTCTTTCGCCCCTGTCCACATACGCGCTCCCTTGATATCGACCCCTATAAAGTTCTTGTCGGGAAACAGCTTTCCCAAACCTACCGTATATTCTCCTTTTCCGCAACCTAATTCAAGCACGATCGGATTGTCATTCTTAAAGAACTGTTCGTGCCAGTGCCCCTTCAGCTCGAATCCTTTCTCCTGAAGGGTTGCAAACGGATATTGGAATACATGGGGATAACCCGCCATGTCGTCAAACTTTGCTAATTTATTCTTTCCCATGGTGCAAAGGTAATATAATTACGCGTAAAAAAGGCTATACCCTGTCAGGCAAAAGGCTATAGCTTTTTGTCGGAAAGGCTATAGCTTGCAAACGGAAAAGCTATATCTTCTTTAGGCTTGAAACATGTTTTTGAAGTGTTGAAACATAGAAAAGGACACGAAAGGCCTGAAAAGGCGTATTATACACTTTTGACTGCAAAAAAGGATGTGCAGTTTGGCTATTTATTGATATATAGCTGTTTATGTTGAAATTCTCTTTGTTCTTTTGTTGTTTTATGCTGATTGGCATTGCAAGGCAATGTAAGGTGTATCGATGCGTTATCTCGTCTTAGGCAGGCTCTATGGATTATCCGTGTAGGATGCGATTCCGGATCAAGTCCGGGAAGAAAAATATAGACCGGCAGGTCTTTATTTATGATCCTTTTTCCCAAAAAACAATATAAGGCCTTTTCAGTCCTTTTGTGTCCTTTTGTTGATGCTATTTTGAATTTAATGCTTATATACAGTGATTTATCAAATGGCATCAGTCTGTCGGAGCTTGCAGTGCCGACCCTTTTGCGGACATAAAAAAAGAGACACTCTTGTGAAGTATCTCTCTCTTTTCGCTCTTCCTCTTGGACTTGAACCAAGGACCCTCTGATTAACAGTCAGATGCTCTAACCAACTGAGCTAAGGAAGAATATGTCTTTTTCAGTCTTTCCCGATGTCTCTTTCGCTCTTCCTCTTGGACTTGAACCAAGGACCCTCTGATTAACAGTCAGATGCTCTAACCAACTGAGCTAAGGAAGAATATGTCTTTTTCGGTCTTTCCCGATGTCTTTTTGGCTCTTCCTCTTGGACTTGAACCAAGGACCCTCTGATTAACAGTCAGATGCTCTAACCAACTGAGCTAAGGAAGAATTTATTTCTTTCAGTTTAGTACTTATTGTACCCCTTTCTGAAATTGCACTGCAAAAGTAGAGGTTCTTTTTGAAATATGCAATATCTTTGCGAAAAAAAATAGAAAAATGAATACAATTGGATTAGGAAACGCTTTGGTAGACGTTCTGCTGAGGCTTAAAAACGATGATGTACTGGCGGAAGTAGGCATACAGAAGGGTGCAATGGATATGATCAACCAAGAACAGATGGTTAAAATCCGCAAGTCGCAGGAAGGTCTTGAACGCAGCCAGGCGCCGGGTGGTTCGGTATGCAATACCATGCGTGCGATGGCTATTTTGGGGGCGAATGCCGGATTTATAGGCAAGATTGGTGCTGATTCCGTAGGCGAATATTATGAGGAAGCCTTGAAAAAAGCAAATGTCTCTCCCTATTTTGCCAAGACAGACGGCATTTCCGGTAGCTGTACGGTTCTGATTTCACCGGATGGCGAACGTACGATGGGTACGTTCCTCGGACCGGCCCCGACGATCACACCGGATGAAATTACGGAAGAGATGTTGTCTTCTTACCAATGTATTTATATAGAAGGTTATTTGTTGGTGAACGAAGAACTGGTCCGCACCACTATGCAGAAAGCGAAAAAGTTAGGGCTGAAGGTCGCCCTCGATCTTTCCAACTTCAATATAGTGAATGCTTTCCGCGGTTTGCTGGAAGATATTATTCCTGAATATGTAGACATCCTTTTCTCCAACGAAAGCGAAGCGGAAGCCTTTACCGGGCTGAAAGCGCATGAAGCGGTCAAAGTGCTTTCGGAGCAGGTGGAGATTTCTTTAGTCACTTTAGGCAAGGAAGGCGCCCTGGTTGGAAGCAAAGGACAAATCATCGCTGTTCCGGCTGAAGGCGGCAAACCGGTTGATACGACCGGGGCCGGAGACCATTTTGCCGCCGGATTCCTGTACGGTCAGTCGGTCGGTGCAACATTGGAGCAGTCGGCCCGTATAGGCTCGCTTTTGGCCGGCTACATAATTGATGTCATCGGGGCGCAGATACCGGATGATAAATGGGAACAAATAAAGTTAAAAGTAAATAGTATATTGGCCTGACAAGCGTTTATTATATACATTTACGTCGTTAATTAACTAAATATTCTATGTATAAACAACGAGAGAAAATAATAGCTCTTTTTAGTTTGCTGCTCCTGTTGGGAGGCGTGATCCCCGGACAGGCACAGAAAGACAACCGTTTCGAGGTCAGTAAAAACCTGGATATCTTTAACGCTCTGGTAAAAGAGGTGGAAATGTTTTACGTGGATTCGGTCGACGTCGAGAAAACGGTGCGCCGGGGGATCGATGCCATGTTAGGTGGCTTGGACCCTTATACCGAATACTACCCGGAGCAGGAAATGGATAAGCTGAAATTCATGACTACCGGCGAATATGGCGGTATCGGTTCTTATATACGCGAACGGAAAGAGGGCGGTGTCTATATTATCGAGCCGTTTGAAGGGATGCCGGCAGCTTTGGCCGGTTTGAAAGCGGGCGACCGCATTCTGGCGATCGACACGGTGGATGTGACCGACAAATCTTCGGATGAGGTGAGTGCCTTGCTGAAAGGCGTTCCCAATACGAAAATGGTATTGAAGATACAAAGCCCGTATGACAAAAAGCCGCGTGAAGTGGAACTGGTGCGCAAGCAGATTCTGGAAAACCAGGTTACCTACTATGGCGTGCGTGGTGATGGGGTAGGCTATATCTATTTGAAAGGGTTTACGGATAAGAGCGCACAGGAAGTTAAAAATGCGTTGGAGGATCTGAAAAAGAACCATCATATTAAATCGTTGATCCTGGATTTGCGTAACAATGGCGGCGGTTTGCTGGAAAGCGCCACGCAGATTGTCGGCATGTTCGTCCCGAAGGGAAAAGAGGTGGTTTCGACAAAAGGGAAGATCAGCCAGTGGGACCGCACCTACCGTACGCCCAACGAACCGCTCGATACGGTAATCCCGATGGCTGTCCTCATTAACGGAGGCTCTGCTTCTGCTGCCGAGATCGTTTCGGGGGCTTTACAGGATATGGACCGTGCCGTGTTGGTCGGACAGCGTTCTTTCGGAAAAGGGCTTGTGCAATCCCCCCGTGAACTTCCTTATAACGGAAGCGTGAAAGTGACGATGAGTAAATATTACATCCCCAGCGGACGTTGCATCCAGCAGATGGACTATTCGCACCGGAAAGCCGATGGAAGCGTCGGGGCTATTCCGGATAGCCTGACCTCTGTCTTCTATACAGACAAAGGGCGTCCCGTCCGGGATGGAGGCGGTATTACCCCTGATTTTAAAATAGAAGAGCCGGAAATGCCGACTATGATGTTCTATTTGGTGACTGATTTTGTCCTGACTGATTTTGTCGCACACTGGTCCCAGAAGCATAAGAAAATCGCTTCGCCTGAGGACTTCGAGGTGACGGACGAAGACTTTGAAGCTTTCAAGCAATATGCCAAAGAAAAGAACTTCACCTACGACCGGCAGAGTGAAAAACTATTGAAGAACCTGAAGGAGGTGGCTAAGTTTGAGGGGTACATGGATAATGACTCTACCATCTTCAACTCTTTGGAAGCCAAACTGACTCCGGACTTGGAACGGGATTTCGATCGTAACAAAGACCAGATCAAGAAACTGCTGACTTCCGAGATCATGAAACGCTATTATTTCCAGAAAGGCGAGTTGATAAACAGCCTGAAGGAAGATGAAGTTTTGGATAAGGCACTGGAAATTTTGAACGATTCCGAACTCTATAATAAAACACTCGGCACTCCTGAGAAAACAGAAACGCAGCAAACTGCCGAAAAGGCCTAAGTCTGATAATAGAGGAGGCGAACTTGCTTATCTGATAAAGAGCAAATCGGCCTCCTCTCTTCCATTCAGGCAAGCCTTGACGACACGGTGCGGAAATCCTTTGATAAGCGGGATTTTACCTTTGGTGGCAAGTTCGGTAATCTGTGCGGCATAGACCTCGATACCCTTGCGAAAAGCGGCTGTATCCATCCCGCCTCTTCAGGACTCACAGACAAATCCCCATTTACAGGTTCAGTTTTTCTTAGATTATCCTCTAAATACCCCCTGGTTGTTTTATTTAATCAGGGTTCACACTGTCCGGGAAACTCTGTAGATCAGCATGTTGCTGTGAACCCTGTGAATGCAAGATAAAAAAAGGCGGGATCGATCGATAGGATTGTCTGATCGTAAACCGGTTTCACAGCCTTCACAGCCTTCACAACAAATCGCTGGCCATTAGCCTTTTACCACCGTGAACCCTGTTTTTTAGTTTTGTCATATAAGGGATCTGATTGGTTCCTGTCCCATAAAATACAGGTTATAGGTTAAAAAATACAGCCTTTAGCCTGTCCGGGAAAAGCCTATAGGGTAGCAGGAAAAAGGCAGGCATCTATAGGGACAACTTCACATACGAGGTTTGAGTCTGATAGACGCAGATTAAAATAAATAAACAGGATTTTTTGACGCGGATTTCGCGGATAAGGCGAATTAAACACCTGATACATATTTCTTATCCGCGTTATTCGCGAAATCCGCGTCAAAATTATATTTGCGTCTATCAGACTCATCTTTTAGCAGATGTGAATCATAAATGGTGATTTATCTGTGAGCTAACAGACAAGGCTGCGCCTTATGTCGCAGGCTCTCTTTTGCCGTCTGCTGAAGCAGGCGGTTTAAAAGATTTAGAGGCAAAGCCTCTTCCTCTGTGGACTTTAGGCCCTTTTCATATTATTATATTTAAAGGGATTAAAACCCACAGAGGAACCGGCAAAGCCGGAACAATCATCTATCCGCCTGCTGAAGCAGACGGCAAAAGAGAGCCTTTCTTATTATGTGGCAGGGGAAACTTTTTGTCGTATTATATTTGTTTTTAATAATAATATGCTATTTTTGTCGCTCGATTTATTGACTAATGATAAAATAGCAACTATGACAACAGCAAAACTGTTATTGCATTGTCCCGATACTCCGGGGATTTTAGCTGATGTGACGAACTTCATAACCGTAAATAAAGGGAATATTATATATCTCGATCAATATGTAGATCATGTCGAGAATATTTTCTTTATGCGGATCGAGTGGGAATTGAAAGACTTCTTCATTCCGAAAGAGAAGATTTATGAATATATCGATACGCTGTATGCACAAAAATACAGCATGAGTTTCCGGTTGTATTTCTCGGATGACAAGCCTCGTATGGCTATTTTTGTGTCTAAGATGTCGCATTGCCTGTTTGACATGCTGGCGCGTTATACGGCAGGAGAGTGGAATGTTGAAATACCTTTGATTATTAGCAATCATCCGGATCTGAAACATGTGGCGGATCGTTTCAGTATTCCTTTCTGTCTTTTCCCGGTTACGAAAGAGACGAAAGCGGAGCAGGAGGCAAAAGAGTTGGAATTACTTGCCGAACATAAGGTGAACTTTATTGTCCTGGCACGTTATATGCAGGTTATTTCCGAAAAGATGATCGAAGCCTATCCGAATCGTATTATCAATATCCATCATTCTTTCCTGCCGGCATTTGTTGGTGCGAAACCTTATCATGCCGCTTTTGAACGGGGTGTTAAGATCATTGGCGCCACCAGCCATTATGTAACGACCGAACTGGATGCCGGACCGATTATCGAACAGGATGTTGTCCGCATCACCCATAAAGATACGATTACCGATCTTGTCAATAAAGGGAAAGATCTGGAAAAGATAGTCCTCTCCCGTGCCGTTCAGAAACATATTGAACGGAAGATTCTGGCCTATAAGAATAAAACCGTGATATTTAGTTGACAAACTTGATATGTAGCACGACCATTTCCGAGACAGTACCGACCCGGTAAGGTGGCCCGGCTATCCCGATACCGGAAGATATATAGAACTGTGTCGGCCCTTTCTTATGGTAGCCGTACGGACATTCATAGATCAGTTTCATTAAAAGAGGGTAGGGCCATAGCTGTCCGTTATGGGTATGCCCGTGGAGTCCGAGGTCCACACCGTTCATTGTCATTTCGGCGAACGACCAGGGCTGATGATCCAATACGATGATCGGCTTGGTCGTGTCTATGCCTGCCATAAGTGCATGTAACGGCTTTCTTTTCTTGTTGATATGGTCGTCCCGTCCGATCAGGTAGAATGAAGAGTCCGGGCTTGCAACGGAATCGATCAGAAGGGTTGCCCCTGTTTTCTTCAGCCAGCGGTATTTGGCTATGCGGTTGGCACGATACTCGTGGTTGCCGTAAACCACATATACGCCTAACGGGGCTTTCAGTTGCTTCAAATCCTCTTCGATATGGGCTTTTTCGGCAAAGCGGGATTCATAATCCATGATATCGCCTACCAGGACAACCATGTCGGGATGTTGTTCGTTGCTCATCTTCACGTATCGCTGTACCAGTTCCTTGCCGATCACTTCCCCGATATGGAGATCGCTCATCATGACAATCGTCATGCTGTCACGGTCGCTGCTCCCTTTGGGTAGGGTGACATATACATCTTTGACAACCGGACGGGTGACAACATGATAAGCATGGAACATCAAGCCGGTGACGATTGCTATGATCAAAAAGAATAAAGTAAGTTTCGTTTGCCTCCAATGCCTTGTTATCCAACCGGGAAACCAATGGAAACAACGGTTGCTGAGCCGGAGCGCTTCCAGAGCCAACAGGGAGAGCGTGATATAAATAGAAGCGATATACCAGGTATTGCAAATATACTGGATGGCAATCATAACGGGGTCCGGCAGCACATTGCGGAATGTAAAGCCGAAGAAGAAGAGTGATAATTCAAGGATAAAAAACAAGACATAGGGAATCCTCCAGCTCTTTTTTGGGGGAATTGCCTGATACCCTCGCCAGAAGATATAAGGATTCAGTAATATCTGTGCAACTATCGATTGAATAAAAACTCTCATGTCTGCAAACTATTTACAGGTAATGTTGAATACGACAAGTTCGCTGTCTGTCCCGATCCTGAAAGGCGGTCCCCAGAGCGACAGTCCGGAGGATACATACACATGGCTGTTTCCCCACTTGCGGTAACCGTAACTTTGTTCGAACATACGGTCGGTAATAAGGCTGATCGGCCATACCTGTCCGCGATGCGTATGACCGCTGAACTGAAGGTCGATGCCTGCATTTTCCGTTTCCGGCAAATTGTACGGTTGATGATCCAGAAGAATAACAGGTTTTGACGGATCAATGTTTTTCACCAGTTCTTGCAGGGATAACCGGTCTTTGTTGCTGCGGTCGTCCCGTCCGACTATTTGTATGCCGCCCGGCAATGTAACGACTTCATCCCGCAGCAGGTGGATCGGAGTTTCGTTTATGAATTGCATGCTCTTCCGTATGCCGCTGATATATTCATGATTTCCCGGAACCATGTAGATTCCTAAAGGAGCTTTCAACTCTGCTAACTCCTCCATCATCTTTTCTTCATAGAGGGGAACTACGCTGTTGTCGATCAGGTCGCCGCCGATCAGGATCAGATCCGGTTTCTGTGCGTTGATCATCTCGACATATTGTTTAAGTTCTTCTTTGTCTGTCCCGTACCCTAAATGAATATCGCTGACGGAAACGACTTTCAATGGTTGTTCATTATGAACCGCCGGCTTGTTGATAACTATGTTGATAACTTCTGTTTTCGGATGTTGGTAATTGTAATACCCGTAGCTTAACAGGCTAAGTGTCAGGAATAAGGATATATAGAACCCATATTTGCACTGGAAGTTGAAAAGTCGGAACAAGTCGAATACGACCAGGCACATTACCATATAAAGTGTGAAAACCAGCCAACCCGTCCCTATTTCGTGGGCCGTATGTGCCAGGACAACCGGCAATTTTGTATTCCGGGCCAGGAAACTACCGATAAACGACAAGGCTCCGCACCAAAACAGTACGGCTAATAAAACTTTAACGCCAAAGGGCTGAGCTACCAAAGCCTGTGCCCCTCTCCTGAATATATAAATGTTCCCAGCAAGGTAAATACTAATGAGGACAACGAAAAATGTCGGCATAGTTGTAAATTTTCGGCAAAAGTACGGAAACAATTTCAGTTATTCTTGTATTTGATTCGGAATTTGTCAAGCAAGAATTTGAAATTGTCCTGTGCTGTCAGGCAGGTATCCGTTAGATAACCTTTAATGTGTGGCCAGTTGCGTAAGCCATTGTAGTAGAAAATCTTCAAATCATCGGTTATGATAAACGGTACATAGTTATTCCGAAGGCATTCACGAAACATAATCAACCGCCCTACGCGTCCGTTGCCGTCTTGAAACGGATGGATGGTCTCGAAGCGTTGATGGAAATCCAGGATATCTTCAAATGTCGGATTCTTTTTATTGTTATATTCTTTCAGCAATGCTTTCATTTCTTTATGGACGTTTTCCGGCGTTGTAGTGTCGTTGCCACCTACTTCATTGGGTAACTTCTTATAGTTTCCGACCCGGAACCAATCTTTCCGTTCATCGGATGTCCCGGACTTTAATATAAGATGAAGCTGCTTGATATAAGTTTCGGTGAGTTTGCCGTCAGTCTCTTTGATAATGTAATCTATGGCACGAAAATGATTAGCGGTTTCGATAATATCATCCACATTAACCGCTTTGTCAGTCACCCCGATCGTATTTGTTTCAAAAATATATCGTGTTTGATCGTGTGTCAGACGACTTCCTTCGATGTGGTTGGAGTTATAGGTAAGGTCGATCTGCACGCGATGGTATATGCCCCCTTTTACTTGACTATCTTTCTGCTCGCGCAACACTTTAAGCAGAGGTGACACTGATTCTGTTTTCTTACGTTTGGGCAATGTAGCATCAATCGGGATATTCCACGTCTTGCCGACAAGAAAAGCTTCGCTGATTTTACCTTGTGCGCAATAGTTTCGGGCTGTCCGCTCCGAAACACCATGTCTGTTGGCCCAGTCTTTTACTGATATATATTCCATACTATCGGCAAGTTTTAAGTGTTATATATGAAACAAAGATAGCGTTTTTTGCCGATACCGGCAAAAAAACGCTATCTGTATAGTTGTTTATCGTTATGATGTTATAATTTGAAATTGTTCGATTTGATATTCCAACCTTTCACAACGAATGTAGGTTCGGATGGCATATCGCTTGCGGCCGTTTCTATGATAACAGTTTTACTTTCTCCCGGTAAGAGCGAGAAGAAGTTGTCTGTGTAGAAACTGGGGCGCACGGGCTTTTTATCCTGATCGAGCAATTGAAGCTGGGTGAAAAATGCTATAGTTGAAGACGGATTCTTTATTTCAGCTTTAATGAAATGCCGGTCACCTTCCTGATAAGCTTTGTAGCGAGTCTTCAGTTGCACCTGTTTCAATTTGGACAGATCTTCGAAGCCGGATGAGGTCGGGCCTGTCAAGGTCTTGCGACCTTCATATTTATCGTTGGAACGCCAGTAGAATGTATTGGCGACCTCTTTCCCTTTCGTATCGAACAGGCGTAGTTTTATAAAATGAACCTGCGTGATGTTCCGGGGAAAATCGATTGTGAAGATATCGTTTACGACGCCATCTTCCGGGATATCGATCTTCTGGCTTTTGCTCCATACCTTTTTGCTGTTCAAATCGTACACTTCGGCAGCTACTTTATAGTCCTTGAATGCCTGATAGTAGTCATTATAAACGGAAACCGTATTTTTCAGGTAATCAAACTGTGCGTGAAGCGGCTCCAATGCGTTCTGAGTATGGTATAAAGAGGCTGTCGGTTCCAGGGAATAATCCCACATGCGGGCGCAAACCTGACTTACGGGGCAGTTGTGATACCAGAACAATAGTCCCGAAGCATAGCGGTCTCCATAACCGAATTTGTTATAATTCCATACTTCCCAGATTGATTTGGAGTTCATCGCACCGACTGCCTGACCTTTCGTGGCAAACTCTTCGATGGATGAGGAAGGGCCATAATGGTTGGTAAGGTCCGTGTACATGGTTGACATCAGATGGAATCCTCCGCCATCATGATAATCCCATACTTCTTTATTGATCGGCCAGAGGTCTTTCTCATCCATTACTTCGCGGAGAGTTTCGACTGTCGGGATAGTGGGCGAACCGTATTCCGGGTTGAAGCCATCGACACGGCTACCGCGTTCGGATGCCGTATTTTCGTAATGTTGCATCGGGTTTACCTGTTTGTAAGGGCTGCCGTCGTGTACGCCGTCACATTCCGACTGCATCTGGTAACCGCGTGTCCCGTCCAGTTTCATGATCAGGTCTTTTGCTCCCGGCATTTCTGTGCTCTCGTTGGAAGAAACATAGTAGGCCAGTGAAGGATGGTTACGCAGGCGTTTTACCGTAGCCTCTACATTACTCAGGTATAAATCACCATCTTGCGGATGTTTGGTGTCGCCGGTCATCCAGAATTCCTGCCATACGAGAAGTCCCATTTCATCGCAAAGCTGGAAGAAATAGTCTGATTCGGCAATGCCGCCGCCCCACATGCGGACAAGGTTGATACCGGATTGCTTGGTGTATCGCAATTCCGCATACGTGCGTTCGTCGGAGGTACGGAGCATCCCTTCCGGAATCCAGTTGGTTCCCCGGATGAACAGTTTCTTGCCGTTTACGTAGAACTGGCGGGATTTGTCCGGTGTATTCTGGTCGGAAGTAATTTCGCGGATACCGAAACGGGTTTTTGTTTCGTCGGAAACCTTGCCGTCGACGGTTACGGTCAACTTGAGTTCGTACAGTTCAGGTTTCCCTTTGAAAAGCGGCCACCACAGGCGCGGGTTCTTAATCGTGAGCTGCGGGAACTCTTCCGGTGTAAAACAAATTTCCTTTGTTTCCCCTCTGAACAAATCCAGGTCTTTGCTGAATGTTATATCCTCGCCGACGATTTCCCCTTTGACCGTACATTTGACGCTCCGTTGTGTCGGGTTCGTCACTTCTACGCTGACAGTCTCTTTTGCCAAGTCGTAGTTTGGTTTGGAAAGTTCGGATTTGATGAACGGATGGCGGATAACCGCTTTGTCCGTAGCATAGAGGCTGATGTTTTTCCAGATACCGGTATTCCGGTCGCGGATACCGTCATTGAAAGTAAAATCCCAACCGACACTCATCAACATGGTTGTGTTCAGTCCGATGTTACCGTCTCCACCATTGTGAAACTCGCCGGCGGCTCCCCATTGCTTCGGCTTGATGGTTCCTGCCATATCAACAGGATATACTTTGATCGCCAGGGCATTTTTCTGGCCGATACGGGCGAAATCCGTGATATTGATATACTCCGGTTTGAACATGCCGGACATATTGCCAAGCAGATAACCGTTCACCCATATCTCGGCACGGTAGTTGATACCGTCTACCTGGAGCCAGACGATTTTGTCTTTATAGTTTTCCGGCACGTCGAATTCCGTCCGGAACCAGTAGGTATAAAAATCGCGTCCTACTTTAGCAAGGTCCGGGATAATATTCTTGTCCAGTTTGTTGTTCATCCCGTAATAGGGTTCGGGATAAACCTCGTTGTGTACCAGTGAGTTCAGAACCGTACCCGGAACGATTGCCGGCATCCATTGTCCGGTTTGGTAGCCCGGCTGTGAGATTTTCTCCGCAGGGTCTTTTGCGTCTCCCGCTTTGTACATCTGCCAAGTGAAGTTCCCGTTGTGTCCGTCTTTCGAATCCAGATATATTTTATCCGGATTCCGGTAGTTGTTAGGTGTCTGCGCTTGCATAAAGCTGGCAGACAAGAATAAAAATATTCCAGTGATAATGTTTTTCATACTTTATTTTTTAATTAGGAATCGGATCTCCGGGTGTTTTCTTTGCAGGATCATAAACTGCTACGCCCAACTGGGAATCTGCGCATCCGTAATAGAGATACCATTTGTTTTTGAAAAAGACCAAACCTTCGATAAAGACGGTTCCGTCGACATACTGTCCGCTCTTTTCGAATGAAGCCATCGGGCGGAAGAAAGGAACGTCCAGGCGTTGCAGAACCTTCATCGGCTCCTTCGGGTCGGTCAGAAGTTGTCCGGCGCAGTAAGCTCCGGCAGTGAAACGCTTGTCACGTTTGCTGTCGTTTGTCTGGTTTTTGCCATTATAAAGCAAGACGATACCTTTGTCTGTCAGGATAGCGGGAGGACCGCACTCTGTCAAGGCACTGTCGAAGTATTGGGGACGAGGTTTGATGACAGTTGCCAGTTCGTTTTTCTCGTCCAATATAGGTGTCCAGTTGACCAAGTCGTCGGAGGTTGCTGCATAGACCGCATGTTCTCCCCAATACATGAAGTATTTTCCACCGATTTTCGTCAGCACTTGTTTTCCGTCTTTGATCATTGTCACCATAGAGCCGGATTTGCAGAAGATGTCTTTGAAGCGTCCGTTGTAGGCTTTCGCGAAAGCAGGGCCGTGTTTCTCCCATTTGACGAGGTCTCGTGAGGTGGCGATGCAGAGGCGTGCCACTTTCCGGTTCCAGGAAGTGTAGGCCATGACATACAGACCGTCTTCCGTCATTGTCACGCGCGGGTCTTCGCAACCTCCCGGCCATTCGTATTCCTTCATGTTGTCTTTATCCGGGTACATGACGGGAGTATTCCGGCGCTTCATGTGGATGCCGTCTTCGGATTCTGCTAATCCGATACGCGAAGTACGTTTACCGATTCCTGTTGCAGAATTGTCCTCAGCCCGGTAAAGGACATAGATTTTACCGTCTTTTACGGTTGCTGCCGGGTTGAACACATCGCTTTCTTCCCATCCGATTGTTTTACCCTGCATGGGACAGTCGAATTGGCTGGATGGGTTGGGGGTAATGATCGGATTGACTTTTTCCGGCCTGACAAAGCCGCCTAAAGCCCAGTCCGGTAATACATTTTGGCTATACCCGAATAGAGGTAGAGTTGCCAGGCTGATGAGTAAGATACTTTTTTTCATGCTCTAAAGAATAAAAAAGGCACAGATACCCAAACAAAAAGGATATCTGTGCCAAAGGTTATTTATTGTACAATCGTTTCAATAATGGTACTGTAGTTGACCGCGCCTTCTGTTTTGGCTCCGACACGTACATATATTTTATTGCCATTTCCTTGTATTTTGTACAGATTGTCCTGATAGGTTTTATCGTTTTCCAGATCGAAAACGATCGTTCCTTCCTGCTCCTTAACGGTTTGCTTGCCTGCTTGGTTGGCATTTCCATTATCAACACCCGGAGCAAAATTCCAGTAGCCGTACACTTCCGATACCTTGAAATTGTTGCTTGTCGGAGTTACCTTATATGTAATGGTAATTTTCTTTCCTGTAACCTGGGCCGAAGCGTTGATTCTTGCATAAGGAGTTGCTTTCAGATCCAATGTAGTCTGTCCGTTTACGGTTACAAATTCTTCGCAAGGAGAAACAAACGGACCGTTTACAACGATCTTGTAATCGCAATTGAACAACTTCGCATTTTCGTATGAACCATCCATCTTTGCATAAAAATCGACCGATTGCGTTGCATCCGTGTTCTGTTCGAACATATTGATAATAACACCGGTAGATCCCTGAACTGGCAGAGGAATCGGTTCATTCGTTTCTGCATCTAAGATTTGTCCTTTGATACCTCCGTCGGGAGATTCATAATTATCCAGATCGCTCAAACAACTTGTGAAGCATAATGAGCAAACGGCCATTAATAATAAACTTATCTTTTTCATATCAAATTTCTAAATTAGGTGATTAATTGGTATAACCTGGGTTCTGAATGAGATTCGGATTTGAATTCATATCTGTCTGGTTGATCTTTGTATAATAGTTCTTTTCCAGGAAAATACGTTTCTGTTTCGGAGGATTGGAACCTCTTTCGAATACATATTTACCATCACGAATATCATACCACGGATACAATGCCGTCCCTCTGAATCCATTCAAACCGCCTTGTGCAACATCTAAGTGAGCAATTCTCCAACGTTTCATATCCCAGAAACGATGGCCTTCGAATGCTAATTCCACTCTGCGTTCGTGACGGACCTTTTCCATATTGATGCTTGGCAATAAGGCGATTCCGGCACGCTCGCGAATCTTGTTGACAGCATCCAATGCTTCGGAAGATTTGTTCAACTCCATCGCAGCTTCCGCCAAATTTAGATAAATTTCTCCTAAACGGAAAACAGGCCACGGAGTTTCTGACTTACCCATATTCATATCGGTCAATGTCTCGTCCCAGAATTTCTTCTGATAGAAGCCTGTCTTGGAAGCATCGCCGGCATCGGCTCCGCCATCTTTTCCGGAAGTGCTGTAGGTGACTCCATTGATTTCTACCGTATTACCCCCATCCGGCTGACTTGTTGCCATATATTTTTCGTTATCTGAAACGATAATACCTCTTTTCCATTCGATCTTTGTGCTCTGGCAAGGAGACCCCGGCAGATAAACGGAAGCGAACAGGCGCGGGTCTTTATTGGCAAATACTTCATAAGGATCGTCGAAACGAAGCGGTTTACCGTTTTCTTCCAGTTTCAAAGTGCCTTCTGAACCGTCTATATATTCGTATGCTTCCACTATTTCCAAAGTAGGGGCGATACCGCATCCCCAACCTCCGGCACGATAAGAGAACGGGGCGTTACGTTTGTCCCAGTCATGTCCTTTACCTCCGGCAACGTTGTATTGCTTCTGGAAAATATATTCTCCGTTATCACCGTTGCCTTTTAGGAACATTTCGCAATAGTTTTGTTCTTTGTCGTCGGCTTTCTTGTTATACAAACTGAAAAGGCCGGAAGATATAATCGCTTTGGATGCGTCATAAGAGGTCTGGAAAAAACGATCGGCTTCTGTAGCCGGTATTCCGACAAGGCCGTCTAACTGGACATTTCCGTAACGGGCAATAGAGCCGGCATACAAGGCTGCCCGCGAGCATAACGCCAATGCAACATATTTGCTTGCCCGGTATTTGGCATCCGCATTTCTCGTATCCGGAAGATCCTGTGCTGCCTCCTGGCATTCTTTTACGATAAAATCATAAATTTCGACTTCTTTGTTACGGGGAACCATCAAGGCTTCCAGGTTGTTGGGATCATATTGTTGCGGTTCGTCGATAAGAGGCACGCCGCCATAACGTTTCACTAAAGTGAAGTAGTGCATGGCGCGCAGGAAACGGGATTCCGCCAATAGCAATTTCTTTTCAGAATCGGATAAGGCTGTAGCTTCCTGCAACTGGCTGATGAAATCGTTGCAGTTCCGTATATTCTTGTAACGGTCCGAGAACTTCTGTTCGAACAAGGCGTCTTCATACGTGTATGTGGCATTTCCGTTATCGAAAAGAGGGTCTTTCTGGAAGGAACCTTGTGCTTCGTCAGACATGGAAGAGGCATTTTGCAAACGCCATGCGTCGCGATACCAGTAATTGAAATCTTCCAGGTTCAGGCCGTCATATAAATTAACCATTACGCCGTTGATCAATTTAGCGTCCTGCCAAACTTGTTCGGGAGTTATGATGTCGAAAGATTCTTTCTCAAGATAGTCAGCGCAGGCTGTCGTACCTAACAAAAGCAATCCACATCCGATATTTTTTATAATTGTTGTCTTCATCGTTTCTTATTTTAGAATGTTAGATTAACACCGAAGTTAAATGTTTTCATTTGTGGATAGTAACGGAACATGCCGTCTTTGTTCTCCGGGTCCATATATTTCATGATACCTTCGCGGCTGGTAATCGTAGCTGTGTTGAAGCTGTTTACATATACGCGCAGGTTCTCGATACCGGCTCTTTGCATCCATTTTTTAGGGAATGTGTATCCTAATTCGATGGTTTTCAGACGTAAATAGTTGGCCTTTTGTCTTGTCCAGGTATTTGTGCCTGAATTGGCAGAGAAACCAGTCGGACGGAGTGCCGGCATATATCCGGGTATCCATTCGCTACTCATGTCAGAGGGATCTTCACGATGCCAACGATCCAGGTTTAGGGTAATACCATTACCTAATCCTTGTTGGATAAATGGTGCCATGAAGTCTCCGGTTGTAAATACTTCATGTCCGGCAGCCCCTTGGAAGAAGACGGTCAGGTCAAATCCTTTATATTCTCCGTAAAGGTTCAAGCCATAATACAGACGTGGCGTATTTCCATGTCCGATCGGCTGGTCGTCCTTTCCGTCGATAATACCGTCATTGTTCCAGTCCTGAAATTTCAAGTCGCCCGGCATCAATGATTTGTTACCGTTGTTATCCTGGATCGGTGAGTTGAGAATTTCTTCGTAGCTCTGGAACTGTCCGATACAGACTTTACCCCACTGGATATCTTTATAACGATCATTGCTGTTGTTTCTCCAGTCGTCGTACATATTGGCTGAAGCTGCACGTTCAATATGTTCATTGTAGATACGGGTAGTAGAGAAGTTTCCTTTTACATCATAAGTGAAGTCTCCTATTTTATGACGATGTCCGACAACGATTTCGAATCCCTGGTTTCTGTCGGAGTTCAGGTTCTCTACCGGAAGTTCCTGGCCGAATGTCGTCGGTAATGTCAGCTGGCGCTTTGTCAGCAGGCCACTTCTTTTACGGACGAAGTAATCGAATTCGACATTGATTAAACCTGATAATATGGATGCTTCGAATCCGACATTGGTTGTTTTGGATTCATACCAAGTCAGAGCCAAGTTTGGCATACCTCTGTCTTTAGCTCCGTTCGTAAGGCCGCCTGTTCCTAAAACATAACTTCCCGAAGGATACCGGTAACCTTGTAAATATTGATAGGCTCTGTATTTGCCATCCTTTTCGTCATCATCGCTATAACCGGTTACACCTTCATCTCCCACTTTCCCGAAAGAACCTCTGATCTTGAAGTTGTCGACCATAGGTAACGCTTCTTTGAAGAATGCTTCTTCGGAAACACGCCAACCCAAAGATACGGCAGGGAAGAATCCCCAACGATTGTCCGGTGCAAATTTGTAGGAACCGTCGTAACGGAAGCTGAGTTCTGCCAAGTATTTGTTGTCGTATGCGTAATTGACACGTCCGACCAAACCAGCATGAGCGGAAACACGTGCTGTTCCACCGTTGTCCATGTTTGTCTTGTCTCCTGCATCTATCTGATCGAGTGCTCCGACTGTAAACTGGCGGTATGCTTTCAGGATATCGGTACGGTCATTATAGAATTCCCACAAAACCAATGCTCCGATATCATGTTTGCCGAATGTATTCTTATAGTTCAGGGAGATTTGTCCGTTCGGCCTGAAATAGTTGTCATTCTGAGTTGTTAACTCTGAAATGGTATGGCTTCCGGAAGCATTATAAACGTCATTAACAGCATCATAGGTATATTCATAATATTCTTTATACCATTTTCTGCTGTATTTGTTATTATAGTCGTAAGAGAACAATGCCTTTGCGGATAAACCTTTCACCCAGGGCATTTCCCAGTTCAAACCGATCGACCCGTTAAACTCGCGACGGTCTCTTCTGTCGTATCCGACATTATCGATATCCGAAAGATGGACGGGGTTTCCTTTATCACCCGGATTTGACCAGTAGTCCGGATTGTCATTAGCATAAACCGGAAATACGGGTTTTGCCATCTGAATACTACGACTTAACGGTTCTGCTTCGTATGGTTTCATTCGAGTATCCAGACGACCGCTTAACTGTAAGTCTACGGTAAAGCCTTTGACGATTTCTGCACTGATATTGGAACGTACATTATATTTTTTATAATTGAACGCTTTGGATTTGTAGATACCTTCCTGGTCTGTCAAACCGAGCGAGAAGAAGTATTTTACTTTTTCCGCACCGCCCGATACGCTTAAATTGTGATAAGTGGCAGGAGCTGTTTTGCGAATGACTTCATCATACCAGTCTGTCGTCCCGATTCCTTGTTTGAAACGTTCCAGATCTTCAGCTGAATAGGGGGCTGTTATTCCGATATTTTGTTGGGCTTCGTTGTACAAAGTCGCATACTCGTATCCGTTGTAATATTCCGGATAACGGGTGATGTTTTGTATGCCGACATATCCGTTATAATTGATTTTCGGTTTGCCGACTTGTCCCTTTTTGGTTGTAACAAGGATAACACCATTTGCTCCTTTGAAACCGTAAACGGCAGCGGAAGCATCTTTCAAGATACTGATCGATTCTATATCGTTGGCGTCGATTTGTTTGAAATCACGTTCCACGCCATCGACAATGACTAAAGCATCACCATAACCACGAATATCGATGCTTGCATCATCATCACCCGGAGCACCGCTTCTCTGTACGGCACGCAACCCTGGCAATTTGCCGGCCAGCGCATTACTGACATTCGGTGTTTTGACAGTGGCAATGTCCTTGGCTTGAAGTGAAGCGACCGATCCTGTTACGGATGCACGTTTCTGGACACCGTAACCGACAACGACCACTTCATCTAATGCTTGTGAGTCTTCGGCCAATTTGACCTGGATGTTTGTCTTGTTGTTTACCGGCATCTCCTGGTCTTTGTAGCCGATATACGAAATAACAAGTACGGCGTTAGGTGCTACATTTAATGTGAAATTACCGTCCATATCGGTAATCGTACCGTTTGTCGTTCCTTTTTCTACAACATTAGCGCCGGCAATAGGGCCTAATGCATCTTCTACCACACCTTTCACTGTGTGTGTGGCTTGTTGTGGGCCGCCTGTTGCTCCTGTCGGTGAAAGAACGATGTAAGAACCTTCGATTTTGAAGGACACATTGTTGTCGAACAGGTTTTGCAATACTTCCTGCAAAGAAGTATTTTCGGCATTCACTGAGACTTTTTGGTTAACATTTACGTTCTTGTTGTAAATGAACAGTAAATTCGTTTGGTTTTCAATGTCGTTCAGGATATTTTCCAGCCGGACATTGTTTTTGTTAAGTGTGATGCGTATGCTCTGTGAACTTACCGTTTCTGCTTGTGCACACATGGCACAGGAAAGGAAGAACAGAGATGTCATCTTTAAAATACGAGATACACAAATTTTTCTTTTCTTCATGTTTGTGATAGATTTAAAGAATGA
Source organism: Parabacteroides hominis (assembly GCF_014287585.1). Taxonomy (GTDB): domain Bacteria; phylum Bacteroidota; class Bacteroidia; order Bacteroidales; family Tannerellaceae; genus Parabacteroides; species Parabacteroides hominis. The sequence goes on along the minus strand of NZ_JACOOJ010000029.1, from coordinate 1,745 downwards.
TATTAGATTGAAACTTCATTTTTTTTACATTGGACATAATTTGCCCGTCATTTTAATTATCTCCTCCTCATAGGCTATCTGTTTAATTGATTATCGAATGCGAATTTCAGTTCCGCTCTCCCGCTCGAAGGTGAAGTGAGCATCTTGTTGTAAAGCTCTCAGCACCTGTTCAATCCCGTCGGATATACGGAACTTCCCACTACAGGCATAATTGTCGAGCGTATGATTGTCGATAATTATCCGGATACCGAAATTCTTTTCGAGTTTCTTCATCAGATCCTTGAAAGTGATATCCTTGAAAGTGATGAGCCCCTCTTTCCAACTGTATGGATTGAAATCGGTGATGGGAGTGACCGTCAGCTTTCCGTTGTTGAGGCTGACGGTATTATTGGGTTCTAACACAACTGATTCGTCAGGCTGTGACCTGTCGGTGACTTTTACGCTCCCCTGTATGAGGGCTGTGGAAAATTCATTTTCGTTATAGGCCTCCACATTAAACTGTGTTCCTAAAACTTCCACTTCGCAACGGCCTGTATTGACAATAAACTTTTTGTTTTTATTCTTGGCGACATCGAAAAATGCTTCTCCTTTTAAACGGACTTCCCTTGTGTCCCCGTTAAACGAAACCGGGTAAGAAAATTCCGACCGGGCGTTCAGCCAGATATGGGTCCCGTCTGCCAGCGTTACTTCAACCCGCTGTCCGGCAGGAACTTTAATGGTATTGAAAGCTATTTCAGGCTGGATGTTTTTATCGGTGAATGCCGGAACGTTATACAATAAGAATAGGGCGATAACAGCAGCAGCGGCAGCACCTCCGATCCATTTCCAGAGTGGTACGGACTGTTTGCGGACATGCTTCTCTTTTTGAAAACTATTTAATTGGAGCGCGTCAAACAGGGCACGTTCATGATAGAATGTTTCCCTGTTCGCTTTATCGGCATTTACCCATTGACGGATCTGAGTCAGCTCGTTGTCTGTAGCCTCTCCGTTAAACATTTTATGTAGTAGCCTCTGTTCCATTTTTTCCTGTTTCTATATTAAGGGCGAACGGGAGCGAAAATACCCTAAAAGAAAAATGAACTTTTTTCGGATTTGAATCAGTCAAGGTGCATTTAGGTTCAAATCTTAAAACAACGAAGCCCCGAAGATGTCGATCACCTCCGGGGCTTGTTTTCTGTATGCTTTCGTCCTTCACAGGGCTACAGGCTACATTGAACTTTTAATTTCAATATACTTTAGTATTATTAATATTAAATCTGACCGCCTGTTCGCCTGTCGCAGGGTAATTGCCGTTTTCGCGGCACACGGCCAAACACTTTAGAATTATTTGATTATAAAATATCTTTCTTTTGCCGGGGGATCAATCCCCCGGCAAGGGAAATTTGTGTGTTTCTTTTATTTTACAATTGCTTTGACAGCTTCTTCGCCTTCGACAGCTACAACGACTACACCCTGGGGAGCAGCGATTACAGCGTTGTCGGAAGTAAGAACCGTGTTGGCAACTACCTGGCCTAAGATGTTGCTGATAACAACCTTCTTGCCGGCAGCGTTAGCGATGGTTACCTGGCCTTCGCCTGCGATAACGGCTACTTCAGCTGTTGCGATTGTTTCGTTGTCTGTAGCAACTACATCGTCTGCAGAAACTTCAAGAACGTTTACGACAACTGCATCTTCTTTCGGACCCATTGCCAATACACCGTTGATGTTGTGAACGTAGTTCTTTCCATTTGCATTCTGGCATACGA
>NZ_JACOOJ010000028.1 GCF_014287585.1 Parabacteroides hominis | reverse complement strand
CCGAAGGATTTTCGATATTTACGACTCCGGCTTCCTGCATTTCGCAAATCTTGACGGCATGAGTCTTTAACAAACTCATGGCATATAACAGGTCCGGATGAACGAATTGCTGGGATGATTTGATTACTTCGTTCTTGTAGTTTGCTTCTACAAATCGCTCTGTGTAGTCTGCTGTTACCTGGTTGTTCTTGAGCTTAACTTTCTGGATTTCATACACAGGCTATTCTTTTACTAATTCTTCTTCCATACTTTTTAAAATTTAGGATTGTTATAACTTTGTGGCGCGAGCGCCATTTCAGCTTTTGCTTTGCTGATTACGGTACGACACCATTCCTAAAATTAACAATCTTCAAGGCAAAAGTATTAAAGGATGGCAGATATAAAATCAGGGTGGCCGTCTGCCATAAACAAGAGACTTGTTATATCGTAAAAAGATTCATCATAGACTCCATCTCTCAGTTTAAAACGGGCAAGTAGTAAAGCGTCCAGACGCTTCTATGATAAATGCAAAGTTGCGTAATATGCTTAACGAATACCAAGATAGATTGGATAAAATAAAAAGACCAGAAATATATTCTTATTTGTTTTTTCGCCATAATCCGCAAAATGCCTTCACCATCGTGCATAAAGACTTAATTATAATAGTATTAACTGGTGAACACAAAGAGTAAAAGTACCTTCACTGGTTACGGTTGCCTTCACTTGGAAGTAAGCCGAGTCCGGAAGGTACTATAGAGTGACAGCCGCCATACTTGTATCGTTAAACTATAATGTTTATTTTTCAAGTAGGATGATCATGCCGCTTCGTCCCATAATCTCGCATTGTTCCAGGTTGTTTAGCCGGCTACTCCACTGTACGTTTCTTATTTCCGGCAATGAAATCGTAGCCGGGTGAAAACCTAATGCTTTCTCATCAATGGATATTTTTGCCTTTTGTGGCAGATCCGTCCAGTTGGCTATCACGAGAAGGGCTTTATTTCCATTCGTGTAGACGGTTGCAGGAAGATTTGCATTATCCGTTTTAACAGGGCAATTTTCATCCCAGTAGCCGTGCATGGACGCTTTATTCATACCGAACGAATCCCATAATTGCCAGAGCGGCACAGGATTACCGCTCCAGGGTAGACGGGGAAGCATACCGAATATCATACCCCGGAAAGGATTACGTGCGTCCAGTGTCTCGCTTAGCAGGCCAAACGGAATGCCTGACATTTCCACTAACCAGAAATCAGCCGTGTTGTCAGCATTGAAACCTTCGCCAATCCAGGTTCGATCGATGTAAGGAAAAAGTTCCGTATAAAGATGTAGGGAGTTGGCATAGCCTGCCCATTGGTTCATGTGGTTCCAGGAATGAATGTCGATCAGGCGCCGTTTACCGTCGGCATTGAGGATGCGGCGAGCACGTTGCAGTGTTTTGCGGTCAAGGGCGCTGTCGTCAATATAAATGCCGTCGACTCCCAAGTTTTTCACCATCCAATCCAGTCCGGCCAGATAATAGTTGTTCCAACGGGAATCGGGAGTCGTAATAACGGAGATGTCCATATCACCTGCATATTTCCCTTCTTTGAAAGCGTTGTACCAGGCGGGGATGAAATGCGTGGCGAGGTTTTTGTTCAGCCACTCGTTCGGTCCGTTACGATGGATCAATGTACGCGCATCCTTTCCGGGACCGTCATGGATCACTTCGCCGCCCAGGCTACGCAAAGCCCAGAGTTCGGGAATTTTCACGGTCAGTTCGCGCGTAGTGTAATATAAGCGGACACCGAGGTCCTTACTATGTGCTTCGGAGATGAAACGTTTCAGGTCGGTTACCGATTCGTCATAATACGGATAGTTGATGAAAGGATAAATATCTTTTTTATGATGGACATTGATCAAATTCGCTCCGGCTTTTAGGGCCGCCGGGATATAGCCGGCACTGACGTCGCTGTTGGAGTGATAGAAACGCTCCGTTGCCTGCAATTTCAGATCGATCGGTTTAACAGGAGTAATTTGCATATCGAAGTCGTAATGCAGGATTTCGTTTTTGCATAAACAGCGTTCGCCACTGTAAGCGATCATTCGTGTTTCACCGTCTTTTTCCGGCTGGATATGGATACCGCCTCTGTTGTTATTTCCCCAGGAAACAGGCAGGTTCAGTTTGCCAAGTGCGTAATAGATATTGACTAACGGACGCACAAAATTCTCATCCATGAAATGAAGGTTAAGGCCGGCGTTGACATTACCCATCCAGATTTTGTCCTGATGCTTATCGGTGTCCCATTTCCATGATATCAGCGTGTCCGGACGAAATCCGCCTTTGTGCCCCAATCCCATCATATACTTGGAGGCATAAGCTGTGTAAGGGACTTCCAAACGTATATCTTTGATCTCGACATCTCGTTTCGGTTTGACCTGAAGATGAATATTACCGATACCGTCGAACCCGAAAGTTCCCTGACATACGACATCGAAGTTCCGGCTCTTTTGTGTCGTTTCCCAATTGATGGAAGCGTTATTGTGGTTGGTGATATGGAGACTTCCGGGTTTCAAGGCTTCCTGTCCATCGGAAGTTTCGATGATAAATACCATTTCTTTTGCCAGAACGGCATTCGAGACCGAATCACTGAGTCGGTTGTTGGCATCGTAACAAGTGATAATCTTGCAAGGTAGTCCGCTGGAAGAAAGTTCAACTTCGCCGCCCAACCAGGAAAGAGTTTTTTTCCGGAGGGTTACAGGTGTGTAAGGTGCAGTCGGATCATCGGAATTCCCCAATGTGGAGTTGAGCCAGCGCAGACGGGTTTTCCGCCAACCTTCGTTATCGCCATGATTGGCAATCGGTGAGCCGGACACGTTTAGCACGATTGTTATTTCAACCGGTTTGGCGTTCCCTTCCTTCACGAACGCCTTTCCTTTATATACCCCTTTGGCAGATACAGGAATGTCCATCCCGATCCAGAGTGCCTGTACATGTCCTTTAGGGATACAGACGTTTTTCCGGAATGTTTGTCCGTTGGTGTCGGTTCCTCCCTGATTGAAACATTGAAATGAGGAGGATTTGATTTTATTTCCATCGGCGTTTACCAAATCGGAGAAAGCAACGGAGACATCTTTCAACTCTTTGAAAGGAGTGAAAAGGCCAATTTGCCACGTGTAGAACTCACCGGGTTGACAGTCCCCTTCCACTTGCTGCCAAGTGTCGAAAGCGCGTTCCGTCCAACGGGCCGGAATGGTTTGATCGAGACGGATATCATGCATCCGGTCTTCGGCAAAGCAAAAATAGCCTGCCGCCGGTTTTTGTGCCAACAATTCTTGCAGGGCGTCATTCGAGGCGGCCTGTCGCATTTCGGAATCCTGTTCGTTAACAGTTCCGGTACGCTTCAGGTCGTCGAAAGCATTAGTGACCGTCTCCTGGGCTTTCAGTCCGGCATTACCCCAGGTAAGGAGCAATGCAACAACCGTTAGGAATATTTTCTTCATATTCGTTTTTTGTTTTATTCTATTACATACCAATTATAACCTTTTGCCGGAATCCGGATTTTCAGCAGAATCGTGTAGTCGCGCGACAAGGTGTGGAGAATGCCTTCTTTACCCTGTTCTTTTACAATTGCCTCCGTGGTCAATCCTGTATAGTAGAGCGGCAGTTTGACGGTGCGCTCCATCGGCTGATCGGTTGGGTTATAGACCATGACAAAACCTTTCTCTTTTTTACCGGAAGCGACATGCATGATTCCATCCCAATCCTTACCGTCGGGACGACGCAAGTGGATCACTTCGCTATTTAGAATATCGCGATAACGTTTATACCAGTCGATGACCTCTTTTACCGTCTGTTTTGTCTCCTCGGTATCATAAAGCCGGTGTCCCCGGTAACAAGCCTGCACGCCGGTTCCATAGTTCTGTATCATGTGTGCCTTATAGTCGGCAAGATGTTCGCTGAGCGGTTCCAATGTAGCGGCTGCTCCGCCACCGTGATACTGGGTGAGAGGCACAAAGGTCCAACACATCCCCGGCAGCCGTTCCCAAAGGCCGTCATACATAACTTGTCTGCCCAGTACCAACTGCCGTTCACGCGGCAAAGACCAGTTGACTTCACGGTAACCGATCCCGACTTTGTTGCCTCCGTTCAGTAGGTAGCCATAATCCGGGATATTCATATAAATACCGTTCTCGCACATCCATTGGTAAAGATTCGCAATTTGCTTCCGCTGTTTCCATTGGGAATCTTTCAGCCCTTTGTGGTGAGCATGGACGGTTGAAGCACAAACATTCCCCGGATAGGAACCGTCGTTTTCAAACACGGTCATACCTGTCTTTTCAAAGAACTGCCTGATCTTTCGAAAATAGTCATAGCCCCAATTGCTGCAAAGACAGGGAGAACTTCCGAAAATCATTCCGCCTCTCTTGCCCGTTTCGGGATTTATCACGTCCACTTCGTCACTGATCCAACGACTCGACAACAGCGAATATCCGCCTAACTCGATACCGCGGGAGCTGGCATAATCTCGCAATTCCTTGAACTTGGCATAGTTGGCCGGCGATTCATCTTCCATATCGAGGCCGGAACCAAAGCTGATGATCAGCATCTCGTAGCCGGTAGCTACGCATTGGTCGATTGCCTGTCTCACGACCTCAGGATCGCTGGAGGTACAATGCATGAAGATCGGGTTTTCAGTTGTCCAGGGAGCAATCGTCCGGTACATCCGTTTGACAAACAGCCCTTTCCGATCCCTGTCTTCACTGTCGAAAGGCATCAGCCAGGTATGGAAGCTGGAAAAAGAACTGCCGTTGCTGATTCGCTCGTCCGGTCCCATTGGCAATTTAACCTCTAACAGACAAGGAGTCAACAGTGGATAATTACACTGTGAAGTGTAGCGCGGATCGGGATTCCAGTGCTCAGTCTTGTCGGCAATCTTTTCGATGAAACCCAGAAAGCCCCAATCGCTTTCGACATGAATATTCGGTTTTCGGAACATTTCCGGGCGCTTGGCTTCCACAGGCGACTCCGGCTCCGCCATAGCTAACTGTTCCAGTACGAAGGAATCAAGATTGATATCCGCCCCTGTCCGGTTTTCGATCTCGAACCATTTGGAAATACAAGGCAGACCGTCATAAAGGGCATAATGCAGTTTGACTTTTACGCCTTTCAGTTCGTCCGGTCCTTCTAATAGAAAAGTAAGCTGCTTACCGGACGGGTTCTGTTTTTTTTCCAATGCCCACCGTTTACTTTTCCAATTAATGCGCGGAGTGATTTCTGAAATCCGGAAATCGACGACACGGAACGAATTGGCAAAAGGTTTCATCCGGTCGAGCCATTTGTACTGGGTGTAACCGAATTCGGGCTGCCCGTCCAGTCCGCCCAACGAGTAGCTTTTGCCATCGAGCGTCAGAATACCCTCGTTGCTCACGGCACGCAACATATTTTCTCCGGTCATCAGATTTTGAATGTCGACTGTCGCGAGGTTAGGGAAAATACGGAATACACGACTGACCAATCCATTGCTCAATACGAGATCTTTTCCCTGGTTTGCCTGACGAACTGCCGCTTTGGCTTCCTCGTTACGGATCAGCCAATCGTAGCCGGGAGACGGCAAGGGCAGGCTTACTGCTTCGAGTTGCCCGATTTTCTGTTGCAAGGATTGTTCAACCTCTTTAGGCATGGAGGCAACCTCTCCCTGGTATTCGGGAACGATCAAGGATGGCCGAATCTCGAAATAGGAAACAACGGCTTCCAGCCAGTCGGCATGATCACCGCTGATCCCGTCATTTGCATCTTCCGCCTCCAACTCCAGTATCTTGATACCTTCGATAGGGAGGGAGATTTCTCTGGCAGTCTCGCCTCCACGTATGATACCGCTGTTATACAGTTCTTTTCCGTCTCCGATGATTTTGAAGATTACACTTCCCTTTTCCAATTCTCCGTTTCCTTTTCCCGTCCCGACATATTGTTTGCGACCGTTTGCCTGGTCGTAAAAGAGCATCGTTCCGTCGGTCAAAGGAATCTTGGCAAGATGGCTGTCCTTGTAATTAACCGACTGGTCGTTGACACCGATCTTGCATGTGAAAAGGGTAGATTTTCCCTGAAGTGAAATCTTTATTTTACTGTTTGCCTGTACACCTACGCCATCCGCAAAAAGCGTACCGGCAACCTGTAAAGGTTCGCCGGTGACTGCTTTGCCGGATGCCGGAGTCCCGTATGGCTGATAGATGGAGGACAGATCCATCTCCGACAGTTTTATCTTGCCAGTCTGGGCTATCAGACTGGGAGTCACACAACAGAAACCTGCAATCAGAAGTTGTTTTATTGTCATAATATGATCTTTTTTGAGGAGGTTATTCACCCAGGTTTTCAAAGATATTGCCTTCATGGATTTCATCTGCCTCGATTTCGTCTTTATAATATTCGGCGGCGAGACGGACATACTTTTTATACAGGCGGGTAGCGGTTTCCACTTCATCCCCTTGCGTGATAGGCGTGCGGACTTTGTCAGGAGTGGAAACGAACTGAAGTTCCCAATCTCCCAGAGCACTGTAGAAATCATTAGCACGGAAGGCTTCACGACCGTGTGTTTGCGGCAAGCCTTCTTCGTTGTAGCTTGTCCCGGCATCGAGATGATCCTGAAGCATCGCGTAGAACTTTTCCCAGCGTTTCAGATAATATCCGTTTATCAATCCCGTCCATTCCCGCCAGGAGTAGTCGAAGATAAGCGGATCACCATCAGCTCCCCACACGGTGACAAGCGCGGTCGCATCTTTTTCAAAGAGGTCTTTTTCTTCATTATTATTCCCCCAGCTACGGGCCTGCGTTAACCATTTATCAAAATTAAATTCCGGACGCGTACGCAACAGTTCATCGGCATCGCGCAACATTTCGAGAAAACGGCTGCTATGCAGGGTGAATGCTTCCTTGTCTTTTTTACGGAACGCCTCTGCCGCCTGTTTATGGATAGCCTGTCCGAGGTTGGACATCAGCTGCCGCTGGACATCGACAATATCGAAGCGATAAGGATCGGAACTTTTCAGTCTGCCGGCATCTTTCAGCAATAAGCCTTCGGCCTGAACTACCAACAGAGGAGAGTAGGGGATCCCCAGACCCGCGTTCGGACCGGATTTCTTTACATTTACAGCAGGACGGGCGGCGATGATGGAACTGCGTTCCGTCCCGTTTGTTCCGGGGCGATAGGGCCCTTCCAACAGATGCAACCAAGCCTGATGCGCGTTTTCGGACGGTCTGCCGTAGCGACGGTCTGCGTAACGGCAGAGCCATTCTTCGATATTGACTTCATCTTTATGGAGAGGCATTTCGAAAGCCAGATCATAATATACCGGATTTTGCTCGATAGACTCCATAAAGAGACCGGAACCACAAACATTCGGATTCTTTTTTACTGCATTTACATATTGGTTGGAAGCAAGCAGACGCAAATCTCCGTGCAGGTTGATACGCCCCCCGAAGTTATGCAGATTTCCGGCAACAAGCGGATACCCCCAGCAAGCATTTTCCTGCTGGCTCTTGGCTCCGTTCAGGTCCAGGATCAGCAGATTCTCTTTCGGAACAGCTTTCACGATCGGTTCGCGAAGGCTCCATGCCTGCATTGCCCAAATCGAATTCGGGTCAAAATCGTTGAAGAGTTTGTGAATGGAATTGCCGACGGCGCTCAGATATTCCGGTGTATCGACAGGCGGTTGGCTTTCGTGGAACGGATCAGCCGCATAAACGCCATGCGCTCCGTAGAGTTTTTTTTCTTCTTCCAGGAAGTCACGTCCGATCACAGTGAACAAAGAATCGGTCGGGTCCAACTGCGCCGCCCCGGTGAAACCGCACCAGGAAGGTTGCAACTGTATCTTGGCATCCGGGTATTTTTCTTTCAGCTCACGCGGAACATAGCCGGAAAATCCTTGTTGAATGGGTTGCATACCCAATTCCAATTCCCGGTCGATAATCTGTTTTCCCAAAACGATATGCTTGTCGATCCAAGATTTGGGGAGCGGACCTCCATAACTTTGCAAGTTCTGCATCCATTGCCATGCAAAATGTCCCGGACCGGCCAGGAACCGGCGTGCTTCTTCGTCCGTAAACTTATGTTTGAGAAGGGTATTGTACCAGACAGCTTCCAGTCCGACAACAGACAACGGCATATTAATCGAGTTCATAGCCATAAAGTCAAGCTCTCGCTGCCAGCGTTCCCAATCCCACCAGGCAGCCGAGTAGCTGACCGTACAATAATTCATGTAGACACGATATTTGCCATTGATCGTGTTTTTAACGGGGACGGGCATAGGCAATTGCTTCGGCAGGTCCAGTTGATTGCCGAACCAGGAAACATGTGCATTACAGGTGTATTTCAAATATTGGTTGAATGCCGTCGCCAGTGAGACCGTATTGTTTCCACGCAGTACGACTTTGCCGTTGTCGGACGTGATCTCGTACGCATCCATTCCATCGACAGGTTCCATTAATTCCAGTTTGAATTGTTTCCCGTATCCGGGAGTCACACGTTCGATCAAGTCGTAGGCCGCCTGTATCCGCGGGTCATTTTTACATCCTGTACACACCAGGATGAAGGTAAGCAGTAGTAATTTAAGTTTCATTCTATTTGTTAGTTGAATTAGATATTACAAATGTCATTCGATGATGTACCAATTATAGCCTTTTGCCGGAATCCGTATCTTCAGTGAGATGGAATAATCGCGGGCGAGCGAGTACTCCTTCCCGTTTTTGTCCTGTTCCTTCACGATTGCCTTATCCGTCAGTCCCGTATAATATAAAGGGACTTCGATTTCTTTCTCTATCGCGATGTCCAACGGATTATAGACGGAAATAAAGGCTTTCCGCTTCGACTGCGGGTTGACATGCATGATGCCGTCCCAGTCCTGTCCGTCCGGACGTCTCAGGTGGATAATATCCGAATCCAGGATTTGGCGGTACTGCTTATAGAAAGAAACCCATTGGGCCACCAGTCTTCGGGTTTGTTCCGTGTCATAGAGGCGGGGACCGCGATAGCAGGCTTGCACACCGGCGCCGAACAGGTTACGAAGCCGTGTCTCGTAATGATCCAGATGTTCGTTCAACGGTTCGATAGTGGCAGCCGCCCCACCACCGTGATATTGGGTAAGAGGGACAAACATAAATCCCATGCTGGGCGTTTTCTGCCAGGTTCCGTCGTAGATATTCTGCCGTTCGATAATTTCCTGATAGGCTCTTGGCAGGGACCAGTTGGTTTCAACGTACCCCATCGGAGTTTTGTTGGAACCCATCAGAAAATACCAATCCGGGACATTCAGATAGATGCCGTTTGCCCGGCTCCACTGATAGAACGAACTGATCCTTTTCCACTGTTTCCACTGCGAATCCAGATACCCTTTGTGTCCGCTGTGGACGGTGGAGGCACAGGGATCGCCAGGATAGGAACCGTCGTTCTCGAATACGTTCATGCCGGTCGTATTGAAGAAATCCTTCAGACGCTTGAAATAATCACTGCCCCAATCCGAAGCGATACAAGGGGAAAGCCCGAAACGACTGCCTTCTTCGCGTGTCTTTGCCGGATGTCCTGTGTGATGGCTGATCGCAGCATCTTCAGGTTTGGCTCCACGGCTTGCCAGCAATGAATAGCCGCCGATAGCGATACCTTTGTCAGCAGCATAACCGTTCAATGCTTTCATGCGTTGGAGATAGGAGGCCGAATCATTTTCGATCTGGAAACCGCTGCCGAAGGTCATGATCACCATTTCGAAACCGACAGCCGCACATTGGTCGATTGCCTGTTTGACAGCCTGGTCACTTGATTCCCTTACGTGCATAAAGATCGGATTCTCCTGTGTCCAGGGAGCCATCATGCGCCAGAATTTACACTCGGCAAGCCCTCGTCTTTCCTGGTCTGTCGCGTCGCGGAGCATTTCGAAAGCACGGCAGGATGTGAAACTTTCTCCCGGTGCGATCTCTTCGGCCGGCCCTAATAGCGGCGTCACTTCCAACCGTGCCGGCTTATATTGGCCGTAATAGCGGATACCCGTAAACTCATATTCCGGATGATCGAATACCCAACGGACGGCAGGATTGTCTTTCATTGCTTCCATATCTCCGCCCATTGCATAGTCCGTAACGACGAATAGTTGGGTGAAGCGGTCGATATAGTCACGCGGAGCATCCGTCTGTACAGGCTTTTTGCGGTAATCTTCCGTATAATATCCCGGTTCCTGTGCCATCATGCGCACCTCATGGGGTTCGCCGTAGTGGACTTTCGGAGCGGTCTCTACCAAGGCAAGAACTTCCGATTTGAAGGAATCCAGCGTGACAGCCTTTTGCCCTTTGTTATCTATTTCGATCCACTTGGACAGGATCGGGGCGCCGTCGTACAGTTCGTAGACGATACGGACGGTTAAGCCTTTGCACTCGTCTGTAATCTTCCGGGGAGCCTTATAAGTGAAGGTGATACGTTTGCCGGGAGCAGGCCACGGATATGTATTGCTGATCCAGGCATCGTTCGGTTTCCAGGGAAAACGTTCTTTTGTCTCGCCGACCGTATAATCGGCCAAGACAAATGCCGAATCGCAAAGCTGCATACCGGACAAGCAATCTTTTGTCAGGAAATTATGGACAGGTTGCCCTTCCAAGCCGCCGACCGGATATTCTTTCCCATTGATGACAAGCACGGCTTCCGGCCGTACGGCACGCAGTTCGCTTTGTCCCGTCATCAGGTTGTCCAGCGCGATTGTCGCACCGTTGGGTGTTAGCGAAAAGGTACGGCGAAGGAGGCCGTTTGTCAATTCGATTTGTTTTTTATCCGATGAAAGATTGGCTTCCGTCTTATACGGGCTTCCGTCGATCAGCCAATCCTTGTTTTCGGCAAAGAGCGGTTGCTGTAGCAAGATACAGCAAAAAGCAAGAATCGTGTTTTTCATGTATAACTATTATTTTTTACTGATGTCCTATAGACGAACAAAAAAAGCGTTACCCTATGGCGGGTGACGCTTTTTTTTGTTATTGCACTATTTTCAGGCTCCTCAAATCACTGCCGGAGACGTTCTGGAAGACGCTGAGCCCGAATTCCGGGATTACGGCCAAAACATGGTCGAATACGTCGGATTGAATGCCTTCGTAGGGAACCCAGTCTTTTACGGAGGAGAAGAAATAGAGTTCGATCGGAATACCGGTTTCCGTCGGTTGCAACTGGCGGACCATGCAGGTCAGTTCCTTGCTGACCTCCGGGAGACTTTTCAGGTAATTGACCAGGTAGGCGCGAAATACGCCGATATTCGTTTGCCGCCGGCCGTTTACACGGATGGAACCGTCGATCCGGTGCTCTTCGTTATAGGCGTTCAGTTCTTTTTCTTTCTCGTCGATATAGTCTGTCAGTAAGGATATTTTCCGGAATTTAGCCAACATCTCCGGCGTGCAGAAGCTCACGCTGTTCATATCGATATTGATAGAACGCTTGATCCGTCGTCCGGGAGATTCCGACATCCCGCGCCAGTTTTGGAAAGCATCGCTCACCAGGGCATAAGGGGGAATCGTCGTAATCGTATTGTCGAAGTTCTTGACTTTGACGGCGTTCAGCGTGACTTCGATAACCGTCCCGTTCGCCCCATATTTCTCCATCGTGATCCAGTCGCCCGGACGCAGCATGTCGTTGGCGGAAAGCTGTATGCCGGCCACGAATCCTAAGATCGTATCTTTGAACACCAGCATCAGGATTGCGGCGGAAGCACCCAGTCCGGCGAACAGCGTCGTCGGCGACTTACCGATCAGAATACTGATGATCAGTATAAAACCGATAAAGAAAACGGCTACCTGCAATAACTGGATGAAGCCTTTCAGCGGCTTGTTCTTGAGCGATTCCTTCCGGTTGTATATTTCATGTACGACGTTCAGGGAGGCACTGATAAAACGAAGCGAAACGGCAATGATATAAATCTTGCATATCATTTGCAGGATTCCCAGTATCTTAGGCGTCTCATCGACCGGAAAAGCCAACGGCAGCAACACATACACCAGGATGGCAGGAATCATGTGCATCAGCTTGTTGATAATCTTGCGCTCGACGATCAAGTCGTCCCACTGGTTGCGGGTTCTCTTCGCAAGCCGTTTAAACATATTCAGGAAGATATAGCGGCAAGCGTAGTCGATACCGACCGTTGCGACAATGATCAGCAGCAGGACGATCGCATTGTCCAGTTCATTTGCCGAACTACTGATAATTCCCCATTCGATCAGATGATTGTTAATCCATTCTTGTATTGCGTGCATATTCTTTAAATGATTAATCAAGTGTACCTGCGATAACCTTGAATTTGTATACAAAACTACCTAATAAAAATACAATAATCCCCATAAAAAGCGACAAAAAGGTCATCATCCTGAGATATAGGCGATTGCGAAAATATAAGTTTGTTAAAAAATATTACCCTTGCGGGAAATTTTATTTTCACGGGTATGAAAATCGATTTTCATGCCCGTGTGTTTCGATTTGGACCAATGGGTATTTTTACAAATTTGACAATAAGGTCTGTTTTATCACGATCCTTAATCCGAATATTGATAAACCTTTAAATCGAACTTAGGGACCATCGCGAAGAAATGGTCGAAGATATCCGACTGGATACGCTCGTATTCTTTCCATACTTTATTGCGGGAGAAGAAATATATCTGGATAGGCACACCATATTCAGTCGATTGCAACTGGCTGATGATTAGATCGAGGTCGGTATTGACGACCGGGAGGCTTGTCAGGTATTTCTCCACATAGACACGGAACATCTGCGAATTGGTAGGCGTCACGCCTTCGTCCGGCTTATAGTCGGCAAGCAATGGGATCTCCTTGCGGAACGTGTCGAGCATGTCCGGCGTACAAAATTTGATGGTATTGAGGTCGAGAAAGATGGACTTCATCACACGGCGACCGCCCGATTCGACCATTCCCCGCCAGTTCTGGAACGAAGCGTTTACCAACGTATAAGGCGGGATGGTGGAAATGGTATTATCGAAATTCTGAATCTTGACCGTGTTCAGCGTGATCTCCTGCACGATACCGTTCGCGTTCGAGCCGGGAACCGTGATCCAGTCGCCCGGCCGCAGCATATCGTTGGCGGAAAGTTGTATGCCCGCCACGAATCCTAAGATCGTATCTTTGAATACCAACATCAGGATCGCCGCCGAAGCGCCCAATCCGGCAAACAGGCTGGCCGGCGATTTCCCGATCAGGATGGCGATGATGACGATCCCGCCGATAAAGAACAGCAAGACCTGAAGCACCTGCATGAACCCTTTGATCGGGCGGTTCTTATTCACCTGCCGCATATTGTACATATCCAAGAACACCAGAATAAAACCGTTTATCGCCAGCAACAAAGCGAACACGATATACACGGCACATATTTTCTGGGATAAAAGCAACAAACCTTTCCCCCGTATAAACGCCAGAGGCAACAGGGCATAGACCAGGATGCCCGGTATCGTGTGGACCAAGTGGTGGACGACTTTACGTTTGAGAAGCAACGAGTCCCACTGGTAATGCGTATGCTGCGCCAGCTTCTTCATACTGCCGACAAAGATCGCCTGGCACAGGTAATCCAGCCCGATCGCCAGTATGACCAAGAAGGCGGCGATAATCATTTCGTCGAATGTATTTGCAATTTTAGGGTCTACGCCCCAACCGATCAGGATGCCGTTCATCCAACTGCCTAAGTTTATCATATCGTATTGGCTTTTTATTGGGATAACAATTAAATGTCCGTTTGGTTTATCCGATCAATCGCAAAGTGCAACATTCCCTGCTTGTATTTTTGAAAATGAGCTGATGTACTGTCGGACTGCATCGGCTGCTTGGTACACATTTCCGGTGTGTTGTTCTTTTCTATTGCTACATGATTAAGAGAATTTTATTTGTTGTTGAACAATGCTGCTGCATTTCCTGCCATAATGCTTTTCAAATGTGGTGTAAGCTCCCTGTCCTCCGCCATCCAAGCCTGCAAGCGTTTCAGATTTTCGGTCAGTACCTCGGCAGGTTGATAGGGATAGTCGGAGCCATAAAGCAAATGGTCGGGAGTGGTGATGGTCAGCAGAGATTTCACCACTTCGGGTGTTGCACTTCCGGCAAGGTCGTAATAAAAACGAGAGAGGTTGGCTTCCCAATAGACAGGCTGCATATAGCCTTTCATCTGCATTACCGGAAGGAGGCCTTTCATGCGGGGAATAGCCAACGGCAGGAACGAGCCGCAGTGCGGCACAACAATCTTAAGGTCGGGATAACGCGCCGGAACATTGCGGGCTATCATGTTGATAACCGTGCGGGTAGTTTCGGACGGGTACTCGTAAACGGCAAGCGGCGTGGTGGCAATGATGCCGTTGTTCACCGGAGACGGCTTATGCGGGTGCAAGATGATGATTGCCTTACGCTTGTTCAACACCTCCATCAGCGGATCGAGTGCTTCGTCGCCTACATACTGTCCCCGGCTGTTGGTCGCCAGCTTGATGCCGTCCGCACCGAGCTTATCAAGTGCGTAAATAGCCTCTTCGATGGCTGCATCCACATCGGGCAGAGGTAGCGAAGCGCAGAAAAGGAACTTGCCGGGATAGTCCGTTTTCAGTTTGGCACAGGCTTCGTTGTAGTGACGCACTGCTTTGTGGCACTCCTCCGTATCGCCGAAATAGGGTTGCGGAGCGGGCATGGAGAGCAGGCTTGTCCGGATGCCTGCCTTTTCCATAAATTCCAAATGAGAGGAGACATCCCAGTCGGGCAGCGGGAAGGTTTCTTCCAACGCTGCACCGTGCCGGTCGAGCAGCGCCTTAAATTCAGGCAATACGTTGTGGCAATGTACATCGATGGCTTGTTGCGCCGTTACCTTAAAGAAAGTGAACATAAACGATAGGATGAAAATTAGTCGCTTCATTATCTACCTCCTCTCTTAAATCATCGGCATTTCCCAAGAGCCGCGTGTATCTACTCCTGAACTTTCGGCACTGGCTTCCAGTGTGCGGATTTCTTCTTCGGTCAGAACGATACTTGCCGCTTGTGCCGCTTCCTGCACTTGTGTCACTTTGGTTACACCGATAATGGGTGTCGTGCCTTTGGCTATTGCCCATGCCAATGCCACCTGAGCGGGCGAAATGCCGTATCGGTCGCCTACGGTGCGCATGGCCGCCACGAGTTTCTCGATCTGCGGCAACATCGGGTTGTAGGTATCGCCACGCTGACTGCCTTTGGGAAGGGGATGTTGCGTGTCATACTTGCCGGAGAGTGCGCCTTGCTCCAATACCATGTATGACCAGAAGTCGATACCGTTCTCCCGACAATAATCCAAAATGCCGGCTCGTTCCGACGAGCGATAGAGCAGGCTGTAATGGTTCTGTACTGCCGATATGTGTATACCTTCCGCCGAAAGGATTTCTTCAGCACGCTTGATTTGGGCGAGGTTATGGTTGGACACGCCGATGTGCTTCACTTTTCCGCTCTTTACCAATGCCGCCATGTAGGGCGTCCAGCGTTCCACATCCGCAGGGTTATGAACCCAGTAGATGTCGATGTAGTCCGTATCGAAGCGCGCGAGGCTTCCGGCAAGCATATCGGCTACGGGATTTTCCGTATCGCTCGCGATTTGAGGTGTGAACTTCGTGGAGATTTTCACCTCCTCGCGGCAGCATGTTTTGGTAAATGCCGCAAGCACGTTTTCCGATGCACCCATGCCATAGACGACGGCGGAATCCCAAAGATTCAGCCCGTTCTTCATGGCTTCGTCAAATACGGGCTTCAGTTCTTCCACGCCTACGTGGTTGCCGAATACCTGGTCGCCGCCTACGGCTCCTGTGCCCCATGACCATGTTCCCAATACGATAGATGATTGATTCTTCATTTGTATGTTCCTCCTTGATTTATTGTTTATACTCTTCTTCCGTTACAGCACGCAGTTGTACAACATGACCGTCGACAGAGTGTTCGGTTACGGTGAGGCAGACCAACGGTTTGTCGGGTGTAGCCCCGTTCCAATGACGGACATCGACGGGCGATACGATTACATCCCCTTTTTTGATGATGCGCTTCGGCGAGCCTTCCTCCTGATAATATCGGGATAATCGGCTTTTGTCTCGGTTTGCGCCATTATCTGCGGGTGCATGAAAAAGAGAATTATAAATGTACATAAGATTGTTTTTGCATTCATCTTGTTAAAAATTGCTTTTACCATGTTGTTATATTATTTATCGTGAGTTTCTGTTACATTTGAGGCTTCGATGTCTTCAAGCCATGTTGGGACACGGGCAGCCATGTTTCTCTTATTTTGATGATGCAAAATTATCATATCCTAATAAAAGCGGACGTAACGATAAAGAGGGAATTTGTACCGTTTTTACTGATTTTCGAGTATTCGAAATTATTTCTTGTAGAGCTTGCTTTCCTTTAAGTCACTTGTTTACAACCTTCTTGCGCTCATCCGCTCAATCTCTCGTTTTTTATTCTTATCTTTGACGCTGATATTACAAATCTGTAGCATGACCGTGAATTTAAAAGTAGTGATGATGGTATTCGCATGTTGTTCTTATCAATCGCAAGCAGAGGAATTGGGCGCTCTCAAAGTAAAAGAATATAAACTGGAAAACGGACTGACCGTTTGGCTGAACGAAGATCACAGCCAGCCGAAGGTTTTCGGCGCCGTCGTCGTGAAAGCGGGGTCGAAGGATTGTCCGGACACAGGTATCGCCCATTATTTCGAGCACATGATGTTTAAGGGAACAGAACGTATCGGGACACTCGATTACGAGTCGGAGAAGGTCTTGCTGGACTCCATCGCCATGAAATACGACGAACTGGCCATGACGGAAGATGTTGCGGTACGTGCCCGCCTGCAAAAGGAGATCAACGAACTGAGCATCCGCTCTTCCGAATATGTCATACCCAATGAGTTCAACCGGCTGATCAGCCGGTTCGGGGGTTCCGGCCTGAATGCGGCGACCTCATACGATGCTACGATCTATTTCAATACGTTTTCCCCGCAATATATGGTCCAATGGGCGGAGATCAACAGCGAACGCCTGATTAACCCCGTCTTTCGTCTTTTCCAAAGCGAACTGGAAACGGTTTATGAGGAGAAGAACATGTACGGTGACTTCATCGGCGGCCAGGTGATGGACACGTTGATGGCTCGTTATTTCGGGCCTCACCCCTATGCCTATCCGATTATCGGCAGCACGAAGAACCTCAAGAATCCGCGGCTGACGGAGATGCGCAAGTTTTTCGAGGACTATTATGTGGCATCCAATATGGCGCTGATCCTTAGCGGCGATTTTGATACGCAGCAGGTTATGCCTGTCCTGGAAAAGACCTTTTCACGCATCCGTTCGGGCAACGTTCCGAAGCCGGAGAAGGTGATGCTACCGCCGTTCAACGGACGGGAGAAAATGAAGGTGAAGTTCCCGATCCCCTTTATTAAAGCGATGGGGCTGGGTTTCCGGGGTGTTTCGGCCAACCATGAGGACCAGGTTGCCTTGAATATAGCGGTCAACCTGCTGAACAACGCCAACGGTACGGGCTATCTGGACAAACTGATGGTGGAACATAAGCTGATGGGAGCCCTTGCCATCAACGAAAGCATGAATGAGGCGGGGATCCTCGCGGTCGCCATTATGCCGAAATTGTTGATCCAGTCGTACAGTTCGGCCGAGAAGATGGTCTGGAACGAGATCAACCGGGTGAAGAACGGAGACTTTAGCGACGAAGTGTTCAACAGCCTGAAACTGGAACAGAAACGGCAGTATGCTTCCGCATTGGAGAATATCGACTCGCGTGCGACGGTCATGATGAATCTGTTCTCGCAGGGAAAGAGTTGGGACGATTACCTGAACGAGGTGGCGCGGATCGAGTCTATCACGAAAGAGGATGTCGTGCGTGTCGCCCAAAAATATTTCAGCAATAACTATCTGTGCGTAACCAAGAGCACGGGGAAATATCCGAAGGACAATCTGCCGAAACCGGCTTTTTCCCCGGTCGTCCCCCGGCATGCAGACGCTTCCTCTTCCTATGCCGAACAGTTGGAGAAGATACCGGAACAGCAAGTAGCGCCTCGTATCATCGATTTCGAAAAGGATGTGAAGACGTCGAAGCTGGCTCCTTTGGTGACGTTATACACGACTCCTAATCCGCTGAACGATATTTTCACCTTCAATATCTCCTATGGAATCGGTGCATTGGAGCAACCGGAGTTGATGCAGCTCATCAACTACCTGCAATTGTTAGGAACCGATTCTTTGCCCTTCGAGCAGTTCCGCAGCCGCTTGCAATCGATCGGGAGCACGCTTGCTTTCGATGTGACGCCCGATGCTTTTGTCATGAAGGTGACCGGTTTCGATAACCATATCGACGAGACGATGGAACTTGTGGGCGACTTCATCCGCCATGCAAAGGCAGACGACAAGAAGCTCCGTCAGATTGTGGACGATGCCAAAGTCTCGGAAAAAGCCTTTTTCAAGTCGGGCGACAATGTGGCATCGGCTTTGTTAGAACAGGTGAAGTACGGCGACCAGTCCCGTTACCTGCGCAAGCTTTCACTCTCACAGATCAAGAAGCTGAAGGGCAAAGATCTGTTGGCGGTCTATGATAAGGTACGGAACGTACAGTGCGACCTTCACTACTGCGGCACATTGCCTGTGGAGAAGGTGATCGGGACGATTCGCCGGCATATCCCGTTGGAGCGGACGACCGTAGCCTCCAATTCTCCCTATTACCGCGAGTTGAAGCAATACGACAAGCCGACAGTCTTTTTTATCGATATGCCGGATATGACGCAGAGCATCGTTTACAGCTATGTCAAGGGCGATCCAGTCGATGACAAGGCTTCCCGCCATGCCTCCCGGCTGTTCTCCGTCTACTTCGGGGGCGATATGTCGTCGCTGATGTTCCAGGAGATTAGGGAGTTCCGCTCTTTTGCATACCGGACAAGCGGTCGTTATCAGTTGCCGAACCATGCGCATAAGGGGACTGCCGGATCTTTTACGGCAATGCTGTCCACCCAGAGCGACAAGACGCTGGATGCGTTGGGCGTACTGGATTCGCTGATCCGGGAAATGCCGTTGAAGCCGGAAAGGGTGGAGGCGATCAAACAGATGTTGGCCAACCGCATCAATAACGATTATCCGCCTTTCCGTAACCTGTCCGAGAAAGTGGCAAGTGCGCGTATGGAAGGTTTCGACCGTGATCCGGCTGAAGAATTCCTGCGGGATATCGCAACGATGGATATGCAGGATATTTCCCGCTTCTATCAGGAGCAGATCAGTGGCCGCCCGGTCGTTTACGTGATTGCCGGAAACCGGAAACGTATCGATATGAACAAGCTGGCCGAATACGGTACGATAGTAAAAGTGAAAAAGAAAGACATATATAAATAAATGTATAGTAAAGACGAGCTCAAGAACCTGAAACTTGAATTTTGGGAAAGTTTCGCCTCATTTTGTGAAGTACAGCCGTATCTGAGAGGACGCAAGAAAATGTGGACTTTGTATGATACGAAGGTGAAAGGAGTCGAACTCAAATTCGATGCAACAAGAGATGGCGCTTTTGTCATCCTCGAAGTGAACCATAGGGGCGAAGAAGCCCGGCTGGAAATGTTCGAACGCCTGACGTGGTATAAGGATACGCTGGAAATGGATTTTCTGGAGGGGTTGATCTGGGACATTTGTTTTGTGCGTGATACCGGAAAGCAGGTAGCCCGTATTTACACCTCCAAATCCGGGATCGATTTTCACCGCCGTCAGGACTGGGGCGAGTTTTTCTCCTTTATGGCAAGCCAAATGTATCTGTTGGAACGGAACTTCATGTCCATCGCAGAGTATTTGAGGGAATAAAAAGATTTTAATTACAATGAATACTGAAAATATAAAACAACTTATAGGAGTGGCGGCTATCGGTTTGTTGACAGCTTGCGGTAATCCTGCGCCGGATGCGGTGCTGTTGCAACCGGGAGTCAGCCGGGAATTGGCTCAGTTCAGGAAAGAACATTTCGAGGGGGTTCGTTACAACCTCTTTTTCTCCATCCCGGAATCGCGCGAAGAGGCCGTCACAGGCACAGCGGAAATAACGCTTGCCGTCCGGGAAAAGCAGCCGGTTATCATAGACTTCCGGGGAGAACCGGAACAGGTTGCCTCGGTTTTGTTGAATGGCAGGAAAGTCCCTTATACAGTTAAGGACGAACATATCGTGATCGGCGCAAAAGACGTGGCAAACGGAGAGAATCGCGTAACCGTCGAATTTACGGCAAACGACCAGTCGCTGAACCGCCGGGATGAATTCCTATATACGTTGCTGGTCCCTGACCGGGCGCGTACGCTCTTCCCTTGTTTCGACCAGCCGGATATGAAATCGGTTTTCACCCTGTCGTTGGAAGTTCCGTCCTCCTGGCAGGCTGTCGCTAACGGGGCGATCGAGCAGGTGGATTCGACTTCCGTCACCGGACGCAGGCGGGTTTATTTCCGGGAAACGGAACCGCTCAGTACCTATCTTTTCTCTTTCGTCGCCGGTAAGCTGACACGGGAAACTTATTCGCGCGACGGGCGGAATATTTCGATCTACCATCGCGAGACCGATCCGAAGAAGGTGGCACAGTGCCCCGATATTGCCTCCGAAGTGTTCGATGCACTCGAATGGCAGGAGGAATATACCCAGATACCGTACCCCTTTGCCAAATACGACCTGATCATTATGCCGGGATTCCAGTTCGGCGGAATGGAACATACGGGAGCGACTTTATATACGGACGGGCGGATGTTCCTGAACGAGAACCCGACATTGAACGAGCGTTTAGGACGCAGTTCCCTGATTGCGCACGAGACCTCGCATATGTGGTTCGGGGACTTCGTGACGATGGAATGGTTCAATGATGTCTGGACAAAAGAGGTCTTTGCCAATTATTATGCCTCCCGGATGATCGAGCCTCTGTTTCCGGAGGTGAACCATTCCCTGAACTTCATGCTCGATTATATCCCGGCGGCCTATTCCGAAGACCGTACCGCAGGCGCCAATCCGGTAAAGCAGCAACTGGAGAATATGCGGGATGCAGGCTTGATGTACGGCAATATCATCTATGATAAGTCTCCGGTTATCCTGGAAATGCTGGTGAAGAAAATGGGGAAGGAGCCTTTCCGGAAAGGAATCCGGGAATATCTGAAAACGTATGCTTACGGGAATGCGACCTGGGAAGGGCTGATCGGTATCTTGGACACATATACGGACGACGACCTGTCTGCCTGGAGCCATGTCTGGGTGAATGAAAAGGGTATGCCTGAAATCTCTTGCGAGGCAGGTAAAAAATTGTATGTCGAACAGTCTGACCCATTAGGTCGCGGACTTCTGTGGGAACAGGATTTGTCTTTTCTTATCGTTCATCCGGATGGGGAGACTGAGGAAGTGCAAGCTACATTTGCAAAAGACGAGAGGTTGAAGTTTGTGGATTTGAAAAGGCAGGCAGGCGAAGGCAGCTTCGTCATTCCCAATGCCGACGGCAAAGGATATGGTTTCTTCCGTCTGCTTGAAAAAGATACAAAGGCTTGTTTGGCCTATCTTCCCGTTTGCAAGGACGAAGTGTTGAGAGGTTCCTTGTTAATTACACTGTATGAGAATTTATTGAACCGGACGATCTCTTCGGAATCCTATATGGAAGCCATGTTGGATTATCTGCCGGGGGAAAATAATTCCCTGTTGTTCTCGGTAGCCCTCGGATATATCGGCAATTGCCAGCGTTTATATCCCTCTGATCCGAAGAAACTGGAACAGGTGCTTTGGCGAATCGTGACAACGGCAGAACAACCCCAGAGACGTTTGCAGGCGTTCCGTCAGTATCGCTCCATTGCCCGTTCGCCGGAAGCGGTCGGAAGACTGTACGCGCTCTGGAAAGACGGGAAAGCGCCTGCCGGTTGTTCGCTGAGCGAAAACGATTATATCAGCCTGTCGTACGGCCTGGCAATCCAAATGCCTGACAAAGCCGATGAAATTGTAGCAACCCAGCAAGCCCGGATCACCAACCCAGACCGTAAACGGCAATATGCGTTCATCTCGCCATCCGTCTCTCCCCGAAAGGAAGTACGCGACAGTGTATTTGCATCCCTGCTCGTAGCCGGGAACCGCCGTGTCGAACCGTGGGCTTCGGCTGCCTTGTCGAACCTGAACTGCCAGTTGCGCCAGAAAGAAGCGGTCGGTTATATCCGTCCGGCTCTGGAAGTCTTGCAGGAAGTGCAGCGTACGGGGGATATCTTTTTCCCGCGCGACTGGGTACGGGCTTTGCTGAGCGGACATACTTCGCCGGAAGCTAAGAAGGAGGTGGACGATTTCTTTGCCACCCACCCGGACTATCCGGTCCTGCTTTCAAATAAAATCCGTCAGCAGGCGGATCATTTGTACAGGTTGCACGATTGAGAGAAAAAAATTGCCCTGCTTAGCTAATCTTTTGTAAGTTTTATTTGCCAATTCAATTATTATTGTAACTTTGCAGCGTAAAAATAATAACAAATGAAAAGTACAGTTCTGCATCTCCACCATCATCATTACAACGGGCAATAGTTCGGTGGGCTGTGTGGTATGTAGGAACATATGATATAAATGAATAAGGCTTGCCGTTTACGGTGGGCCTTATTTTGTTTTTGGAATAATATATATAAACAAAATAAACATGTTACGAATCGCAGTACAATCTAAAGGTCGTCTTTACGATGAAACAATGCTTCTCTTGGAAGAAGCCGGTATCAAACTGAACAGGGGAAAACGTATTTTGCTGTTGTCGGCAAAAGGGTTTCCTGTAGAAGTCTTATTCCTTCGCGACGACGATATCCCGCAATCAGTTGCCAATGGCGTTGCCGACATAGGTATCGTAGGCGAAAACGAATATGTAGAGAAAGGACAGGAGGCGAAGCTGATCAAACGTTTGGGATTCAGCAAATGCCGCCTTTCACTCGCCATTCCGAAAGATGAAGATTACCAGGGGGTGGAATGGTTCGCCGGAAAGACGATCGCTACTTCTTATCCGGAAATACTGAAGGCTTATCTGGCCAAAAAGGGAGTGAAAGCAGACCTTCACGTAATCAGCGGATCTGTGGAAATTGCGCCGGGTATCGGCCTCGCGGATGCGATTTTCGATATTGTCAGCTCCGGCAGCACATTGGTGAGCAATCAGCTCAAAGAGGTGGAAGTCATCATGCAGAGCGAAGCCCTGTTGATTGCCAACAACAACCTGTCGGATGAAAAACAGGCTATCCTGGATGAACTGTTGTTCCGTTTCGAGGCGATCCAGGTTGCGGAAGGCAAGAAATATGTATTGCTGAACGCTCCGAAAGACAAGATGAACGAGATCATAGAAGTGCTGCCGGGTATGAAGAGCCCGACCATCACGCCGCTTGCCGACGAGAACTGGGTGTCTGTCCAGTCTGTCATAGCGGAGAAACATTTCTGGGAAATCATCGGTAAACTGAAATCGTTGGGAGCAGAAGGTATATTGGTGATACCGATTGAGAAAATGATTTTGTAAACATTTTTTGATTTTTAATTATCAATTTAGAAAGTGGAAGTAATCAAATATCCGTCAAGAGAAGAATGGGCCTCATTGGCCCTGCGTCCGGCGCTGGATGTCACGACACTGTTCGATACGGTTCGCACGGTGCTGGATGAAGTCCGGAAAGGAGGAGATGCCGCCGTTATCCGGTATGAGGAGAAGTTCGACAAAATAGATCCTGCAACTTTCAAAGGATTGCAGGTTTCCGAACAGGAATTAGCGGAAGCTAAGGAGCTTGTGCCCGAAGACCTGAAGCAGGCTATTCGTCAGGCAAAGAATAACATAGAGATATTCCACGCTTCACAGTGTTTTACAGGAAAGAAGGTGGAGACGACACCGGGCGTCACCTGCTGGCAGAAAGCGGTAGCTATAGAAAAGGTAGGTTTGTACATTCCGGGTGGAACGGCTCCTCTTTTCTCTACCGTCCTGATGTTGGCTGTCCCGGCCCGTATTGCCGGTTGTAAGGAAATCGTGCTTTGTACGCCTCCCGACAGGGAAGGAAAGGTACACCCCGCAATCCTGTTTGCCGCGGAAACGGCAGGAGTTAGCAAGATATTCAAGGCTGGAGGCATTCAGGCCATAGCGGCGATGGCTTACGGAACGGAATCGGTTCCGAAGGTATATAAGATATTCGGGCCCGGTAACCAGTATGTGACGGCAGCCAAACAGTTGGTCAGCCTGAAAGAGGTGGCCATCGACATGCCTGCCGGTCCTTCCGAAGTGGAAGTGATAGCGGACGAATCGGCCAATCCTGCCTTTATCGCCGCCGATTTCCTTTCCCAGGCAGAACATGGAGTAGACAGCCAGGCCATGCTGGTGACGGCATCCGAAAGCATCGTCGAACCGGTCATGCAAGCGATCCGGGAACAACTGGACCGGTTGCCCCGTAAGGAGATCACGGAAAAATCGTTGGGCCACAGCCGTCTTATCGTGCTGAAGGATAAACAGGAAGTGATCGACTTCACCAACCTGTACGCTCCGGAACATCTGATTATCCAGACGACCGATTATGCTGATATTGCCGGGCAGATCGAGAATGCAGGCAGTGTCTTTATGGGGCCCTATACGCCGGAAAGCGCAGGCGACTATGCTTCCGGTACGAACCATACGTTACCGACCAACGGATATGCAAAAGCCTACAGTGGCGTGAACCTGGACAGTTTTATCAAAAAGATCACGTTCCAGGAGATCACGGCCGACGGCATCAAGCAGTTGGGCGGGACGATTCAGGCAATGGCGGCCAACGAGCAGTTGGATGCGCACAAGAATGCAGTAACAATCAGATTGAACACATTATGAAAGACTTAAAAGATTTAGTCAGACCCAATGTCTGGAACATGAAGCCCTACTCGTCCGCCAGAGATGAGTTTCAGGGCAATGCCTCCGTTTTCCTGGATGCAAACGAGAACCCGTTTAACAGACCGTACAACCGCTATCCCGATCCCTTGCAATGGGAACTGAAAAAGAAGATTGCGGAACTCAAAGGGGTGAAACGCGAGTCTATCTTCCTGGGGAACGGAAGTGACGAACCGATCGATCTGATTATCCGTGCGTTTTGCGAACCGTCTATCGACAGCATCGTAAGCATCGACCCTTCCTACGGGATGTATGAAGTAGCAGCCAATGTCAATAACGTAGAGTTCCGGAAGATCAAGTTAGACCGGAAGTTCGACCTCGATACCGACAGCCTTTTGGAGGCAGCAAACGACTGGGTGAAGGTGATATTCCTGTGTTCACCCAACAACCCGACGGGAAATAACCTGAGCCGTGACCGTCTTTATAAAGTATTGAACACGTTCCAGGGAATCGTTGTGATAGACGAGGCTTATGTCGACTTCTCCATCGAACCTTCATTCTTAGGCGAGTTGGACAAATTCCCGAACCTGATCGTCTTGCAGACCATGTCGAAAGCATGGGGGGCTGCCGGAATCCGATTGGGGATGGCTTTTGCTTCTCCCGAAATCATTGCGATCCTCAATAAGATCAAATATCCGTACAATGTTAATCTGCTGACTCAGGAACGCGCCTTGTATGTACTTGAAAACAAGGAACGGATGGAAGACCAGCTTCGTTCGATCCTTTCCGAACGGATTCGTTTGCAGACCGCACTGCCGGAGTTGAACTGCGTGCGCAAGATTTATCCTACGGATGCAAACTTTATCCTGGTCGAAGTGACGAATGCCGATACGGTCTATAAGAATCTGGTTAGACAGGGTATCATCGTCCGCAACCGGACAAACGTGACCATGTGTAACGGCTGCCTTCGCATTACAGTCGGCAAGCCGGGTGAAAACGATGCTTTGCTCGAAGCGCTTAAAAGGATGTAGAAAATATGAAAAGAGCCTTATTCATAGACAGGGACGGAACGATTGTGATAGAACCGCCGGTGGATTATCAGCTGGACAGTCTGGAAAAGCTGGAGTTTTATCCGAAGGTATTCCGTAACCTGTACTTTATCCGTAAGCAACTGGATTTCGAGTTTGTGATGGTGACGAACCAGGACGGTTTAGGTACGGATTCTTTTCCGGAAGATACTTTCTGGCCGGCACATAACAAGATGTTGAAGACATTGGAAGGCGAGGGAATCCGTTTCGACGATATCCTGATCGACCGTTCTTTTCCGGAAGAAAACTCTCCGAACCGGAAACCTCGCACAGGCATGTTGGGCAATTATCTGTCCGGCGAATATGATCTGGCAAATAGCTATGTGATAGGTGACCGGCTGACGGATATGCAGCTGGCAGTCAATTTAGGGGCAAAAGGGATATGGCTTCGTCCGGATGACGGCGAGGCTCGACGGTTGCTCACGGAGAATCCGGCTATTTCTCCCGTCCTGATTACGGACGATTGGGACCGGATTACGGAATATCTTTTTGCCGGAGAACGCCGGGCCACTGTTCGACGTACGACAAGGGAGACGGATATTTTTGTGGAAGTGAACCTGGACGGACATGGGCGGACGGAGATTTCCACCGGTCTCGGTTTCTTCGACCACATGCTCGACCAGATCGGAAAACATTCGGGTATCGATTTGACGGTACGGGTAAAAGGGGATCTGGAAGTAGACGAACATCATACGATAGAAGATACGGCTATTGCGCTTGGAGAAGCTTTGTTAAAGGCTTTGGGCGATAAGAGGGGGATCGAACGCTACGGTTACTGCCTGCCGATGGACGATTGTCTGTGCAGTGTGGCGCTTGATTTCGGCGGACGTCCCTGGTTAGTCTGGGATGCAGCCTTTCACCGTGAGAAAGTAGGGGATATGCCGACCGAAATGTTCTTGCATTTCTTTAAAAGCCTGAGCGATGCCGCCCGCATGAACCTGAACATTAAAGCGGAAGGCACAAACGAGCATCATAAGATAGAAGGAATCTTCAAGGCTTTGGCCCGTTCCATCAAGATGGCTATCCGCCGCGATATTTACAGGTTTGAACTGCCGAGCACGAAAGGAACTTTGTGAATTAAAAATTAAGAATTAAAAATTAAAAAATTACGGTCGATGATATTTTTTAATTCTTAATTCTTAATTTTTAATTTATTCCGCGGTCGGTCCTTCCACATAGAGCTTGCCGTTCTCATCGATTCCCATCTTGTCGATAAAGACGACCCGCTCGTTTCCTGTTTTCTGGGTGTAACCATGATAAACACAATACATCTGCTTGCCGTCTTTCGACCAGGTCACGCTGTTGTGCCCCGTACCGGTAACGATACCTCCCCGTTCCACATTCTTTTGAAGTACCGGATTGTCGTTCGATTTGACAAACGGACCGAGCGGACTTTTTGAAGTCGCATAGCCGACAGCATAATTCTTGCCTTTATAATAATTGGCCGAATACATCATATAGTAGGTATCTCCCTTTTTCATCGTGTAGGGCCCTTCCGTCCAACGGCGGTTAATCTCACCGGAAGTAACGGAGCGGCTTTCCCATTCGGATTGCGTGTCGTCCAGTTTTACAGGCGGTCTGAGCAGCAGGACCGGTTCGCCGATCACCTCTGTCAAATCCGGTTTTACCTCGATGCCGTATATCCAGCTTTCTTCTATCTCGTCGAATTTCCCATTTTTTTTAGCCTGTTCGGCAATTTCGCTTTCCACCGGATGTTTGTAGCAACAACGGGAGAAATACATATAGGTCCGTCCATCCTCGTCGTCGATCAGGTTCCCGTCGATAACCGGATAACCCGGATCAAACAAAGGTTTGTCTGATAATTCTTTGAAGGGTCCTGTCGGTTTGTCTGCAACGGCCACTCCGATACGGAAATTTTCCAGTTCGTTAGTCGGATTTTCTTTCCAGTCGGCACTGTACAGCATATAGAACTTGCCATTGCGTTCATACACCTCCGGAGCCCAGAAGTTGGCGACTCCCCATGATCCCGGGACGTTCCCTCGGAATACCTGTCCTTCGGCTTTCCAGTTTACCATGTCGGGAGAGGAATACACACTGAAGCCGTCGACGGCGCCTCCGCCTGTTCCATACATATAGTATATGCCGTCCGAAGCCAGCAATACATACGGATCACCAAACTGTACGGGGAGGGGATTGGTATGCACGATACTTTTTTCCTGT
The DNA here is from genome assembly GCF_014287585.1 of Parabacteroides hominis. Classification (GTDB taxonomy): domain Bacteria; phylum Bacteroidota; class Bacteroidia; order Bacteroidales; family Tannerellaceae; genus Parabacteroides; species Parabacteroides hominis. The sequence continues at coordinate 40,535 of NZ_JACOOJ010000028.1, read as the reverse complement.
TGTTCCTTCTGCGCCTTGTGTACGCAGGAAGAAAAAGTGAATACTGCTGAAAGCAGTATTACAAATTGTTTCATTTGTCTCATAGAATGTCTGTAAAATTAAAAACACATAATAAATGACGACAAATATACAAAATTGAAATTATTTCCTTTCCTTTGATGTCCGATTTAAGCAGAAAAAAGAGTATGGTTAGAAATATATTGATAGCGTTTTGTGTGATCCTGTTCGTCTCGTGCAGCAAGGACACAGAATCCAAGTTGTTCGGCAAATGGCAATTACAGAAGGTAGAAGCAAGCGGTGACGTGCAGAATGTCGACACGGTTTATTTTAATTTTGAACATTCTTTGTTTATGTACCAGGTGTACGTTACGGAAATCGATTCTTTCCGCCATCAATATGGCTACAACACGTTGGAAGGTGAAAAAACATTGCTGCTGGAATTAGAGAATGATCCGAGGCCGATCAGTAAATTCCTGCCTTATACCGACTGGGATTCTTCCAAACAAACTTATACAATCGATAAATTGGAATCCAAGCAACTGATCTTAAGCCGCGAGGGGAAAACGTATACGTTCCGGAAGTTCTAATGTTTTTTTGTATCAGGGTTCACATTCACACTCCCTGTAAATGCCTATCCTGTAGCGACTTGATGTGAAGGCTGTGAACTCTGGAGACGCTTACCTGCAAAAAAACCGCTTTCACATTAGGGTTCACAGCAAAATGCTGTAATTTAAACGGTTACAAGCCGTGTGAAGGTGAATGCTGATTTAAAAAAAATACTTTACGTACCATATTTTATGGCTACCGTCCCGTAAAAAACAGCCTATGACCTATCCGGTAAAAAGCTATAGGGTACAGGTAAAAAGGGTATAGACTATTCCGAAAAAAACTATACCTTGATTTTGAAAAGCGACAAGCATTCCTTCCGAAAGAGTTGCCGTCTCCTTCCCAAAAGAGACGGTAGCCTTACAGGAAAGATGCAAGCCGACTTTGAAAGTCGCTCGTGAGATCAGCCGGAAGCTGAATATCGATGCAAATATAGTCTTAGGGGTATGACTTTAAAGAAAAGAGAAAAAAGCCGACTCCGGTAATCTATTTTGAGTAAAACGGCTAAAATGATGGTTAAACAGCTGATTTATGATAGTTGCATGATAGTTGAAAAGGGAACCATCATGTTTGTATGTTATGATATTCAAGTCATATACAATAAACATGATGGTATGATAGTTGTTTTTAGATCTATCGTATGGTCACATCTGACAAATCAGCATTTGGATACTTCAAATCTTTTTAAAGGCGATCGCACTTCTCCTTATGCAAATCCTTGCTCAACCGCATGGCGCAGAAGTTCGGGCCGCACATCGTGCAATATTCGCCGTCTGTCACGGCGCTGTCCTTGTAGTATTGCAGGGCGCGTTCCGGATCGAGAGACAGGTTGAACTGGTCTTTCCAACGGAATTCGAAGCGGGCTTTGCTCAAGGCATTGTCACGGACCTGTGCGCCAGGATGCCCTTTTGCCAGGTCGGCGGCATGCGCGGCAATCTTATAGGCCACGACTCCGGTTCGGACATCTTCTTTGTCGGGGAGTCCGAGATGTTCCTTCGGAGTGACGTAACAGATCATCGCCGTGCCGTGCCAGGCAATCTGGGCGGCTCCGATAGCCGATGTGATATGGTCGTAGCCTGGAGCAATATCCGTTGTCAGCGGGCCTAAAGTGTAGAACGGGGCATTATGGCAAGCATATTGCTGTTCCTTCATGTTCTCCTGAATCTTATTCATCGGGACATGGCCCGGACCTTCGATGATGACCTGCACGAACTGGTCCCAAGCGACCTGTGTCAGCTCGCCCATCGTATGCAGTTCGGCAAACTGGGCGGCATCGTTCGCATCGTAGATGGAACCCGGACGAAGTCCGTCACCGATCGAAACGGCAATGTCATACATTTTCAATATCTCGCAGATCTCGGCGAAATGAGTATATAGGAAATTCTCTTCATTATGTATTTGCATCCACTTGGCCATGATTGAACCACCGCGTGAGACAATGCCGGTCAAACGCGTCTGTGTCAGTTCGATATGCTTTTTAAGCAAGCCGGCGTGGATGGTGAAATAGTCAACTCCCTGTTCAGCCTGTTCGATCAATGTGTCACGGTAGGTTTCCCAACTCAGGTCTTCTATCTTTCCGTTCACTTTTTCCAGAGCCTGATAGATGGGAACTGTCCCCATCGGCACCGGACAGTTACGGATGATCCATTCGCGGGTTTCATGGATATTGTCTCCCGTCGAAAGGTCCATCAAGGTATCACCTCCCCATTTGCAACTCCATACGGCCTTTTCGATCTCTTCGTCGATGCCGGACGAGAGGGCGGAGTTGCCGATGTTGGTGTTGATCTTCACCAGGAACTTCCGCCCGATAATCATCGGTTCGGCTTCGGGGTGGTTGATGTTTGCCGGAATGATGGCACGCCCGGCAGCAATTTCTTTGCGGACAAATTCGGGTGTGATATATGATTTCAACCCTAACGCCTCGATCTGCTGGTTTTCGCGGATGGCGACATACTCCATTTCCGGAGTGATGATGCGCCGTTTTGCATAATACAGCTGGGTGATGTTTTTACCTGTTTTGGCACGATAGGGCAGGTGATGTTTCGGGAAACGGATGTGATCCAGCGAGGAGTCAGCCAGGCGTTGCCGCCCATAATCGGAAGTCAGTTCTTCCAGGCGAATCAGGTCTTTGCGTCCTGCGTACCAGGATTCACGAATACGGGGGATGCCGTTTTGCGTATTGACCGGGATTTTCGGATCCGAATATGGTCCGCTGGTATCATACACGATGACGGGATTATTCTTCTTGTAAACCAACTCTCCGTTCTCATCACGCGTGACGGAATCCAGTATTTTGATCTTCCGCATACCCACGTTTATTTTATGTATCTTGCCGGGTACGTAGATCTTTTCCGATGAAGGATACATGATGCGTATTCTGTTTTTACTTGCCATAGTTATATTATTTATTTTTTATATTTCTGAATCGTCTCTGCAAGGGTCCGGTTTATGCTTGTTGATCTCCCGTATGAAACGGCGTGTCTCTTCGACCGGATCTTCGGCATTGATGATCGCTCCGGAAACGGCGATGCCTTCTATTCCTGTTTCCATCAGGGGGGCGATGTCTTCAAACTCGATCCCTCCGATGGCAAAGATAGGAATTTCGAGACCAGCTTCTCTACATTGATCCATGATTTTTCGATACCCTTCCAATCCCAACACAGGGCTCAGGTTCTTTTTTGTCTCGGTATAGCGGTAGGGACCCAGGCCGATGTAGGAAGCTCCTTCCCGGTCTGCTCTCAGGATATCTTCGAACGTGTTGGCCGTTGCTCCCACAAGGAAGAGGTCTTCTTGTCCTTTCTCGATGATGCGGCACCAGGCTTCGGAAACCGGTATGTCGTTTTTACCTAAATGGACGCAGTGGATGCCGGCTTTGAAGGCCATTTCCAGATCGTCGTCCAGGCAGCAGGCGCAATCTGTGTCGCAGTCGAACAGGGTAAAATGCGAGACAGCTTTGGCGACTTCCAAGTTCAAATTATCTTTCATGCGGAGTTGGACCCAGGTACAACCGCCTTTAGTCACCATTTTGACCTCATCCAGCTCTGTGTATTTGTCCGTACGATGTGTGATGAACATCAACCGGTTAGTACCGGTAAAACAGGCATACCTTCCTCTGCCTGCACTTGTATATAAAAAATCATCTAATTCCATGCTTGTAGCTTTTTATATTGTGTGATTATAGAATCCTCTTTATCCGCCGAAGGGTGATTTCCCCAAAGTGCTCCCAATACGGCAACTCCACCGAAGCGGAAAGGACGTAGAAGTGGAAGAGTCGTCAGGTCTATGCCTCCTAAGGCTATGACTTTGTTATTGATGATCCCGGCATCGGAAGCCTGCCTGAGTGTTTCCGTCTCGAAGCCATTCCCATAACCTTCTTTGGATATGCTTTGAAAAATAGGACTTAGAAATAGATAGTCGAGTCCCCGGAACTGTCCAAGTTCCCCGATCGAATGGCATGAGCGGCTGATTGTGCCTGCAAAACCGTCCGGAGCGTGGCTGTTGCGTTTGTTCAGGTGTACGCCTCCCAGGCCATATTCCACCGCCAGCCCGAAACAGTCATGAAGCACGACTTTCGGATAGTAGATATCCGGAATCCGATCCAGCAATTTGCGCAATTCATTTGCATCGCTATCCGGTTTACGCAGATGAAGACGTTGCATTCCTTCATTAAACAGATGTGAAAGGATGGACGCTTCTCCCTGGAAAAAGCGGGGTGCAGTAATAACGATCAGCTTTTTCATACTTCTATTTTTATGAGGGGAACGGGATCGAAGAAATGATCGAGAGGCCCGTGTCCATGCCCGGTCTTTACATCGGCCCCGGTCTTAAGGGCTGCCGTTATATAATCTTTTGCCGAACGTACGGCATCGGGTAACTTTTTCCCTAAGGCCATATAGGCGGCGATGGCGGACGAGAGCGTACAACCTGTACCATGTGTGTTTTGAGTATCAACAGTCGGTACTGTCAGTCGGAGCGGGGCTTCATCGCGTGTGAACAAGATATCGGCCATTTCTTTACCTTCCAGATGCCCGCCTTTCATCAGTACGGAACGGCATCCCAAAGCCAACAATTTTTGTGCGGCAATTTCCATTTCTTCCTCGTTGCGTATCGGCATACCGGAAAGAAAAACTGCTTCGTCGATATTCGGTGTAATCAGTGTGACGCGGTGAAAAAGTTCTTTCACAATGACTTCGATGGTTTCATCTTCTATCAGTTTGCTGCCGCTTGTCGAGATCATAACCGGATCGAGAATAATTTTTGACGGGCAAAAACGGTCGATCGAGCAGGCTACGATCCGGGCAGCTTCCCGGTTATGCAGCATCCCGATCTTAACGGCATCGACTGTCAGGTCCTCGAATACGGCATTGATTTGCCCTTCGACGATCTCCGGAGAAATAGCTTGTATTCCTCTTACCCCCTGTGTGTTCTGGGCCGTGACCGATGTGATGGCAGAAGCCCCGAAGACTCCTAAAGCCGAAAATGTTTTCAGATCCGCTTGTATACCGGCACCACCGCCACTGTCTGAACCGGCAATAGTAAGTGCCACCGGATAGCGAAACGTCGTGTTTATTTTCATGTCTACATACAAAAGGAGGGAAAAAGCCTTGTCTGTTCTTTTCCTACGGCGGCATTACCCGCATCAGGTTCGCGAGGGTATAATCTCAGCCCGTTAACAGTATGGCACCCCTTTCGGGAGGCAAAGGTAGGAAGATTTTTTGTAATTGGAATATAATGTGCGTGTTTTGGAACACTCTGTAAAAAGAATCTGTTATACTTTTGCAGCGGTTTATTTAGGGATAAAGTAAAAATAAAAGGATAAGAAATTGTGATGGGGAAGAAGATTGTTTTTTTGCTGGCATCCTTGTTTACGGTATGGATAGCAAACGGACAGAATACGATCATAAAAGGAATTGTAACCGATTCGATTACGGGGGAGGGGTTACCCTACGTTTCTCTTATATTTAAAGGGACGACAATAGGAACGGCAACTGACGGGGATGGTAACTTTTCATTCTCCGCATCGACCGATGTCAAAAATCTGGAAGTATCTTACTTAGGGTACGATACGAAAGAAGTGAAGGTTGTTCCGGGTAAAACGAATAATCTGAAAATAAAATTGGCTCCGAACGGAATTACTTTGAATGAAGTCGTCGTAAAGCCCAAGAAAGAGAAATACAGCAAAAAAGAGAATCCGGCCGTTAAGTTCGTAAAGCAGGTTATTGCCTCACGGGAAAGCAATGATCCGCGTAACCACGATTATTTCCAATACGATCAATATGAGAAGATGGTCTTTGCGATGAACGATTATCATCCCAAACCCAAAAAGAACGGAAAACCGGGCAAATTCGATTTCTTGATCGATTTTGTCGATACGCTTGATATCGGTACGACTATCCTTCCGGTATCGGAAAAGGAAAAGGTGGAATCTATCTATTACCGTAAAGAGCCGAAGTCGGAGAAACGTATTGTAAAAGGGAACAAATCATCCGGTGTGGATGAAATATTCTCGCGTGATGGTATCCAGCAGTTTTTGAACGAGGTTTTCCGGGAAGTCGATATTTTCAAGAATGATATCCCTTTGTTTTTACAGCGGTTTGTCAGTCCGTTGTCTACTATCGGACCGAATTATTACAAATATTATCTGCTCGATACATTAAATGTGAACGGACAGAAATGTGTGGATTTAGGGTTTGTCCCTTTCAACTCGGAGACATTCGGTTTCACCGGCCATCTGTTTGTTACGCTCGATTCCACATTCTTTGTACAGAAGGCAATTCTGAATGTTCCTAAAGACATCAACCTGAACTTCGTTTCCGGAATGACGATCGAGCAAACATTCGAACGTACGCCCGACAGTACCCGGATCATTACGAAGGACGACATCAATGTCAACTTCAAATTGAGCGAGAAATCAAAAGGCATGTATGCGCGGCGACTGAATATCTACAGCAACCATTCTTTCGATGAACCCGATGCCGAACGGGCGCTTGTGTTTAAGGAGAGCGCACCTGTCATCACGCTGAAGGACGCCTATCAGCAATCGGAGGATTTCTGGACAAGCAACCGCCCGGAAGAGGCGATAAAGAAGAATCCGAACTCGGTCGAAAAGCTGATGGCTAAATTCCGTTCTGTTCCGATCTTTTATATAACGGAAAAAGTTGTATCGGTTCTTGTGTCCGGCTATATCCCGACTAATAAGGACCCGCTGAAAAGCAAGTTCGAGTTCGGCCCCATGAATACGGCAATCAGTGGTAATGCGATCGAAGGGGCCCGTTTCCGTGTGGGAGGGACAACGACGACGGCGTTTAGCAAGAACCTGTTCTTTGACGGATATATGGCGTATGGAACAAAAGACGAAAAGCTGAAATATGATGCTCTTGTCGAGTACTCATTCAATGATCGTAAAGAATACCGCAAGGAGTTCCCGCTAAACTCGATCCGCCTGGAATATATGTACGATATCAACCAGTTAGGACAGCAATATATGTATGCCAGCAAGGATAATATGTTCCTGGCCTGGAAACGCCAGAAAGATACGCGGGCCACTTATCTGCGGCAAGCCGAACTGACCTACTATCACGAACATTATAATGGTCTGGCTTATGGGGCTGTCATCCGTAACCGTCGTGAATATGCAACCGAATATGCCGTGTTCGACCGGATCGGGCCGGATGGTATCATCAGCCCGGTTAAGAGTTATGATATGACAGAACTGGAATTGAAGTTCCGTTATGCCAAAGATGAAAAGTTCTACCAGACGCGTAACCTTCGCTATCCGATTACTTTCGATGCGCTGATCTTCAACTTCAGCCATGTAATGGCAAAGAAAGATTTGCTGGGTTCGTCGTACGATTATCACCGTACGGATATCGGTATTCAGAAGCGTTTCTGGTTCTCGGCTTTCGGCTATATCGATCTAATCACGAAAGCGGGGAAAGTATGGAACAAGGTTCCATATCCTTTGTTGATCCTGCCGAATGCCAATCTTTCTTATACGATCCAGCCGGAATCTTATACGAATATGAACGCGATGGAGTTCATCAGCGACGAATATGCCTCTTGGGATTTGACGTACTACATGAACGGAAACTTGCTGAACCGCCTGCCGCTTGTCAAGAAGTTGAAATGGAGAGAGGTATTTTGTTTCCGTGGGATGTGGGGACATCTGACGGCGAAAAACAACCCGATGAATGGGGGAGACGGCCTGTATCTTTTCCCTGACGGTTCGTACACGTTTGGTAAAGCTCCCTATATGGAAGCCAGTGTCGGCATTGAAAACATCTTTAAGTTCCTTCGTCTTGATTATGTCTGGCGTTTGAACTATCGCGATCATCCGGGTATCCAGACGAAAGGTGTTCGCTTTATGATGCGAATGTCATTCTGACATCACGATTTTTTGAGGTACGGATTTTACGGATTTACACGGATCAACTTATTTTCTTTCCTGTAATCCGTGCCTAAATTATGTCTATTAGAAAGTTGGATTTATCTTCCTTCTTAAAAAGCCTCTGTCATATTCATATAGACCTGCATGCCCGGCTGTCCGGGTTCTTTGCCTATATCCAGTCTGAAATTCTTTCCCGGCTGCATCTGAAAGCGAAGGCCGGCTCCGAAGTTGAGTTTCCATTTATTCCAGTCAAAAGGAGTTTCCCCGATCGTTCCGGTTCCAACCCATGCTACAAAACCGCATTTTGCCCAGAAGTTCCCGCTTTTGTATTTAGCCGGGGAGCCGAACATATGACGATATTCAACGATTCCGTAAGCCATCGACTTATCCCGGTACTTGCCCATATAATAACCGCGAAGGTCGAAAGGAGAACCGAAAGTCGGGAGTTCCGTAAAAGGAACGTCCCCTAAACCGATTTGACTTTTGGCGATCCAGGCAAGTGTACTACGCGGACGGAATACGTTTTTAAATTGTCGGTATTCAAGCTCGATAATCTCGTAGTTATAAGCACCTCCTAAATATTTACCGAACAGTTTGAAATTGGCTCCTAACAACATACCGCGCGTAGGTGTCGCCACATCGTCGCGAGTGTCATATTGGATAAGCCCGCCGATACCGACGTTGAAATATTTGCATTCATCCGAATCTTTGCTTTTGAATTTCTGGTAATAGGGATCATTTTTCATTACCGGATTAACATCCGAAACTTTTGTGTAGTTCAGATCAAACAAGCCGCCTAAATAGAAATGCGGACGGACTTCCCATACAAATCGCGGATACAATTGAAAATAGCTTCGATGAAACCGGGTAGTAGAATCGCCCCTTTCGAGATTCTCCGCCTTTTCAAATCCTTTCCCGTAATAGTGTGAAGGTTCGTTCCGGTAACCATAATTCATATAGATACGGAAACGGTTCTCATTGAAGAAAAACGTTCCGGCGCCTGCGACGACAATGGTCCCGTTTATAGACAAATTCAAACCGGCAGGCAGGAAAGAGCGTTGGGAAATCGTGTCCTGTTTATTCATCCGGAAGCTGGCAAGGACAGCACCGCCCACACCAAACGAAGCTTCCGGCGTATATGAAGGGCCACCCAGTACGGACCACCATATATTTTTGTGAGCCCGGATGGAATCTTTACGCAATTGACGGTAGTAGCGTTTCAACTGCTTTTCGTTCAATTTCACTCCGTCTACGATGACAGCCTCCTTTCGAGGCACGGTATCTGAAGGAGTCGTTATTTCTTCAGAGGAGAGCGCAACAATATCGCGTTGCTCCTGAGCCTTTGCCGGCAAAGAAATAGCAAACAAAGAGGCTCCCGCAAATACAACAAAATATTTAAGCATTGACTAATCCTATTAATGAAGGCAAAAGTATAAAAAAAATCGGATTTATTTCAGAGGGGCAAACGGAACCAAAAGGTCGACCCTTCACCTTCCTGGGAATCTACGCCGATTGTACCTCCGAATTTTTCAACAATCATGACGCATATGGACAGTCCAAGCCCTGTTCCTTGCGCGAAAGTGTTCAATTTGACGAAGCGGTCGAATATCTGGTCTTTCTTGTCTGACGGTATTCCGATTCCAGTATCTTTAACAAAAAAGCAGATGTCTTTTTCAGTTTTTTCATAACCGAAGGTGATGCTGCCCTGTTCGGTAAATTTCATGGCATTGGTTATGAAATTGATCATGACTTGCATGATACGGTTACTATCCGTATTGATAATACATTCGGATTGCCTTTGTACGAATTCGATTTTAACAGATTCCGGCCTTGTGTTTCTCATTTTCATTTGCTGACAAATATCTTCCAGCAACTGATTGATATCCGTGTCGGAATAGGTGAAATCGAGGGTTCCGGATTCTATTTTGGACATATCGATAATATCGTTTATCAGTTGTAGCAACAGCTCGTTGTTAGAGGTGATGATATGGACAAACTCCTTTTTTTCTTCAGGATCGTCTGTCTCGATCAGTAGGTTGGAGAAGCCTATGATAGCATTCAAAGGTGTACGGATCTCATGGCTCATATTTGCTAAAAAGGCCGATTTCAAACGGTTGGCTTCATCAGCCTTCTTTACTTCGTATTGCAGACGCTCGATACGTTTTTTATCCGAGATATCTTCGATCTTCATCAGACCGCCTTGTATTTCTCCGGTGTTTGCATAAACCGGGATGGCGCTGATTTCGATAACCGTGTCTTTTTCGGTTAACTCGTGGCGTACCGGTTTCCCTGTTTCTATCGCTTTACTTAAAGCACACTGCAAACAAGGTGCTTCACGTCCCATCACTGTCTGATAACAAACTTTTCCGGCACTATAATGCCTTCCTTTGGCGATCTCATGCAAGTTGGCTGTCGATTCCCATTGGACGACATAGTTTTTATCGACAAACACGAGTCCGAAATTGATGCTGTTCAGTACCAGATTTTGGTTTTTTATTGCATTTTCCAGTTCTTCTTTAGCCTGGATCAGTTCTTTCTCATATTCTTTTATCTGTGTGATATCCCAGCGGACAACCAAAAGCCAGTGATTATTTCCCAATGTTATAACAGACTTGTTTACGATCGTATTGTGTACTGTTCCGTCAGGCGTAATATAATCGTCTTCTGCTTGGTATTCGACTTTGTTCTTTACCAGTTGCTCATCTATTTGGCGATACTTGCGACCGCGTTCTTCGCCGTATATATCAAAATCGGAGCGTCCCAAAATATCTTCCCGCTTTGTCCCTGATTTCTTTTCGGCTTCTTTGTTCCAAAGTTTATATCTGAAATCGTCATTGATGTCCTTGACAAATACGGGAAAAGGGAGATTATCCAATATGTTCAGGCAAAATTGCTGGGAATCTATAATTTTAGCTTCCCTGGCTTTATATGAGGTCTGCTTTCTGTTACTTCTGACCAAAAGCAATAGAAGAATGACACAGATTATCGTCTCTATGATTAGTATGAATTCCATAAGCAAACATTATACTCTTACCCTGATACGCTAAAATATTTGTTATTATTATCTATCGCAAAGATAATATTTAAAATCCAATTCCGATATGCGGGTTACAAATAAAAATAGGGCATCAAAAAAAAGGAATTCTCTTTGATAAATGATATTTTACTATTATCTTTACGAAAGTTACAAATAGACGTTTATATGTGGTCAATCTGCCGCGAAATGATGGCATAGTATTATATTGTGAAACAAAGATGCACGAGATATGTACAAAAAACGATTGTTTTGTAAACAAACCACGTGTATTTATTGTTGTTGATTTAGAGATATTGTATTAATAACAGAACCTGGCAACCTTAAGAAGTCCTGACTGGCAGGCACACGAAGATGAAGATTCAGTTTGAAATTAAGGAAAGATTGCCTGAGATTATTGCTGAAATAATGCATTCAGACAAATGGCAAACGAAAATCCTGGAAAAGATGCATGGATTGGAGCGGGTAACGATCAAGGACCCGAACTACGATTCAGAAGCCTGTATTGAAATCTGGCAACATGAAATCCACATCCGGACAGCATGGTCCAATTATACCTATCGTATTTTTACGCGTGGAAATGCTGTATGGTGTGAATACATCGGGGCCTATCGCGGTTTACTCGAACAGAAGCTTTTGCCGTCCCTCACTCCGAAAATGAATATTTTGGATTCGGAAGTAGTGGAAAGTTCCCTAACCGGGAATAAAAGGCAAACCTTGCGTACTTACAGTTCGGAAAATCTGAAACTGAAGAACTTCCGTCGCGATAACTTCAAAGAAGAATATAATGTCACATCTCCGCAGGATCATCCGACTGTTGTATATGACGAATATATAAAGGAAGGTATGCCGATGCCTTCGCCTTACAGTGATAAATAAATCCGAAAGACCGATACTGAATATTAACAGCGAAGACTTTCCCCATCGGACAGGGAAAGTCTTCGCTGTTGTTTGATAATTAGCAATTGGATTTTTATTTCTCCCAGATCACTTGTCCGTTCAGCAGAACGGTTTTAAGTTTGGCCATATGGATGTTTAATGTAAGGTCTTTATCTTTTGCATCCTGTGCTTTGCCGATTCGGATCGTGTCGCCATAGACAGAGACTTCGGGCAGATATTGTTTATTACCTTTATAATACAGGTAGCTTCGTCTCGAAGTTTCCAGCATCTCTCGTTTCGGGAAGGCAGATGCCCTTTGAGTGTCTATGGCTACCTGATTGGCTGTAAGATCCGGGTTGTCTATTTTGACTACTTGGTATTTATCGGATATGCCGGTATAAGATTTGTCTCCGGCATAAACGAAGTACATCCATACTAAAAAAGGGATCACATACAGGAGAGCAAAAAGCAGGATTAATAATATATTACTTCTTTTCATGATTATCGGAATTTATTGTTGTTGAATATTGATTGTAAGCGTTTGCCAGTTCTTCCAGATCGACACCCAACAGGTGCATTTCTTTGAAGACTGACGGGAGGACTTCTTCCACAAACTGGTTATGCCGCATCCGTCGTATTTCTTTTTCTGCATCGGGCGAGATGAAATAGCCTATGCCTCTTTTATTGTAGATGATTCCGTTAGCTTGCAAACGTTCGTACGAGCGCATGACGGTATTGGGGTTCACCTCCATTTCAACAGCCAGTTCGCGGACCGAGGGGATGCGGGCGTCTGCCTGGTAATCACCGCTCAACACCCGGTCGCAAATACGTTCGGCTATCTGGACAAATATGGATTGATTAGTATTATAGTTCATCTTAATTCCTTTTCTTTTAGTTTGAGATAAGCAATATAAAGTATGCCGAGAGTTGCTGCCACAAAAGCGATTACGTGGTATCGGACCAGGAAGTTCACCGTATAATACATTGGTGTCATTTCCGTAAATACTCCTTGTTGTGAACCTAATGCCTCGATCACAATTTTTTTGATCATAAATATCGTGCCTCCTAATAATAATGTATAGGCGAGAATGACCGCCGGAAAAGCATGTTTCCGAAAAGTAATGTAGGAAAGGAAGACAAGTGAAGATAAAAAAGCGATAATCGGCAAAGAGATTTTGAACGTTCTCATTATATCGAAAAAACTTATGACGGAATAGCCGGGTACTGTCAGAGATATGACGTATAATGCCGGCCATAACAAAAGATGGAAAACGGCAATCAAAATGAATCCTTCCAACAAGAATGCACTAAATTTCTCCATTGTATTGGCAGGAAGAGTCAGAAACAACCCTTTGGGTTCGTGCACCTTCGCCCCGATATAGCGGCAATAATAAATGAAAGACCCGAATAAGCCCAGTCCATAAAAGAAATACTGTTTCCTGATAAATTCTTTTGTTGTCGCATCTCCTTGCAAAGTGATCAGAAAGAAAACAATAAAGGCCGCAAGGAAAGAGCCGATGACAAAAGACACTTGCGTTCTGTGTTCTATCCAGTCTGCACGCAGCAGTAATTTGATTCGTTGTAAACTAATTTTATCGTTCATGGCTGTAAATGATTTATCGGTTGAATATTCTTTTAATTTCTTGAGGATGCAGGGTTGCTGCATTAAACAAGAGTTCCAGTGAAACAGGAGTTTCCTCGCCATCGGTATTTTCGCCGACTCCCATGAGGCCGAACGGAGTCTGGTTCCGGTACAAAACATCTTCTTCAGGGTTCGTAAGGCGGAAAAAGAGTTTACGGCTGATCTCGTTCAATCTGCTATTCAGAATGATTTTTTTATTATCCAGAATAAGAACCGCATCGATCAGGCTTTCCAGGTCACGCACCTGATGAGTCGAAATGATAACCGTCTGTTCCTCGTTCGTAAAAGAGGCCAATAGCTTCCTGAACACATCTTTGGAAGGGATATCCAATCCGTTGGTCGGTTCGTCCATCAACAGGAGCGGGGTGTGAACGGCAAGGGCCAATGTGATCGCGATCTTTTTCCGCTGGCCTTGTGACATTTTTTTGAGACGGGCGGAGAAGTCGACTTCAAACGATTCGAAACAGGCTTTCAGAATATCATGGCTGAAAGTAGGGTAGAAAGGTGCATACATCCGGATATACTGCATGGCCGTCACATCCGGCATATTGATTTCCTCCGGCAACAGAAACAGCTTTTGCAGCAATCCTGCATTCCGTTTAGCCGGATCTTCACCGAATACGTGGCATGTCCCTTCGTTTAGGAAAAGCTGTCCGCTCAGGACGTTCAACAGCGTGGTCTTTCCTTCGCCGTTTTTTCCTAACAGACCATAGATGCAACCCGGTTGGATATCCAGGTCAATCCTGTCGATGACAGGATTATTGCGTTTGTAGCTGAGACTTGCGTCTTTAATTGTAATCATAGATTTGCTTCTTTAGTGTATTAGTTTATTAGTACACTGCAAATGTAGAGCAAATTATGGAATAAGCAAGAGAAAAAGGTATTTATTTTTAGGGTAAGAAGAAAAAAAATACAATATCCCCCTCTTTTAAGGGCTATATTATACATTCTTGATAATCAGCATTATAATATGTATAAAATTATTAATAAATATTATCCGCGCATGCAATTGTAAATATATGCCCTATAAATTCGATTTTTATGGGTATGAGTTTCGATTTAGACTACCGGGTATTTTGAAAAAAGAGACAATAAGACAATAAGTTTTGGCTGAGTCGATCGACGAGTATATGTGAAATAAGATTAATGATATGCTGCAAAACATACTGTTTTCGTTCTATTGGTGCAATAAAACATATAAAAAATCTTGCTTTTTGGCAGAAAAGTGTTATATCATTTGGCAGAAAAGGGCTTTTGCCCGTATATTTGCAACCGTTAAGAACAAGAAAGCGATTCCTTAGCGAAGGTGAAGCCCTTGTTTACTTCCTGAAAATCAGGAGTCGGAGAGGAATTTTCAAAATAATGCTCCGATTAAGTTTAACATAAAAATGATGATATGAAAGTAAGAGCTTATGTTCTCTTTGTTGCGGTTGCGCTGCTTGCAGTGTCTGCCGGGACTAAAAACGCAAAGCCGACAGTCGGTATTAACCCTGGCGACCTTGCTCCGAGAATAGAGTCTTTAGGAAACGAAAGCAATTTCAGTTTCCAAAATCATTCAGGACGTTACACATTGCTGAATTTCTGGGCAGCTTACGATGCTGAATCGCGGGCCCGTAACGTTCAATTATGGAATGAAGTCAACAAGTTGAGTTCAGACAAGATTGCGATGTATTCGATCTCTTTGGACGAGAAAGAATCCATTTTTACCGAAACGGTAAAAGCCGACAAACTGGAAGGCACAAAGCAATTTCATGAAGAACTTGGCAGAAAGTCAGAACTATTCGGGAAGTATAACCTGCAGAAGGGATTCCGCAACTTCCTGATCGACGACAAGGGTGTTATTATCGCCGCCAATGTAACCCCGCAAGAGCTGACTAAGGTATTGAAGAAGAGTTAATCATTAGATTATTAGCAAAAAAGAGCTGTTCCTGTCAAAGGGGGCAGCTCTTTTTTTTGCATATTTGTTCCTTATTGGATTACTAAACTAAAAACACACGAAACATGTACAGTAAACTGATACCTGGCAGGCCTTTTGTCCCGCGTGACAGGTAAGTCCCTCAATAGAACATTTATGATAGAATCATTGTATGATTTGTTTGACCATTTCCACCACTTCCGGGACAGCCGCTTCGACCGCAGGGGTCAGTTCCATTCCGACCTCGCTGATGTCTTCGGCAGAGACAACGATCAGTTGTATGTCCGGCAGCTTCTCCGTCAATATCATGGCTTCGATCATGTCGCGAAGGCCGACTTCATGCGCACTCATCAGGGGCGGAAAGTCCGTCGCATAGCGGGGACGGATCAGGCGGATCGTTCCCGGAGGATTGTGGTCGAGCGTTGCGTCGACCATGATGATCCGGTTATAATCCTGTATCCAGCTTATCAGATGCAGGCCACCCGTACCACCGTCCATCAGGGAGACGTTAGGAGGAAGTTCCTCCTTTTCGAGGGCCCGTATTACATGGATGCCGACTCCTTCGTCCTTCAACAGCAGGTTGCCGACACCCAATACCAATATATCCTTATTCATTCTTACGGGCGGATTTAGTGATTACTTCTGCATTTTCCGTTACCTCTTCCTTGTCTGCAATCTCTTCTTCGATGAACTTCCAGCCACCGATAATAGAGGACG
Source organism: Parabacteroides hominis (assembly GCF_014287585.1). Taxonomy (GTDB): domain Bacteria; phylum Bacteroidota; class Bacteroidia; order Bacteroidales; family Tannerellaceae; genus Parabacteroides; species Parabacteroides hominis. The sequence goes on along the minus strand of NZ_JACOOJ010000028.1, from coordinate 24,355 downwards.
TTTCACCGCGCTGCTCGATATAATCATGGTAGAACACCAGATAAATATGCACGATGGCGAAAAGGATGAAGAACCACATCAGGAAATGATGGATCTCGCGGGCCATCAGGTCGCCACCCATCAACGGAATAGTCCAGGCGAACAGTTGCGGAAAGACAGACTCGCTCATCTTGGCATACAGGCCGAACCCGGTAATGGATTGCAGCAGGAACGCCCAGAACGTACCGAAGTAAATAACGCTTGCCAGCGCATTATGCCCGATACTGTCCACCGGCTTGTTCTTAATCATCAGGATATCCACCTTGATCACTTCGAGAATCTCCTTCCATTGCGACTTCTTCAGCGGGATGAAGTTGTTCCAGCGCGCGTATCGGTTCCCGACGAACCCCCAGTACAAGCGGAACACGAAGTTGAAAAAGAACACGAACGCCGCCACGAAATGGATGAAGCGTACCGTGCCGAACCAGTAGCTGAAGTTTGCCTCCGTCTCCGTCATGATGGCGGGCGGGTCGGCTATGATAAAACCGGTGATGCAGAGTATCACGATACAAAGTGCATTCAGCCAGTGATAGATACGCACGGGAAGCTCCCATACATATACTTCTCTTAAACGTTTCTTACGACTTTTCATTGAACTGCTTTTTTAGAACGTGTCCATTTGATGCACATATTTCCCCTCTTCGTCATACAGGTGCACGGCACATGCCAGACAGGGATCGAACGAGTGGATGGTACGGAGAATCTCCAACGGCTGCTTCGGATCATGTATCGGCGTACCGATCAGGGCTGATTCATAAGCGGACAGTTTGCCAATTTCGTCACGTGGAGAAGCGTTCCAGGTAGTCGGTACGACCATCTGGTAGTTCTTCACCTTGTTGTTCTCGATCACGATAAAGTGTGCTAAAGCACCGCGAGGCGCTTCCGTCAGGCCGACGCCTTGGGCATGTTTCGGCCACGCTTCGCTTTCCCACATATAATGGTTGACCATACGGGAGTCGCCGTTTTCGAGGTTCTTGATCAGGCGGTCGTAAAACTCAAGCGCCCAATCGGCCGTGAGCTTCGTTTCCAGCCCGCGGGCAGCTGTACGTCCGAGGGTGGAGAAGAGCGCTTCGGCAGGCAGGTCGAGTTGTTTCAGCGTGTCGTCGATCAGCGATTTTTGCGGCTCCTTGCCGGCGGCATAGGCAACGATCATACGGGCGAGCGGGCCGACTTCCATCGGTTCCTCTTTCCAGCGCGGCGTCTTGATCCAGCTGTATTTGTCTTCAACATTCAGATGCGTGTAAGGGGGGCGGGGACCTGTATAGTTCAGGTTCGTTTCGCCGTCGTACGGGTGCAGGCCGGCTTTATCGCCCTGCGTATAGTTATACCAGGAGTGATAGATATACTCTTTTATTTCTTCCGGAGAGTTGGCATCGACCGGATGCACTTTCGACAGGTCGCGGTCCAGGACGATCCCGCGCGGCATCTTGTAGTTGTCCGTCTCCCCGTATTCGTACATCGGGAAATCGCCATAGGCGAGGTAGTTCTTCACACCGCCGCCTAACTTGCTCCATTCGTCCTTGTAGACATTGGCGATCATCAGCAGGTCGGGGATATACACCTGGTCGATAAAGGTCTTTGCCTCTTGTAACTTTTGTTTGACCAGGTCCAGGCGTTCGGTGTTGATCGCGTTGGCTTCGTTCAGGTCGATACTGCACGGCATGCCGCCTACCAGATAATTGGGATGCGGGTTCTTACCGCCGAATACGGCATGTACCTTGACGATTTCTTTTTGCCATTCGAGGGCTTCGAGATAGTGGGCGACTGCGATCAGGTTCTGTTCGGGAGTCAGCTTATAGGCCGGATGCCCCCAGTACCCGTTGGCGAAGATTCCTAACTGTCCGCTTCCCACGAACTTCGTGAGCCGTTCTTTCAGTGCCGTAAAATAGCCGGTGGAGCTTTTTGGCCAGGGAGAGAGTTTCTGCGCAAGCAGCGAAGCCTCGGCGGGATCGGCTTTAAGGGCGGAAACGACATCCACCCAGTCGAGCGCGTGCAACTGGTAGAAATGGACAACATGGTCGTGCATATACAGCACGGCAGTCATGATATTACGCACCATCTCGGCATTAGGCGGGATGACGATATCGAACGCGTTTTCTACCGCCCGTACGGAACAAAGCGAATGGATGGAGGTACACACCCCGCATACACGTCCTACGAATACCCAGGCGTCACGCGGGTCGCGGTCTTTCACGATCGTTTCGATTCCGCGCACCATCGTGCCGGAGCTATAGGCGTCTTTAATCTTTCCGTTCTCTATATCGGCTTCGATCCGCAGATGGCCTTCTATGCGGGTAAGCGGGTCTACTACTATTCTTTCTGACATGGCTTTTTTGAATTAATAATTGATAATTAAGAATTAAGAGATGAAGATTAGACAGTCGATTTGCTTTCGGGCTCGTCGTTGTCGATCAACTCTTTCTTGCGGATGTTGGTGGCTACGGCATGCACGGCGATACCGGCGACCGTGGCGGCACCGACAGCCAGGCCGATCTGGTCGGCAGTCGCTTCGATACCGAAACCGTGTACATCGGGCAATCGCTTGTAGAAGGGGCTCATATCCCAGAATCCCGCTTCACTACAGCCCAGGCAAGGGTGTCCGCTCTGGATCGGATAGCTGGTGCTTTCGTTCCATTTGATGATACCGCAAGCATTATAGGTGTTCGGCCCTTTACAGCCGACCTTATACAGGCAGTAGCCCCGTTTGGCGTTCTCGTCGTCGAAACTTTCGACAAACAGGCCGGCATCGAAATTGGCACGGCGGTAACACGTGTCGTGCACGCGGCGGCTATAGAACATCTTCGGGCGTCCGAGGGCGTCAAGTTGCGGCATACGGTCGTAGGTCAGCATGTAGACGATCACGCCTGTCATAACATCGGCGATGGGAGGGCAGCCCTGCACGTTCATCAGCGGCTTCCCTTTGATCAGCTTGTGGATGGCTTTTGCCCCGGTGGGGTTCGGATTGGCAGCCTGCACGCAACCGGCAGAGGCGCAGTTGCCCCACGCAATGATCGCTTTCGCCCCTTCGGCACACTCCTCGACGATCTGCATGGCACTCTTTCCGCCGACGCAACAATACGCCTCGTCTTTGGTCGGGATAGAACCTTCGATCATCAGGATGTATTCACCCCAATACTTCTTCATGGTCTCCTCCTTGCAGGCTTCGGCCTGGAAGCCGGAGGCGGCCATCAGCGTTTCCGTATAGTCAAGCGAGATATTATCGAACAGCAGGTTGCCTACCGTGGGATGATAAGAGCGGATGAACGATTCGCTACAGCAGGTGCATTCCTGCAAGTGAAGCCAGATGACAGGGAGCCGGGGCTTCGTTTCCAGTGCTTTTACTACTTGTGCCACTCCACTGGATTCGAGTCCGATCAGAGCGGCAACAGTGGTACAGAATTTCAGGAAATCCCGGCGGGAGATGCCTTTCTGCAGGCATTCTTCGTAGATAGACGGTCTTTTGTGTTCCATATCTTAACTTGTTAATGTTTTAACATTTATTAGTTGGCATGGTGTCGAAGCCTCGGTTGGCACCTGTATCAGCATATCCTCGGCAACTGTTCGCCGCTGAGCATATCGACAATCCTGTAATTACCATACAACGTCTTCATTTTAACCAAAGCATTGCCCTTTTCCGGAATACGGCCGATGATGGCGGCATTCTTTCCTTCCGGGCAGTTCCGCATGATGGCAAGTGCCTGTTCCGCCTTTTCTTCCGGCAGGATCACCAGCACCAATCCTTCGTTTGCTATATAGAGCGGATCGAGACCTAATATCTCCGAAGCGCCGCGTACGGCATCGGGAATGGGTAGCGACGCTTCATCCAGGACGATTTCCACACCGGCTGCCTGTGCGATTTCGTTCAACGTTCCGCTTACGCCGCCTCGTGTCGGATCGCGCAGGACATGGACTTCCTCTATATCTTTTAACAACCCGTCAATCATATTGTTTAACGAAGCTGTGTCACTTTTCAGATTTGTTTCAAAACCCAGACTTTCACGGGCGGAGAGGATGGTGATGCCATGTACGCCGATCGGTCCGCTACAGATGACCACGTCGCCGGGTTGCGCCCTGTCGGGGGCAATGCGGACACCTTCGGGTACGACGCCGATACCGCTTGTATTGATGAAGAGTTTGTCGCATTTGCCCCGTTCCACCACCTTCGTGTCGCCGGCGACGATCTGCACGCCGGCACGTTCGGCTGCCGCCTTCATCGACAGGACGATGCGCCGGAGGTCGGCAAGAGGCAATCCCTCTTCCAAGATAAAGCCGGCAGTCAGGTAAAGCGGACGGGCGCCGCAGCAAGCTAAGTCGTTTACGGTCCCATTGACCGCTAAGTCGCCTATATCTCCACCAGGGAAAAAAACAGGGTCGACCACAAACGAATCGGTCGAGCAGGCCATCCGTCCGGCCTCTACCTGAAAGACGCATCCGTCATGATCCTGTTCCAACAGAGGATTGCGGAAAGCAGGATAGAAGATGCTGCTTATCAGTTGATGTGTCATTCGTCCGCCGCCACCGTGTGCCAATAGCACGCAGTCGGAACCGGAGAAAGGAATGGGGCAATTTGTCGTTATCATATTCTGAATCTATTTATATCTATAATAAGCCGCACAGACACCTTCCGAGGAAACCATCGGCGCGCCGACCGGGTGGTCGGGCGTGCAGAGCGTTCCGAAGAAGGGACAGTCTTTTGTTTGTTTCGTCCCTCGCATAATATCACCGGCGATGCACCGTCCCCTTCCCATGCTCGACGGTTTTTTGTCAGGGCGGACTTGATACGCCGACTCATCCTCGGCATTACTGACCGCTTCAGGCACGGGGAGAAAGTGTGAAGCGTCTTGCCGTGCAAATATCTCTTTCAGTTGTAATCCGCTTTGCGGAATAACTCCGATGCCTCGCCATTCCTGGTCGCAAAGTTCCAGTGTTTCGTCCATCAAGGCGCGGGCCGCCGGATTTCCTTCTTCGGGTACGGCGCGTTTATAAGCATTCTCTACCTTATATATACCTGCTTCCAGTTGAAGCAAACAACGGTAAATGCCTAAAAGCAGGTCGGCAGGTTCGAATCCTGTCACGACCATCGGTGTTTTATATTTCTTAGCGAGGAGATGATACGCCTCATTTCCGGTGATGGCACAAACATGCCCCGCTGTCAGGAAGCCGTCGACACGCGATTCAGGATCGGAGAGGATCGCCTCGATGGCAGGCGGCACAGTGAACAGGGAGGTAAGCAGGTAGAAATTTTCCAACTTCCTCCGTACGGCCTCCTTCAAAGCCATCATGTGTACGGGAGCGGTCGTTTCAAAACCGATCGCGAAGAATATGACTTTCTTGTCAGGATGGCCGGCTGCCAGACTGACGGCATCCAAAGGTGAATACAACATACGGATATCCGCCCCATTGGCCTTGACCTGTAACAGGTCTTCCCGGCTTCCCGGTACGCGCATCATATCACCGAAAGAGGCCAGTATGACATCTGGCCGCTTGGCCAGCCCGATCGCGCGGTCAATGATTCCGACCGGCGTGACACAAACCGGACAGCCCGGCCCATGCAACAGCTTGACTTCCTCCGGCAACATCTCTTCCAGGCGATAACGGGCGATGGCATGTGTCTGCCCCCCGCATATCTCCATGATATGCCAGGGCCTCGTCACCACCTGCCGGATAGCCCGGACGAGCGATTGTACTTGCTCTTTATCTCTGTATTCGTCTATGTATTTCATGACAATGGACAATTTAGTTTGGCTCTTATCCGCATTTAACAGTCAATTGTCAATTGCTTTAAATCTTTCAGCGTTTCTTCCGCCTCTTCCGCATTGACAACGGAAATGGCCATACCGGCATGAGCCAACACGTAGTCGCCAATGGAAACGTCGACCCATTGGACACATATATTTTTTACGATTCCGCTAAAATCCACTTTAGCCATTTTAAGCTCAGGGATGGAGTCATCGAGGCTCAGTATTCTTCCAGGTATTGCGAGACACATATTAGTAAAATCTTTGTTATATTTATCTAACTTCAAAAGTAGGCAATATGTTCTGAAGAAATGTATGATATCACACATTTCTGTTTATCTTTCAGATAGATATAATTTATAAGGGCTATAGAAAATTGCCATCCGCCTTGTTTGCGTATTCCTGTGAAAGGGATTACATTTGTCAAAACGTAAATGAAGAAGATGAAAGAGGAGGAGGTTGTCATATCGATCCTGACCGTCCAGGGTTTAGTGCAGGGAGTAGGTTTCCGCCCGTTTATCTATCGGATAGCCAACGAAATGGGGATATGCGGTGAAGTGGACAACCGGAATAACGGAGTCTGCATCCGGGCCGTCCTTACTCTCGGACAGCGGGAGCTTTTCATCGAACGCATACGTCGTGAACATCCGGTTGTGGCATCCATCCACCGGATAACCGTTTCGGAAAGGATAGAAGCAAAAAATCCATACACAGACTTTCGTATTACCCCCAGCCATTCGGAATCGGACGAAGTGACGCAGGTTGCGCCCGATATTGCCGTTTGCCCCGAATGCTTGCGTGACCGGAAGACACAACCGCACCGCCTGCAATACCCTTTTATCAATTGCACGCATTGCGGACCTCGCTTTTCCATCATCCGTGATCTGCCTTACGACAGAGGCCAGACGACCATGTCGGCTTTCCCGATGTGCCCGGCCTGCCGGAAGGAGTACACGACTGTCAGCGACCGGCGTTTTCATGCTGAGCCTGTTGCCTGCAATCATTGCGGACCGTCTTACTATACATTATATAATAAGGTAAAGGTTACGGACTATCCGGAACTGCTCGACCTTTCTTCCCGTTTGCTTCGCGAGGGCGAAGTGATTGCCGCGAAAGGAATAGGTGGCTATCACCTGATTTGCGATGCGAAAAATGAAAAGGCGGTTTCCCGGCTGCGGGAGATCAAGCAGCGGGATGGCAAACCTTTTGCCGTGCTGTTTCGCGATATGGAGAATATACGCCGGTATGTATTCTTGAATGAGGTGGAAGAAGAATCCTTGCTTTCCTGGCGTCGTCCGATCGTGCTGCTGAAACAACGTCGGCCATTGGCTCCGTCTATCAATCCGGGGATGGAGACTTTAGGATGTATGCTTCCTTATATGCCGATCCATTTCGATTGGTTTGAACGGTTAGACACGCCTGCACTGGTAATGACGAGCGGCAATCTCAGTGAATACCCGATAGCCATTACCCCGGAAGAGGCTGAAAAGCAACTGGCCGGCAAAATTCCCCTTTTGCTCCATCATAACCGCGATATCCATAACCGGGTGGACGATTCGGTGCTGCAAGTTTGCGGCGATCAACCTTGCCTGATACGCCGCTCACGGGGATATGTGCCGGAACCGTTCTTTGCAGATGTTCCGGTTGAAGGAATCTTAGCTTTCGGAGCCGAAAAGGTAAATACGTTTGCCGTAGGGAAGGGAGAAACGATCTTGCAAAGCCAGTATATCGGCGACCTCAAGAATTGGGAGACATATCGATTCTATAAGGAGTCGCTCGAACGCTTTCAGCATCTTTTCCGTTTCCGGCCATCTCTTTTAGTCTGCGATCTGCATCCTGACTACCTTTCTTCCCGTGAGGCGGAACGCTATGCGTCGGATCTTCATCTCCCGTTATTGCGCGTGCAGCATCATCATGCGCACGCTGCCGCTTGTATGCTGGAATACGGGTTGGACGAGCCGGTAATCGCGCTTGTCCTGGATGGAACGGGCTTAGGAGATGACGGCAAAGCCTGGGGCGGCGAGGTCTTCCTTTGTGACCGCCGGGAATATAAGCGGCTTTCGCATCTGGAATACGTACCGCTTCCCGGAGGGGATAAGGCTTCGACCGAGCCTTGGCGCATGGCGGTTGCTTACCTGTGGCATTATTATGGAAACGAGATACCTTTTCCTGCCGGTTTCAAGGAACGGGTAGGAGAAGCGAAGATACAAATGCTTCTGAAAATGATGGAGAAAGGGATCAATACGCCCTATACATCCGGTGCAGGCCGGCTGTTCGATGCCATTGCCTCCTTGCTGGGTGTCTGCGATATCTCCACGCATCAGGCGGAAGCTCCCGTCAAGTTGGAACAATTGGCTTCCGATGAACATCAAAGACGTTATTTTGTTTTAATAGAAGGGGAGTCTATTTCCATGCGTCCCGTATTTGAAGGAATATTGGAGGATCTTGCTGTCGGAATCCCGGCGACGGAGTTATCCGCCCGCTTCCACAATACGTTGGCATGGCTCTTGGTAGAGATGGCTAAACGGTTCAGGAAGCAGACCGGAGCGGACAAAGTCGTGATCTCCGGCGGTTGTTTCCAGAACAGACGTTTGACGGAACAGTTGCAGCGTATGTTTGCCGAAGCAGGTATTCCTCTGTTTGTGCCGGGACGTATTCCCTGCAACGACGGAGGCGTAGCGGTCGGGCAACTGGCGATTGCCGCATCGCAGCAATTGTTTATGTGACAAAAGATAATAAATTACCACCTTTTCCACAGGCATGAAACAAAAGTTTCACCAGCATGAAACAAAAGTTTCTCCGGCATGAAAATTTATTTTCATCGGTATGAAACAAAAAAGTCCTTGGAAGGAAAATAGGAGGAGGCAGTAATGATAAAAAATACAGGTATGCATGAATTATCGATCGCTCAAAGTATTGTTCAGCTATCCGAACAACAGGCTCGCGAACATCATTCTTCGCAGATAGAAGAAGTGGAACTCGAGATAGGTCGTCTTGCTGGAGTGGAGTTGCAAACATTGGAGTTTGCGATGGAAAGTGCAGTGAAAGGTACTTTGCTCGAAAAAGCAAAGATCATCCGCCGCTATATAGACGGGGAAGGACAGTGCAGCGATTGCGAAACGGTCTTTCCTGTGGGGAATTTGTTTTCTCCATGCCCCAATTGTGGTTCTTATTTGGTAAATATCACAAAGGGGCGGGAACTTCGGATCAAATCAATTGTTGTAAAATAAAAAGACAAACGCTTATGTGTGGAACTTGCGGATGCGGAGAGCATCATCATCACGATCACAATCATGACCATGATCACGAACACGGACATGAACATCACCACCATCATCACGATGAAGGAAAAGTAATAACGCTGGAACAGGATATTCTCCAGCGCAATAATCTGTTGGCCGAACGTAACAGAGGCTATTTCGAGGCGAAACATATCTTCTGCCTGAATCTGATGAGTTCGCCAGGCTCCGGTAAGACGACCTTATTGAAAGAGACGATACGCCGGTTGACTTCCGGTACGGCTCGCGAATTACCCTCGCAAATCTGCGTCATCGAAGGAGACCAGCAGACCTCGAATGATGCCGACCGCATTGCCGCCCTTGACGTCCCCGTTTTCCAGGTCAATACCGGAACCGGTTGCCATCTGGAAGCCGATATGGTGAATCACGCCGTCAAGCATCTGAATCCCTCCGACGGTTCCCTCCTGTTTGTGGAAAATGTAGGCAACCTCGTTTGCCCCGCCATGTTCGATCTGGGAGAGGCGAAGAAAGTCGTTATCGTCAGTACTACCGAAGGGGATGACAAACCGTTGAAATATCCCCATATCTTCCTGGAAGCGGATATCTGCGTGATCAACAAAATCGATCTGGCGCCTTATCTGGACACGGATGTGGAGACGCTGCGCAATAACGCATTGAAGGTAAATCATCACTTGCAAATATTCGAAGTGTCTGCAACAAAAGGCACGGGAATGGATGTCTGGTGCGATTGGCTGGTGGAAGAATGTGCAAAATGTAAATAAATTACCCCGGATTTGATGGATAAACGGAGAAATAAACTATATTTGTTCCCATTCATTGAACCAAATTAATCAAAATGTCATGATTAACCGAGAATTAATTAATCCTCAGAGCATCGTAGTGGTGGGAGGATCCAATAATGTGCATAAACCGGGTGGCCGTTTGGTCCGTAATCTGCTGGACGGGAAGTATAAAGGCGAACTGTATGTCGTAAATGCCAAAGAAGACGATGTGCAGGGCCTGAAATCCTATCATTCGGTGCACGATATCCCGGAAACGGAACTGGCAATCATCTCTATTCCCGGTCCGGCCTGCCCGGAAGCGGTGGATGTGCTTGCCAAACAGAAAAATGTAAAGGCGTTCATCGTTATTTCGGCCGGTTTCGGAGAGGAAACGCATGAAGGGGCGATACTGGAAGAACAGATGCTGAAGAGTATTAACGAAGCCGGTGCTTCATTGATCGGCCCGAATTGCATCGGTTTGATGAATATGCACTATCACGGCGTCTTTACCCAGCCGATCCCGGAATTTCATGCAGACGGGGTCGATTTCGTTTCCAGTTCAGGCGGTACGGCGCTTTTCATTATCGAATCGGCATTGACAAAAGGACTTCGTTTTTCTTCCGTCTGGTCTGTCGGTAATTCCAAGCAGATCGGTGTGGAAGAAGTGATCGAATATATGGACCGCAACTTTGACCCGGTTCTCGACTCCAAAATAAAGATGCTTTATATCGAGCAGATCAAAAATCCCGATAAACTCCTGTATCATGCTTCTTCTCTGATCCGCAAAGGTTGCCATATCGCTGCGATCAAGGCTGGAAGTACGGATGTCGGCAAACGTGCCGCTTCTTCGCATACGGGAGCGATCGCCAGTTCGGATTCGGCAGTGGAAGCCCTGTTCCGTAAAGCAGGTATCGTGCGTTGCTTCAGCCGTGAGGAATTGACGACTGTTGCCAGTATCTTTACTTTGAAAGAGGTGAAAGGCAAGAATTGTGCGATTATCACACACGCCGGAGGACCTGCCGTCATGTTGGCGGATGCCTTGGAAAAGGGACGCCTGAACGTGCCAAAACTGGACGGCCCGCTTGCTGCGGAATTAAAGTCCAAGTTATATCCGGGAGCCGCCGTCGGCAATCCGATAGATATCATCGGTACAGGTACTCCCGAACATCTGGCCACCGCTATCGATTTCTGTGAAAACCGCTTTGAAGACATCGACCTGATGATGGTTATCTTCGGCAGTCCGGGATTGGTAAAACTATACGATACGTACGAAGTGCTTCATAAGAAAATGGAAGAGTGCAAGAAACCGATTTTCCCGGTATTGCCTTCTATCGTAACGGCGGGTCCGGAAGTGAAAAGCTTCGTGAAGAAAGGACATGTGAACTTTTCTGATGAAGTGACATTGGGAACAGCCCTCTCGCGTGTGCTCAATACGCCGAGGCCCATGAGTACGGATATCCAGTTGTATGGTGTCGATGTTCCCGAAGTCCGCCGTATTATCGACCGGTTGCCGGGCAGCGGCTATTTGAATCCCGAAGAAGTCCGTACTTTGTTGAAAGCTGCCCAGATACCGTTGGTGGAAGAGTTCACGTCGACCGATCGCGACGAACTGGTAGCTTTTGCCAAGAGAGTGAAGTTCCCGGTTGTAGCTAAGGTTGTCGGTCCTATACATAAGAGCGATATGGGGGGCGTCGCCCTGAATATCCGCAGTGAAGAACATCTGATTTTCGAATATGAACGGATGATGCGTTTGCCTGATGTGACAGCCGTTATGGTACAGCCGATGTTGAAAGGGCAGGAGTTGTTCTTGGGAGCCAAGTATGAAGACCGTTTCGGGCATGTCGTGCTTTGCGGTCTGGGAGGAATTTTTGTTGAAGTGCTGAAAGACGTGTCTTATGGCTTGTCTCCTTTGTCGTATGACGAGACTTATTCCATGATCCGTTCCCTGCGCGGTTATCCTATTATAAAAGGTACGCGTGGCCAGCGGGGAGTGGATGAACAGCAATATGCGGATATCATAGTCCGCCTGTCTACGCTGCTCCGCTTTGCTTCCGAAATCAAGGAGATGGACATTAATCCTCTGGTTGCAACCGAGCGCGGACTGTTTGCCGTAGACGCACGTATCCGGATCGAGAAATAATAAATCTCAGATAACATCTTGATACTAAATAGCCTGCATTCCGAAAGTCTTATAAAAAACTTTCGGAATGCAGGCTATTTCTTTTAGGCTTTAAAAATTTCCGCACGCAAATGTAGTTATTTACCGAACATAGATGGTCAAAAATAGTTGTAAAACATCTAAAATTATTTAACCATATATATCTATGCGATCTTTAAATAGCATATATTTGCAGTATTGCAATCTGGAGATAGCAAAACTAAAATCTAAAATTAAATACTGTCGAATATGGAAAGAAAAAGAGTTTACACGTTCGGAAATGGAAAAGCCGAAGGTAAAGCGGATATGAGAAATCTGCTGGGTGGTAAAGGTGCTAACCTTGCCGAAATGAATCTGATTGGTGTCCCGGTTCCTCCGGGATTTACAATTACCACAGAAGTATGTTCCGAATACTATGATTTAGGAAAAGACAAAGTGGTTGAATTGTTGAAATCAGATGTTGAAAAAGCGATTGCTAATATCGAAACATTGATGAATTCAAAGTTTGGAGATGTAGCCAATCCGTTATTGGTATCCGTTCGTTCCGGAGCCCGCGCTTCCATGCCGGGTATGATGGACACAATCCTGAACTTAGGTTTGAACGATGAAGTGGTCGAAGGCTTGAGCCGTAAGACAAACAATCCCCGGTTTGCATGGGATTCATATCGCCGTTTCGTTCAGATGTACGGAGATGTCGTGCTGGGTATGAAACCGACCAACAAGGAAGATATCGATCCGTTTGAAGCAATTATCGAAGAGGTAAAGGAAGCCAAAGGCGTTAAACTTGACAATGAGCTGGATGTGGAAGACCTGAAGACGCTGGTTGCTAAATTCAAAGCGGCTGTCAAAGCTCAGACCGGCAAAGATTTTCCGACTTCTGCATACGAACAGCTTTGGGGCGCTATCTGTGCCGTGTTTGACAGCTGGATGAACGAACGCGCCATCCTTTATCGTAAGATGGAAGGTATTCCTGCCGAATGGGGTACGGCTGTCAGCGTGCAGGCTATGGTGTTCGGTAATATGGGCGATACTTCCGCTACCGGCGTATGTTTCTCTCGTGATGCCGGTAATGGCGAAGACCTGTTCAATGGCGAATATCTGATTAATGCACAAGGGGAAGACGTTGTGGCAGGAATCCGTACACCGCAACAGATCACCAAGATCGGTTCGCAGCGTTGGGCGGAACGTGCCGGTATTTCAGAGGAAGACCGCGTAGCCAAATATCCTTCAATGGAAGAAGCCATGCCGGAAATCTATAAACAACTGGACGAACTGCAAACGAAACTGGAAAACCATTATCACGATATGCAGGATATGGAATTCACCGTACAGGAAGGAAAACTGTGGTTCCTGCAAACCCGTAACGGAAAGCGTACCGGTGCTGCAATGGTTAAAATTGCGATCGACCTGTTGCATCAGGGCATGATTGACGAGAAAACGGCTCTGAAACGTATCGAACCGAATAAATTGGATGAGTTGCTTCACCCGGTATTCGATAAATTGGCTGAAAAACAAGCGAAAGTTTGGGTGAAAGGTTTGCCGGCATCCCCAGGAGCTGCTACCGGACAGATCGTGTTCTTTGCCGATGATGCTGCAAAATGGCATGCTGACGGCAAGAAAGTCGTAATGGTCCGCATCGAAACATCTCCTGAAGATTTGGCGGGTATGGCTGTTGCCGAAGGTATCCTGACTGCCCGCGGCGGTATGACTTCACACGCTGCCGTTGTTGCCCGCGGTATGGGTAAATGTTGCGTATCCGGCGCCGGAGCTTTGGAAATCGATTATAAGAATAAGACTGTCGAAGTGGATGGCGTTAAGCTGAAAGAAGGCGACTATATTTCTATCAACGGAACGACCGGTACGGTTTATGTAGGGAAGGTTGAAACAAAGGCTGCTGAACTGTCCGGTGATTTTGCCGAACTGATGGCATTGGCTGACAAATATACAAAGTTGCAGGTCCGTACGAATGCCGATACTCCGCACGATGCTACGATCGCACGCAATTTTGGAGCCGTAGGTATTGGTTTGTGCCGCACGGAACATATGTTCTTCGAAGGTGAAAAGATCAAGGCTATGCGTGAAATGATCCTGGCGGAAGATGCGGAAGGACGTAAGAATGCTCTGGCAAAGATCCTGCCTTACCAGAAAGAAGACTTCAAAGGTATTTTCAAGGCAATGGCCGGTTGTCCGGTAACCGTACGTCTGCTCGATCCTCCTTTGCACGAGTTCGTTCCTCATGATATGAAAGGCCAGGAAGAAATGGCGGAAGCAATGGGCGTATCGGTCAAAGAAATTCAGAAACGCGTGGAATCGCTTTGCGAACATAACCCGATGTTAGGACACCGTGGTTGCCGTTTAGGTAATACATATCCTGAAATCACGGAAATGCAGACACGTGCCATATTGGGAGCTGCCCTTGAACTGAAGAAAGAAGGTATCGAAGCAAAACCTGAAATCATGGTTCCGCTGACGGGTATCTTATACGAATTCAAGGAACAGGAAAAAGTGATCCGCAAAGCAGCTGCACAATTGTTCGAGGAAATGGGAGACAGCATCGACTTCAAAGTCGGTACGATGATCGAAATCCCGCGTGCCGCATTGACTGCAGACCGTATTGCTTCTTCTGCCGAGTTCTTCTCGTTCGGGACAAATGACCTGACACAGATGACCTTCGGTTACTCTCGCGACGATATCGCTTCCTTCCTGCCGGTTTACCTGGAAAAGAAGATTCTGAAAGTCGATCCGTTCCAGGTTCTCGACCAGAATGGAGTAGGACAATTGGTCCGTATGGCTACCGAAAAGGGGCGTGCTATCCGTCCGGACTTGAAATGCGGTATTTGCGGCGAGCATGGCGGTGAACCTTCTTCCGTGAAGTTCTGCCACAAAGTAGGATTGAACTATGTATCCTGTTCACCGTTCCGCGTTCCGATCGCACGCATTGCGGCGGCGCAAGCGGCTTTGGAAGATTAATGATTTGGATTCATACATGGCGGGGAAGGATTTCTCCGCCAGATTGTATTGAATATCCGGGTGAAAAATAAATTTTTCTGTCCGGATATTTTTTTAGATCCCGCAAAATAGCGTACATTTGTTTTCTGATGATGAACGAATAAACAATATCTTACGTATGGAGCGATATTTAATAATTAAGACGAGAGATGAATTATTGCGTATTAAAATAGGGCAGATCCTCTATTTTGAAGCAGATAGAAATTACACCAAATTACTATTATCCAACGGGATTCAATTCACATTTGCAATTAATATAGGGAAAATTGAAGAAATATTGGAGAAACAGGTGGCAGGCTGTAACGCAATCTTGATGCGTGTAGGCAAAAGCCATATCATTAATAAAAATCATATCCTACAGATAAATCTGCCTAAGCAAAAATTATTATTACTGACGCATGACGGGAAACCGAGAGAATTAGTAATATCCAAAGACCCTTTGAAGGTGTTGAAAGATACGCTTGAGAAGGAAATGCTAAAACCAGAAGAACCAAAAGTTGTTACGGAATGATCATTAAGGTTGGAAAAGCAAACGATAATGATTTTGTAGTAAACGACCCTCATGTCAGCCGATACCATGCAAAGCTGGTTCGTGAAGAAGGGGGATGTTGGCTGCTTGAAGATTTGGGGTCGACAAACGGGACATTTGTCAATGGTTCCCAGATCGTTAAGAAACATGTTACTCCCAGCGATACGATCAAGTTGGGAGACTATTATGTGTTGAACATATCCGAAGCCTTGAAGTCCAACAATGATTACAGCGAGGAGTTTGCAGCACTGAAGCAGGTGTACGATAATTACATTCAAGCAAAGGTTAAGATACAATCCTCTAACCAATTTAAAACCAGATTGTTCCAGTCTCTTCCGTTTGCCCTTCCCGGTGTAGTGGGGGTTGTGATCGGTTTTCTTGGGAAAGGAAGTCCGGAATTGTTCGGACTGAGCCTCTTTATCACGATCTGCGCCCCGACAGTCGGTATTTATCTGGGCGCGAAACAGTCGGCCAAGATACCGCAGCTGCTGCAAGATTTGACCAATCAATTCAAAATCGACTATGTTTGCCCCAAGTGCGGAACGTTTTTAGGTGAAATACCCTGGGAATCATTGCGCAATAGAAAACAATGCCCGATGTCCTCCTGTAAGGCTAAATGGGTGAGCGAATAGGATTCCGTTTCATATACTAAAAGTAATACTTTCGTACAGTAAACCCAAACATTTGATTATAAGGAACTATTTTGTGTTTGGATGTCAATCCGTTTCCTTACTTTTGTTTCCAGAAAATTTAATTATAACATTTTATGCAAGAAGAGGATTACACATTCGTGACTTTAGACAGCGACGACGCTATGCTGACCGACGCTGTTATCGTGGATGTGGACGGGGGAAA
Source organism: Parabacteroides hominis (assembly GCF_014287585.1). GTDB lineage: Bacteria > Bacteroidota > Bacteroidia > Bacteroidales > Tannerellaceae > Parabacteroides > Parabacteroides hominis. The sequence continues at coordinate 8,006 of NZ_JACOOJ010000028.1, read as the reverse complement.
CGACTTGTCGGATGTTGTAATGATTGACGAAAGTATTGATGTTTCTGATTTTATTACATTATCTGATGACACTGTTATGTTGTCCGATGCAGACATGCTGGATACATATTCAACCGATATTGACGGATCTGATATATCGTTTATTTTATGATTTCCGTTAAATGTCCACATTGCCATGTTGGGTTAAAGGTAGACGAGGGGAAAATTCCCCTCGATATCACCTCTTTCAAGTGCCCGAAGTGCAAACAACCGATTCCTGTCTCTCTACTGTCTATGGAGAAAGGAAGTGCCGCATCTGAATCGGAAACGGTTCTGATACAGCCCCTTCGTATGACGACCGGACGTCTCTCTGTAATTGCAAATGCTGATACGCCGGAGCAAACTTTCCCCCTTCAGGAAGGTGTCTATATTATCGGACGAAAATCCAATGCATCCACTGCTACGATCGGTATTGTGACGACTGATAAATCAATGAGCCGGGAACATATCCGGATCGAAGTGAAAAAAGATGCCAAAGGAGGCTATAAACATTATCTTTCTGACAATAATAGTAAAAATCATACGTTATATAATAGCAATTACTTAGAGAATGGAGAGATTGTCGTACTCAATAATAATGATGAAATTATTATCGGTCGCACAGTTCTCCGGTTTAATGAATAAAAATAGTCTATGCTATGAATATAACGATCGGCAAACCCTGGGCAGTCAGCGAAAAAGGAGGCAGATTGAATAATGAAGATTCCATCTTTCCTCTGCCGGAGACGGCAAACTCCAATCAGAACTTATTTTTGGTATGTGACGGTGTCGGTGGCGCTGAAAAAGGAGAGATTGCAAGTTCGTTGGCTTGCGAGTCTTTCCAGACTTTTTTCTCGACTTTTCGTGAAGGTGAGCCGAGTGCAGGTTTTATAAACAAAGCAATTCGTTATACCGAAGCGCGTTTTGATGATTATGTGGCAATTCATCCGGAAGCCAAAGGAATGGCTACTACTCTGACAATGACCTTTGTAGGCTCGGTCGGCATAACCTTGGCGCATGTGGGAGACAGCCGGATTTACCACTTCCGGAAAGGCGAAATCTTATTCCGGACCGAAGACCATTCGTTGGTCAATTCGTTGGTGAAATTAGGAAAAATCACCCGTGAAGAGGCTGCGCATCACCCGCAGCGAAATGTAATCATACGGGCCATCCAGGGGACAGACCACCCGACGGAGGCCGATGTTGTGCTTTTGAACGATATCAAGGCTGGTGATTATCTGTTTATGTGTTCGGACGGTGTACTCGAACGTATTAACAATGAGGAACTTTCTGATATATTCAAGCATTCAGGCAACCCGGAAGAGATTAAAAATGCAATCATGTCCGCTTGCAGCGGAAAAACACGCGATAACTTTTCTTTTTATATCATACCTATACAAAATGTGTTAGATTCCACAGGAATTAAGCAAAATATTCTTTCTTTCCTTTATTCTTTTATATAAATAGCGTAATTTTGGCAGATTAATAGAATTGCGCATAGTATAGTTATGAATTTGCCAAACGGACATGTTCTTCAGAATGGAAAATATCGGATCACTCATGTAATTGGTCAGGGCGGCTTTGGTATAACTTACAAAGGCGTCTGGTATACGGAAGTGAAGGGCTCGTTAGGAACTGTGCAAACAGAGGTGCCTATTTGTATAAAAGAATACTTCTTTAAAGACTATTGTTACAGGGAAGCAGAATCTTTTGCTGTCAAGGTACATTCCGAGACGGGAAGGGTTCTTTTCGATAAATTCAAGGAGAAACTTATCAAGGAAGCCAAGATACTTTCTGAAGTCCACCATCCCCATATAGTGAATGTGCTGGAAGTTTTCGAAGAAAACGACACGGCTTATATTGCCATGGAATATATTTCCGGCTGCTCCCTCAAGTATATGATGGACAGGGAAGGCGTATTGCCGGAAACGAAAGTTCTCAGGTATGTTCGCCAGATTGGAGAAGCACTCCAGTTTGTACACGAAAAGAACATTCTTCACTTGGATATCAAACCCAGCAATATCCTGATCGACTCGTCAGGGAAAGCGCGTCTGATCGATTTCGGCGTAAGCAAGCGATACGACATCGAGCAACAGGAAACAAGTACGACCATGCTTACCTTGTCAAAAGGCTTTGCCTCGATCGAGCAATATGATAACGAAGGAACACAGAGTTTTTCTCCCTGCCCGGATATCTATTCGCTGGGCGCTACCATGTATAACCTGTTGACAGGAAAGATTCCGACCGAATCTATTTTGCGGGCAACGCGCCCTTTGCTGAATCCGTCTGAACTGAATAAGGATATATCGCCTAAGACGGAAGCTGCCATAATCAAGGCAATGCAAATCATTCCGACCGATCGTTTCCAGACGGTAGCCGAAATGATGGCAGTATTAGACCTTCCTGCGGAAGAAGAAGAAACACCCGCGAATGGATTGCAAAACACAGACGGGCAGGAAGCGGATGATGAGACAACGGTCATACACCAAAGTGAACAACCGCCTCAGAATGAGGATGACGAAGATCGTACGATTGTAAACAACGAAGAAATTATCTCTCAGCCCCGTAAGAAAAACAGAAAAGGGATGCTGATATCCGTGGTTATTGCTATATTTGCCTGCATAGGATCTGCTGTCGCTTTTCTGGTACAGGGGAACAAGACCTCTACGAAACCGGATGTAACGGAGTTGATTAATCCGGTTGAAGAAGAGAAAGATTCTGAACAACCCCTTCTGGAAACAACCGTTCCGGAGGTAAAAAAAGAAGAATCTCCGCAAAAGGTTACACCCGTAGTTCTTGATGAACCCCGGAAACAACCGGAGACAAAGCAGGTCCCGGCTGAAGAGAATAAAATAACAATACAGCCAGCACAGCCTACTGCCGAAGAAATTGATGCGGAATATGCCGCTTTAATAGCATCCGGCAAGGAGAAGATGGGAAAAGCTGACTTTACGAATGCAAAGAAAGATTTCACGAAAGCGAAAGAAACCAAGTTGACGGAAGAAGTCGTACGCCTCCTGATCTCTTGTGACGAGAAGGAAGCTGCCAAACTCTTGGCCGACAGGAAAGCTCAGTATGAGATGAAGAAGACTTTCGGGAACTTTACAATTGTACGAAAGAAATCGACCATGTTATACGGGGCGATCGATTCGGATGCCAACGAGCGTATTCCATGTAAATACCGCAATGTTGGGATTGCCGAAAATGGCCGCGCTTTCGAACGTCAGGATGGCTTGTTCGATATCTATAATGCTGATGGTGTATTGATAAATGAAGGATCAACGTATTATTAACGTGTTTATGAAGAGACTTTGGATTTTGACTCTTTTTGTTGTGTTGCCGATGTGTTTGTTGGCCCAACAAAAAACAGAATATAACAGAAAAGGTGACGAGGCGATGAAACGCCTGGACTATAGCGATGCAAGGATGTGGTATGAAGAAGGTGTCGTGCAATGCGACCCTTACAGTATCGGGCAGCTCACGTCGATTTGGTTAGCCAACCAGCGGATGCGCCCTTCGATGCATAGTCTGATGAACAAGTGCCGGGCTTGCCTGGAACTGATGGCTAATAATAAGGATACGACAGCTATTTCGCAGTTGATAATCTATTATACCGAGGGTATAGGAACTTCCAAAAATGAAACTTTGGCAAAGTCCTGGCAAGACCGTCTGGAAACACTCCGCAAACCGGTGGAACCTGTCTTCTATCCCTCTGCCAATCAAATAAAGCCGGACAAACCCAAAGAACCGATGAAGTTTTTTGTCGGTTATGCCTATTCCATAGAGGCTCCTTATGGTTTGACAGTGGGAGGCGTGAAGTCCCGTTTGGGTTGGTTTGTACGTTTTAAAACCAATTTAGGTTTTAAGGACTACGACGGTGAATGCCGGGGAACAGATGAGTATGTCGGCTCTGCGCCCGATAATCCATTTCATTTCACGAACAAGAAGAAGGTGAATAGCTATGCCGGAACGGCTGGTTTGGTTGTTAAATGCACATCCTGGTTATATACATCCGTAGGTTTGGGATATGGCAGTCGGGAATTGCTATGCGAATATACCACGATCGACAATTCGGATTATAGAATAGAAAAATCCTATTGGGCGAAGAATTTGGATCATTCTTATAGCGGGTTGGCTGCTGATCTGGATGTAATGGTAAAGTTCGGTCCTGTATTTGTAAGTGCGGGGTGCAATACGCTGAATTTTAAATATGTTGATTTGAATGCCGGTATCGGTCTATTTTTCTAATAAGGATAATTTATGAAATACATATACTCAATCTTTTTATCAGTTGTTTCATTTTTATGGGTGCTTTCCGGATGTGTGGAAGATCCGGATATGGATACGCGCTTGCAGAATGCAAAGGCTCCGGAGGTTTCTGAGACTTCAATGGAAGGAGAAGCTTATGCTTCTTCGATTACCTTAAAGGCTCAGATAATGAAAGAAAACGGTCTGCCTGTAAAAGAATGTGGGGTTTGTTGGAGTACCCAAGAGGGGACGGAACCGCTTGATAACATGCGCAACAAGCGATATGCAAAAGCTGATAAAATCGAAAACCATAATTTTACAGTTACTATGTCCAATTTGGAAGATAGTACAAAATATTATGTATATGCCTATGCTATTAATGCTGTAGATACTGCATTTTCAAAAACAGAAGGAGCGTATACGACAATAAACGGCATTGGTGAAGTTGCGACTTTGGACGTGGATAGCACTACTGTAAAAGCAACTTCCGCCTGGATGAAAGGAAAAGTCAAGAACAAGGGAGTCGGCATTGAAAAATTAGGTTTCTACTACAAGAAAAAAGAGCAAACCGGAAATATCGAACCTTCGGATCAAGATTCAATTATCACATACGAGGGGAGCGACCTGGCAACTGTCGATACTTTCTCCTGCCAGATTACGAATCTGGAGCCGGAGACTTGGTATTATGTTCGTGCTTTTGCCAAAAATCAGTTTGGCGAGTTTGCTTTTAATGTAGATTCTTTCCGGACTACAGATGGCAAGCCTTTGGTAGGCAAACTGAGTTTGATAAAGGATAGTACGACTTTCACCACTGCCGATCTCTCTGCTTTCTTGATTAATGAAGGAGATGCGCCTGTCAGTGCCTATGGTTTTTGCTGGAGTGTCGAGGAAGAGCCGACGATAGAGGCCGATACGGTTATTTGTACGAACATTACAGATGACGGCAATTTTACAGGAAGAATCCGGGGCTTGGAATCGGCTAAGAAATATTATGCACGCGCCTATGCCGTGAATGAGTTCGGCACTGTATATAGTGAAGAAGAAATTACGATTTCAACAAAAAGCGAAAAACCGAATATCATAACATTCCCTATCACTCCAGATTCGATCAAAAGCAACGGAACGGTTCATATCGGCGGGGAGTTGCAGAATGGAGGTAAAAGTGCTGCTGTTGAGTGGGGTATTTGTTGGTCTTCAAGCAATAAGGAACCGAGTATCAAGGATAATCATGTTGCTGTAGACGATACGCTTTTCATGTATGCATTGCCTTCGTTAAAGGGAGCCACAGTCTATTATGCAAGAACTTATGCTACAAATGAAAGCGGTTTGACCGGTTATGGAGAAACTAAATCTTTTACCACTCCGAATATTTTTGAAAGTAAAAATATTTATCCGGGAGCTAATAGGCAATTCTCTGCCGGATTTACTCTCAACGATCGTATCTATGTCGTAGGGGGAGACTTAGGTGGCGAACGCAGCAAAGAGATGTTTGGATATAATATAGAGTCAGATGAATGGATTTCTATGGCCGATTGTCCTAATGCTTACTCTCAAATGAGTGCTACAGTTTATGGAAATCAGGCATATATTCTTGGCGGTATCGACAAACAAACAATAGGGACTAATTGCCAGATATACAATTTGGACAACAATTGGTCGGATCCTGCCCAATATTCATTACCGGAAGGCCGTTTCGGTTCCGTCAGCTTCGTCTATCGAGACTCTTTGTATGTTCTGGGGGGATCGAATGGAATCAACAATATGGATAAGATATTGCGCTACGATCTGTCCTCACCGGATGGGGCTTGGGAAGTAATCGCTGAATTTCCGGTTCGTCAGCGCGGTGGTATTGTCCAAGTTGTAGGAGATAAGGTTTATGCCGGATTGGGAGAAGACGGAAGTGGTATAAGAAACGGTTTCTGGGAATCTTCCGATAGTTTGAAAATCTGGAATCCGATATCTATTCCTGATAAAATAGGCAGCGTCTCATCTGGTGTCTATGATGAACAGAGAAACAGCTTTTTCATGATTGATAATAACGGGAAGATATGGGAATATAATTTGTCAAGTCGTGAATGGACGGATCGTTCTTTATTGGGTTATCGCATGAACAATTACCATATGTTTATGTTGAATGGTATAATCTATATTTTGGGGCAGGATCTTTATTATGCCAACAAATTTATCATGTATAATCCGATATGGGATAATTAATCATGAACAGGACAAAGATATTAGAAGAGATTCAAAAAAACGTAGAACTCTTATCGACTACAGGTTTAGCGGAGTATAAATACATTCCGCTACACCAGAAACCCTCGCCGTCGGTAACGGCGTTGCGAGAGATCATGAGCCTGCTTCGCAAGGTTATTTTCCCCGGTTTCTTCGGGACGGAGCAGGAGGCACAGACGGATTCCATACAATATTATACAGGCGTATATCTGGAGCAGGTATATGACCTGTTGCTGGAACAAATCTATAACGGCCTGTGCTTTGAAGTCGAACGTTGTTGCGACTCCAAGGACCGGGCTTCGGAAATAGCCATCGCTTTCATTAATAAGATTCCGCATATCAAGTACCTATTATCGACGGATGTGAAAGCAATCTTAGATGGCGATCCGGCAGCCAAAAGCCCCAGCGAGATTATTTTCTGCTATCCGGCCATACATGCTATTCTTTATCAGCGGGTAGCTCATGAACTGCTGAAACTCGGTGTGCCTGTGATTCCGCGTATTATAACGGAAATGGCTCATTCGGATACGGGAATAGACATTCATCCGGGAGCGCAGATAGGTGAGTATTTCAGTATCGATCATGGAACAGGTGTCGTGATCGGGCAGACGGCTGTTATCGGGAATCATGTCCGCCTGTATCAAGGCGTAACATTAGGAGCAAAGAACTTTACCCTGGACGAAGAAGGGTTGCCTCTGGACGTTCCGCGCCATCCGATCATCGAAGATCAGGTTACGATTTATTCCAATGCCTCTATCTTGGGAAGGATCACAATCGGCCACGGTTCCGTGATCGGCGGCAACATCTGGTTAACCCATAGCGTTCCACCCAACTCCAAGGTATTGCAGACGCGTGCTGTCGAAGGTGAATAACCGAACCAAATGCAGCTGTCCATAAAGGAGGAAATACCTCTCGAAAACAAATCTTTTTGTTTTATGGTTCACCTTCACAATGTTTGTAAATGACTAATGTACAGCGTTTTTCTGTGAACCCTGTGAATGTGGTTTACAAAGAAACAGAAAAAACAAGAACTCATCACTGCCTTCACAGGGTTCACAGCAACCGGCAGTTATTTAATGAGTTACAGAGTGTGTGAAGGTGAATGCAATTTTTGTAAAACGACTTATATATGTGTTTTTATGGGACAGGAGCTGTAAAATATTCCCTTAGGGCTATATTTTACAGCCTATAGGCTATACTGGAAAAGATACCGTCCCGTCAGTGAAAAGGTGCATACTTTTACCGGAAGGAGTCAGCACCTTTTTCCAAACAGATAATTATCCCTTTCATGATCGGAAAGCATCCTTTTTTAAAAGATATATGTTTCGAATTCAAAACGTCTATGCTTTGCAATTAAAACATAGGTGTTTTGAAACAAGGATAAAAGCAATGTCTATTCCTAAAATCACTTGTCATTTTTTGGGTAGTTAAACGACTTCACTTGTCAATACTATTTCAGTTACCCTGGCTCGCTTGTCACCTCTGCTTAATTGTCCCGAAAGGCTTGT
>NZ_JACOOJ010000027.1 GCF_014287585.1 Parabacteroides hominis | reverse complement strand
CGCACGTTGCCCGGCCATGCGTGTGTCAGCAACGCTTTACGTGCTTCGGAACTGAACCCGCTCACGCTACACTCCAGCTCTCTGTTTGCCATATCACGGAAGAACTCTGCCAGCGGCATGATGTCTTCCTGACAGTCACGCAACGGAGGAACGGTTATCCCGAAGTCGTGCAGGCGGTACAGAAGATCCTGCCGAAAACGCTTTTCACTCACTGCCGCTTCCAGATCCTCGTTGATGGCGGCGATGATGCGGACATTGAAACTCCTGTCTGCCTTGTCTCCGACCGGGCGATACCGCCTCTCCTGTATGGCGCGGAGCAACATCTGTTGGGTTTCCAACGCGAGGTTTCCTACCTCGTCCAGAAACAGCGTGCCGCCTTCCGCCTCATGGAAATATCCTTTCTTGGCACAATCTGCTCCTGTAAACGCTCCCTTGACGTGTCCGAAGAAGGCCGAGGGCGCAAGCTCTTTGGTGAGTGAACCGCAGTCCACCGCCACGAATGGCTTGACTGCCCGCTTGCTCTTGTCGTGCAGGTGGTGGGCAATATGTTCCTTACCCGTGCCGTTCTCTCCGAATATCATCACGCTCATATCGGTAGCGGCTACCAGCCTTATACGGTGCATGATTTTCTGAAATGCGGAACCGTCACGGGCGAACACAGGCATACGGCGTTGTCCTGCCTGACGTTCTTTCAGTATGGAACGGATCAGGGGGACAAGTTTATCCTCCACAAGCTGTTGGGGAATATAGTCTATCGAGCCGAGTTTCATGCTTTCCACGGCGGTATTAACTTCGGCGTAGTCGGTCATAATGATGAAGGGCTGCATCTTTCCCTCCTTTCGCATCCAGCGCAAAAGGTCAATGCCGTTACCGTCAGGCAGGCGCAGGTCGGCAACCACGATGTCATTATCTGTCGCCTGTTGTAGATGTTTCTTCGCGGTTGAGAGGTGGTAAGCCTTCACGGTGCGGTAGCCCTCCCGCGCCAGCATGTTGCAGACAAACTCGCAGTACACGATATTGTCTTCTACCACAATTATTGTTGTCTTATCCATCTTCGTATTTTCTCCTTTCCTCTTCTGCCAACCGGATTATTTCCGCTCCCTTATCCAGCACGGCAGTCACGGCATGGCTTAACGCTTCACCATCCGGGAGTACATCGCCATGAAGCAATCTGTAAAGTACATTTAGCGGTTGGTCGGCACGTAGCACCTCCCACGAGCTGCGCAGGTGGTGTGTCAGGGAATCCAGCTTTTGCAGGTCTTTTTCTGTTGCCGCTTCCCGTATTGTCTGCATCTCTTTTTCAGTTTCCGTCATCAACTTTTCCAGCATAACGGCTTCATTGCCGTAAGACAGCAAAGCTGAAAAATCCGGTTTCCCGTCCGGTGTTTCTTTTATGGCACACCTGTCGGAAACCTCCATCAACTCCGATATGGAGAACGGCTTGAACAGGCATCCGGCAAAGCCTTTTGCCAATAGTTCCCCTTTGTTACAACTGCCCGAAGCGGTTGCCACAACCACCGGGATTGTTGGTGAATTGCCCACGTTGGACGAACGCAACAGTTCCAGTAATTCGAAACCGTTTATACCGGGCATATTCAAGTCTGTCAGCAACAGGCTGTATTCTTTCTGGCGTATCATTTCCATCAGTTCCGCAGCATCGGTGCAAGTGTCGCAGTGTATTCCTTCTTGGGAGTACATCTCTTTCAGCATCAGAAGTAATACCTCATCATTGTCAATGGCGACAACATCATGGAATTTATTGTTATGATAAACAGGTGTATTGCTTGTATATCCAAGCTGTTCTTCAGCTTCCTGCATAGAAATTTCAACTGTGAAACGACTGCCTTTCCCTTTCTTGCTGTCCAAACGGATTGTTCCGCCAAGCATCGACACAATATTACGCATTATGGCAAGCCCAAGCCCGAAACCCTCCTTTGCGGCGGCATTTGATAGACGTTCAAACGCACCGAACGCTTGTTTCTGTTCCTCTTCTGTCATGCCTGTACCTGTATCTTCAACGACCAGTGTCAGAACTCCATTATCATATTCAGTAATCAAAGAAACACCGCCTTCTTCTGTGAACTTGACTGCGTTTGACAGCAGGTTATTCCCGATTTGTATTATTCGCTCTTTGTCGGTCAATACAATGGCATCGTGTCCAGTCTTCACGGACAAGGACAACCCTTTGTTCACTGCAACAGGAATGAACTCCGTTTCAAGTGTGTGCGTGATTGCAGAAATCCGGCAGGGTGACAGACGGGGCTGTTCCTTGCCGTTGTCCAGGCGGAAGAAGTCAAGCAAAGTGTTGAGCATATCCCGCATACGGTCGGAGGATTGCAGTATATTTCGGATATATTGCCCATTATTACCGCTATTGCATTCTTTCCGCAAAAGTTCGGTATAGCCAGTTATTGCCGTCAGTGGTGTACGCAACTCATGGGTAATAGTATGTACCGCTTTCTTTCGGGAGGTTATGAGTACCTCATTTTGTTGCACGGACTGTTCCAATTGCTCGATCAAATCCGTTGTCTTGCGTTTGTATCGTTTAATGTTCTTTGCATCACGGTGTATGATGATATAGGAAATGACCAACAGCAAAAGAACAAATCCCATCAAGCCGCCTATCTGCATAAATGATTTTTTACGCATCGCTGTTATCTCGCTTTCTCTATTTTGTAAATCAGATTGTACCTTCTTTTCGATTTGGCAAATCAATCCTTGCAGTTGTCTGTTAAGTTCTGCATTACGGGCAGCAAGACTATCGGCTTGTTCTGACAATCGACGGCTCTGCGCTTTCTGTTCGTTGACCATGTTTCTATTGGATGAACGGAGCGTAGTCGTTGTTGTCGTTGGCTTCGTTCCCTCTTTTTTGCCAAAGATGCCCAAGAAACCTTTTCGTTTTGGCTTTTTGGACTGTTCCTGCACACTTTTCTGCACAATAACCGGAATTTGATTGGCTATCTTCTTGTTAATAGATTGTTGTTCATCCATTAACCGGACTATCTGGAACATCTGTCGTTCCTTATCCTCTAAAAGACTGCGCACACTATCGATGCGCTCTGCTGGATAGGTGGCCTTGAAACGGCAGAGCATACTGTCCATTGCCATACGCCGTGCATGGTAATGCTCGATATCTTTATCGTTCCATTCCAGTATTGTTTCACCCAATAGAGAAAATTTTATCATTTGAATATTGATATTGTTTATTTCTTTTCGGAGCTCGTCTATTTTTTTATTGCCAAGTTCTAATGCTTCTATCTCCTGCCATTCATAGAGGCTATTATATGCCATACATCCGATAAGAATGGAGATAAGTATATATCCCAACTGTATTGCCTTATAGAAATTTCCTGACCGCTCCATTATTTTGATGACATTGATTTTTGGAACATGAATAAAAGTTTATCTTTTTCGTTCATGCGGATATTATCAGAATAACCGTCTTTTGTTATTTGATACCCGCATGGCTTGATCATAAAAACGCCTAAGCCCTTAGTGTATGAACTTACTTCTGAGGCGTAGTCTTTACTTGTATTTAATGGAACTTTCCCTTTAATATGACACCACTCATTATTGCAACTGATGTCTTCAATCTCAGACATCATTTTTTGCAAATCTGTAATAGCTTTGGAACTTGCCGCTTGGGGTATCTGCAACTCAAAATAGAGCATCGGTTCGAGAATGTCCACACCTGACTGTTGCAAGGCCAGCCTGAAGACATAAGGGGTCAGCTGTCTGAAATCAGCAGGTGTACTTACCGGGCTATAATACTCGGCTTGAGTAAAAGTTACTTTCAGATCAGTCACTTCCCATCCATGTAAACCAGATTGGCAAGACATACGAATCCCTTCAAAAACGGCATTTTGAAAAGAATGGTTCAGATAACCATAGGAGATGTCACTTTCGATTTGCAACCCTGTCCCTAACGGCAAGGGTTCAAGCGTCAGCCCTATTGTGGCCCAGTAAGGGTTGGGTGGCACTTCGATCTGAATAATCTTATTGACCTTTTTTACAGGTCGTTCTTTGTAGATAGTCTTGATCTCATCAAAATGGACCTTTACGGAAAATCGTTCTTCCAGCAATGTCTGTATGATTTCCTTTTGTGTCAAACCATATAACGAGATTTCCAATTCATCACTATATGAGTTTATGGAAAAGGACAAAGACGGGTCTTCAATCCACAATGTATTCAGAGCGGATATCACCTTGCTTCTCTCTTCGGACCTGTCTGGCCGGACGGAGGATTTGAGAGCGGGATGCTGATGAGATAACCCTTGAATCAAACAAGGTTTAGTACCTAAATAATCTCCGATTCGAAAATCTTCCATATCTTCTACAATCGCGATATCATTGGCCCCCACTTCATCAACATTTATCTCTCTGCCCTGATAAATAGTCTTTAGATTTTTAATCTTGATGAATTTTTCCGAATCGTTGATTCTTACAATGTCTCGAAGTCTCAGACTTCCGTCAATTATTTTTAGAAAACTTCTTTTATGTCCTTTGGGGTCATGCTCTATCTTATAGAGATAAGCTGAAAGTCTGTTTGAGACTGATTCTGGAGGAAGTATAAAAGAAGAGATGGCGTCCAACAACTCATTGATACCGATATTGAACATTGCTGATCCATGTAGTACCGGATAGACTTTGGCTTTTGCCACAAGATCGATTATCGTATTCCAATAATCAGCCGGTGAAATTTCGCTATCCGCCAAATATCGTTCTAATATATTGTCGTCATGGTTGCATACAAATTCTTTGTATTCTTCCTTTATATATGTTTGGGAGCAAATCGGATAAACCAATCCATCGACAACAGTTTGCATAAACAGGACATCTTGAGACAGATTTGTTTTTATATCCAGATACAAACGCTCTAAATTCACACCGTCACGGTCAATTTTATTGATAAATATAATTGTCGGGATTTGCAGTTTTTGTAAAGTATTGAACAGCAACTTTGTTTGCGCTTGTATGCCTTCCTTTGCGGATAAGATGAGGACTGCTCCATCAAGCATTTTGAATGTCCGCTCCACTTCCGCAATAAAATCCATGTGTCCCGGAGTGTCAATGATATTGCATTTCACTCCATTCCAGATAATAGATGTCGTAGAAGCCCGAACAGTAATTCCTCTACGTTTCTCTATATCCATAGAGTCTGTTATGGTGTCACCATTATCCACACGGCCGCACTTTTCCGTTGCTCCACTGGCAAACAGCAGATTCTCGGTTACGGAAGTTTTTCCTGCATCAATGTGAGCAAGAATTCCTAAATTTATAATATTCATTTGGATTAAGCAATAATATACTACAATAGATGCATTGTCGAAACGCACCTTTTAATACCTCCTCGTAGCATGTGAGAACTACAGGATTACTAACTCGTATTAATATGTATATTATTACTGCCGCATAACGATTACAAAATTAGCCAAAAAAATATATCTAACAAAAGTGGGAGGATTTTTTAACTTTTTACCATAGACATTTTATTAGGGAAGCGTAGGTTCAACTGGTAAGTACAAATAAGTAGAAATGTTTGAACAACAACGTTTTAGGAAGTTGAAAAAAATCAAGTTTCTCTCTCGGTATAACGTTTATTTTGGCCAATATCTTCTTTAGTTTGGCATTTGAGTATTTCCCATTCGTGTTCTATTTAGCTCCTTATTATGAGTATGTAGCAAGTTGCTTATCAAATTCAGCCTCTTTGAGGGTCAAATATGGTTTTGCAAATGGTGACTGACAAGACATAAACAAGGTCAGCAGGATTTTTTACATAAATGGACATGAATGTATATAACCTAAAATAAGAATAAATTTTAATAAGGGCTGCCCAAAAAGAAAAAAAATGCAGTTGCCATCCTACAGATACTTGCAGAAAGGATAAAATTTACTTTTAGACCTTTTGGGATAGCCCTTATTAATACTTCAGATAAAATTCCTAAGGTTATATTTTCAATCCTTTGGACCGGGTTTCCTCCTTGGCATACAGCCCCGGATGCCCAGTTATGGTGTGATTGGCGATAATACTTTCCGATGGATTGCGTATTTGCGGTGATGTATCTTCGGGATATTGCCTGATACCGTTTCGCACACCTTTCGCTTCCGGTTTGACCTGTTGCCCTTCATGCTCCTTTTCGGTGATTTCGGGTGTAGGCGGCGCAAGTTCCAGCTGTATCTTGCGGTCAAGGGCGGCAAGTTCGGACTTCAACTGTTTCAGTTCTTCCTCCTTCTTCCACACCTTGCCTGCTATCTCCTGCAACTGCGGTATCTCACGTTCCAAGACCTCATTCTTCGCTTTATACTGGTCGATGATGGAGGGGATTCTCTCAATCGCGTTGAGGAAGTTGCGGGCGGCGGCCAACGGGTCAGCCAGCGCCAGATGCCCGTTGTTGTAGGTGTACTTGTAGTTCCCCTCGACCACGAAGCGGTTGTCGGTAAACTCCAATCCCTCTTTGAGTATCCTTTCGCTGACCACCTTTATCGGGAAACCGTAAAACTCTCCAACCTGCGTGTACAACCCTCCGGTCGTGGCATTCTTGGCTATCTCCTGCAAACGCTTTCCGATGACTTTCTCATCGGCGGAATCCACTCCGTCCACCTTTATTATATTAAGGTGATTGCCCTCCTTGTCGGTCTGCACCACAGAGAGGAAGCGGTTCCAGTCCTCCGTCATGGCATCTATGAAAGCTGTGTTGTTGCCCAGCTCGCGGGTCTTCGATTCCAGCTTGAACTCCGAATCACGCTTGCCCTTGTTGAACGACTTGCGTTCCCCTTCGAGCGAGGCGATACGTTTTTCCAGTTTCGCCTTGTCCAGCAGGTCGGTGTTGCCGGATAGCAACGCCATATATTCCGAGAAGTTCATGCCCGATTTCTCGTCCATTGCCCCCTCGTCGATGGTACGCGCTTCCATAGCACCGCTTTTAAGCTGGCTGATGAAAGTCTGCTTGCAGTGCAGGAGGTTGAACTTGTAACTGTCCAGTGATTTTTCCACCGCGTAGATTATTACGTCCACGTTGTTCCCGGCGAAATGCTTGGCTATCTCGTTGCCTGCTCTAACTCCCCGTCCGTCACGCTGTTGCAGGTCGGACGGTCGCCACGGCGTATCAAGATGATGAATTGCCACACACCGTTTCTGTGCGTTCACACCCGTTCCGAGCATGGAGGTGGAGCCGAACAGCACACGCACCGTCCCGGCGTTCATGGCATCTATCACCGCCTTCCGAGCCTTGTCGGTCTTGCACTCCTGAATGAAGCGCACCTCGCTTGGCGGTATGCCGTAGTCCTCCGTCAGTTTGCGCTTGATTTCCGAATAGACGTTCCACCCATCGCCCGGCTGGTAAGTCCCCAAGTCAGAGAAAACGAACTGCGTGCCTTTCTGCGCGTCGTATTTTTGATAATACTCCGCGATTATTTTGGCACAGTGGCTCGCCTTGTTGTCGGGGTGGTCTTCGTAATGCGGGTCTATCATGCGCATGTCGAGTGCCATCTTCCGGGCATAGTCCGTGGCGATAAGCATCTTCGCCTTTTCCTCCGTTTCCGAAAGCGGCAGTCTGCCCAACAGGGTGGCGTCGCCCGTCTTGGCGAATTGCATCAGCTTCTGTATGAAGTCCTCCTGCTCCGGCGTGGGCGGTATGTGGTGCAGTATCTCGTTTTTGTTGGGACGGTCCACGCCCACATCCTCCGCCGTGCGGTAGTCCGTGATTTCATTATAGAAGGCGGCAAGCTCCGGCACTTTGATGAAGTAGCGGAAACGCTCCTTCTGCACCACGTTGTTCGTCACGTTGAACTCAAAATCCGTTGTCTTCTTGGCAAATATCGCCGACCACGCATCAAAACATCGAATGTCCTGCCGTTCCAGCTCCTTCGGGCGCAGGTACTTGAACAGCAGGTACAGCTCAGTCAGCGAGTTGCTGATAGTCGTGCCGGAGAGGAAGGTCGCCCCCAAGTCCTTGCCCGTGCGCTCCTGTATGGTGCGGATAGCAAAGAGCATGTTCAGTGCCTTCTGGCTTCCCTCGCTGTTCCCCAATCCCGCCACACGGTCGTGGCGCGTGTTGAAAGTCAGATTCTTGAACTGGTGCGATTCATCAATGAAAATGTGGTCGATGCCCATCTGCTTGAAGTCCACCACGTCGTCCGTGCGTGACTTTATGGCGTGTTCCACCTTCTCCAATTTCGCTTCAAGGTTATGCTTGCGCTTCTCCAGACCTTTCAGCATCGCCCGCGATACGTTCTTTCCCTGCTGGCGCAGCACTTCGAGGTTTTCCTCCACCGTGTCAAGCTCCGCTTGCAGGATGCGCTGCTGCAACTCCGGCGACTGCGGTATCTTGCCGAACTGGTCGTGCGACATAATGACACAATCGTAGTCGTTGTTCTTGATGTTGTTGAAGAAACGCACGCGGTTGGCGGTCGAAAAGTCTTTCTCCGAAGCGTACAGAATCCTCGCGTTGGGATATGCCGCTTGATAGGTGGCGGCAATCTCCGCAACATTGGCTTTCAGCCCGATAATCATCGGCTTGTGCGCCAAGTTCAGACGCTTCATTTCATGCGCGGCGATGCACATTATCAGCGTCTTGCCGGTTCCAACCTCGTGGTCACAAATTCCGCCGCCGTTCTGTTTCAGCATCCAGACGCAATCCATCTGCGAGGGATAGACGCTCCTGATGCCCCGGCTTGCCAGCCCTTTCAGATTGAGGTCGGGAAAAGTCTGATGCGAGCCGTCATACTTCGGGCGCACGAAACAGTTGAACTTGCGGTTATACATCGTCGTCAGCCGCTCCTTGAACTGTGGCGACTGCTCTTCGAGCCATTCGGAGAAGCCGTTTCGTATCTCGTCAATCTTGGCGTTGGCGAGCTGTATTCCCTCGCTGTCGCGCACCTTGATGTCGTTGCCATGCTCGTCCCTGCCGATGGACTTCATCATGTCGGGACAGGTGTTGTGCAGGGCGTGTTTCAGAAGGTGCATGCCGTCATAGTTACGGTAATACCCCTTCACCAGAAACTCGTCCGTGATTTTCATGGTGCGGTAGCCGCACGCCACCGAAAACTCGTCCATGCTTGCAGAGTAGGCGATTTTCACCTCCGTGTCGAACAGCCGGCTCATGTAGGCGGCATAGACACCCGTCGGAATCCAGCGTTCCCCGAAATTGAAATCAAGGTCTTCAAAAGCGATGCGCGGCGGTTCGGCATCTTTCAGAGCCTCCAACGCCTGCTTCACCTCCGGCATACGTTCACTTTCGGGGTTTTCGCCCATCCAAGCCTCTATGCGTTCCGCTTTCTCTATCACGTTTCCGGCAATAAAGCGGTCCTTAATCTCGTAACCGGTTACGAGCGGATTGTAATAGATGCGCCCTTGCAGGGCTGTGAGCAAATCCTCCGCCGTACTGTCGGTTATCTCCCGCATATAGTCGAGATCGACAGTGCCGAACTTGTTGAGCGACGCGGACAGTGCTTCTTCGGGTGAGCCGACGTTGGCATGGCTCTCCACGGAGAAGGAAACGGGACGCTCGAAGATGTCCGCCTTGACAAACTTCCCGTTCTCCGCCCGTTCCAGCGAAAGGATGTCACGCCCGCCCGCGTCCATCATCACTAACTTCACGTTCTGCTTGGCGTTGAGGTTGCCGTAGCGCATGACAAACTCATCGTAACAGGTGTTTAGATGCTCTCGCCACGGGACATTTGCTTCATGCAGGTTCGATTCATAGCGGTACAGCCGCTCGTAGGCGTCACGGAGTAAAACATACTGTAACGCCTTCTCCTTCTGGTAGCCTTTCAGGTCGAGCGGCTGGAATGTCGCCCCGTATGGCGTGATGTCCTTCAGGTAGCCGATGTTATGACGCCCCCTGTCAGCCACCAGCGACCCTTCGCGCAGGTGCATCTCCGGCGTGCGGTGGTAGGCACGCGGCGAAAGGTCCACGACTTCTTCCTTCGGCTTCTCCGCTTCGATGTCGGGGAAAAGGGAGGTCGCCACCGCTTCCGGTGGGGTATCTGTAACGGCAGGTGCGGTGACTGCTTCCGGCTGTGTTTCCTCCTGCCGTGGTTGCTCACGGGGAGTGTCCGGCACGGCTTTCACTTCCATCTTTTCCGCCGCCGCTTGTTTCTCGTTATGCTGCCTTGCCAGTTCCCGAAGTTCCTTCCTGCGTTCCGGCGTCAAATCCATCATCATCTCGTAGAAGCCGTTGATGGGAGGATTGGTATCCCAGTCCAACGTGGCATAGATGTCGTCCGGGTCGGCAGGCTTGGCGGTGTTCTCCGTTTTAGCCTCCTTGTTCTCTGTTACAGTCTTAGGGGTGGTAGCCGTCGGCACAGCCGTAACATTTTGTGTGACATGCACCTGTGGCTTGGGTAGAACGCGCCTTGCCGAGCTTTCCTTTTTCGCCTCCTTTTTCTTTTTGGCGGTTTTCGGTTGTTGGCTGACTTCTTCCGTCATCCCCCAGAGATCGAGCAAGGATAGCTGCACACCGTCAGAATATTTCGGACGTGGCTCTATCTCCGGCTTTTCCTCTGTGGGTTGCGGTTTCTCCGTCGGAGTTTCCACCGCCTGCATCGAAGATGTTGTTTCCATCTTTATGGCAGTACGCTCCACCTCCTTTTGAACGGTAACTTTTTCTTCCGTTCCCGACTGCCGGATTGAACCCGAATACAGACGCATGGCGAGCCTGTAATGGAAATCCTCGTCGAGCATACGGTGCAAATCCCCGGCGATGCCTGCTGCCTTGCCCTCGTGCAGATAGACCATAGCGGGCTTCCCGTATGGGTCGGTGTCAAGTTTCGCCGTCGTATGCACGATGCGTTCCGGGTGGTGGATGAAATAGGCGTTGTCGGTCAGGTCGGTTTTCGTGTCCGTCTGTATTACGGTCATCAGCCGCTCGTCCTGCGACATTTCCTTCTTGCTGAGGTTCTTTTGCAGGACAATCAGGTCACTGCCCACTTCTGTCCCCGCGTTGTCCGTGAACAGGTTGTTGGGCAGGCGTATCGCGGATACCAGATCAGCCTTACTGAACAGCTCGTTACGCACGGAGGTCTTGGTGCTGTTCAATACCCCTTGCGAGGTGATGAACGCCACGATACCGCCGTCACGCACGGCATCCAGTCCTTTGAGAAAGAAATAGTTGTGGATGGCTTTCTGGGCGGAGCGTCTGCCGAATGAGTCGCTCCGCTGAAACTCAGGGTCGAACACGGCTATGTCTCCGAACGGAATGTTGGACACCGCCAAGTCGAAATAATTGTTGAACGGTCTTTCGATTTTCTCAAAACCGCAGGTGCGCGTTTTCTTGCCGGGATAGAGATGCCTCAGGATTGTACCCGTGAGCAGATCCTTCTCGAAAGCCATCACATCCGCATTGGGGTTGTGCCGCAGCATGGAATCCACGAACACGCCAACCCCCGCCGACGGTTCGAGCATACGGGCGGGGCGGACGCTGTAATCTGCCAGCACGTCCGCGATGGTGTCGGTTATCTCTTTGGGGGTGTAGAAAGCGGTCAGCACGGACGCTTTCAGCGAATCCACAAACCGCTTGTACTCTGTTTCGTCCTTGCTGTTCTCACGGATAAGCCTGTGCAACTCCACTGTCGGGGCGAACAGTTCGAGGTCGGATTTCGCCCACCGGACGGCATCCGTCAGTTCCTTTGCAGGGTTGAGGATACATTTCAGACCGCCGAAACCGCAGTACCTTTGAAGTATGGCACGCTCTTCGGTTGTCGCTGTCCTGTTTTCCCTGTCAAGGATGAATGCCGTCCGTATCGCCTCGATGTTGTCCCGCAGTTTCTGTTTGCGGTTAAACGCCATATTCCCCGATGTAAAGGACGGTTGCCCCCGTCAGCTCCGTGTAGAGCAGGTCGTAATCGGAAGACAGGGCGAAGTTGTCGTCCGAAAGGTCATAGACGGAGAACACGTTGCCGACAAGCGGCATGAGTTTCAGAATAAAGGCTTCTTGTTTCTCTTCCGGCACTTCGTCGAAAAACTCGCTCTCCACGACTTCACGGAGAATGGCGTACCGGGAATAGCGCAGCCCGCGCAGCAGCGTGTCCATCGCCTGCTCTTGCGCGCCATCGGCGGGATAGCCTTCGAGCCGCGCCTTTTCATACGTTTCGGCGGCACGGTCGGCCCGTTCCCGTATGAAAGCGGTGTCAGTCGCCTGTTCAAACTTGTTCGTGCGGAGGTAGTCCAGCAGGTACAGACCGTAATAGGAAAAGTCGGTCTGACCCTCGTTTTTCTTCTTGTTGTTCATTACTTTGGAGTTTAGTGGATTGATATTTAACGGGATAATTGATTGGAAAAAGGAAGAAAAAGGCACTCGGTATCCCTCCGAGTGCCACCACTAAATCCAAAGTATGAGTGTAATCCGGTATCGAAGAACAATTCATTACTCTGAACAAGTGGCAAAGTTAGTGCAAATCGAAGACAATACGAAAAAAACTTGTTTGTTTCTATTGTTGAGATGCAGCCTAACTTATCAAAAGTTAGTGATTATTTCCTTTTTTTCGGATAGGAAGACTTGCATTTCTTTTCCGGGAACACGAACGTCGTGTTATATTCCCCGTCAAAGGCGACTATGGCATCGAAGTTCTTGCCCTGCTTGCTCTTGAAGCCTTTGAGCGGCTTGGTGTGCCCGTCGGTGAGCAGGTCTTTGATTTCGTCGTCGGACAGGGTGCGTCCCGCTTTCTGCCGGAACACGGGCAGTCCGCACTCCGTGTTGTCGCAACGTACCACCTTGCCGTAGAACCGCATCCTGCCCGTGCCGCACTTGGGACACGCGCAGCCGGAATCACGGCTGCCGAAGAGCTTGTCGCACGAGAGCAGTTCGGAGGTGATTTCCCGTGTGTACGCCTCTATCTCCTTGCGGAAAGTGTCGGCGGGCAGTTCCCCGCGCTCGATACGTGCCAGTTCCTTTTCCCATTCGCCCGTCATGGCTACATCGGCGATGCGCATCGTCTTCACCACGGAATTGAGGGCGAGTCCCTTTTCGGTGGGAACAAGCGACTTCTTGCAGCGTTCCATGTAACCGCGCTTGAAAAGCGTTTCGATGATGGACGCTCGTGTGGCGGGAGTGCCGATGCCGCAGTCCTTCATCGCCTGCCGCAGCGCGTCGTCCTCAATTTCCTTGCCCGCTGTTTCCATTGCCGAGAGCAGGGTGGCTTCGGTATGCAGCGGCTTGGGTTTGGTCTTTCCTTCGGTGATGGAGGTGGCTTTCAGCGTGAGCGTGTCGCCATCCTGCCAGCCGGGGATGGTAGTTTCCTCCTTTTCCTCGCCATAGACGGCACGCCATCCGGCTTGCTTCACGACACTGCCTTTCACGGTGAACTCCACTCCGGCACATTCTGCCGTGACAGCAGTCACGTCCTTGACGCATTTTTCGGAGAATGCCTCTATCATTCGTCCGGCAATCATCTGATAAATGGTGCTGTCCTCTTTGGAGAGGAAGAGCGGTTTCTCTCCCGTGACGAGCAGGGCATGGTGGTCTGTTACCTTGCCGTCATCCACGCTACGGCGTGTCGGGATGGCTTTTGCCCGCACCTTGTCTTTCCATTCGGGCTGCGTGCCGATAAAGGCGAGTAGCTTGGGGATTTCAGCGAACACGTCTTCGGGGATGTAGCGGCTTCCCGTTCTCGGATAGGTTATCAACTTCTTCTCGTAGAGCTTCTGCGCGATTTCAAGCGTCTGTTCCGCCGTGAAGCCGTGCTTGGCGTTGGCTTCTTTTTGGAGCGTGGTCAGGTCGTACAGCAAGGGAGTTTCCTCCGTCTTCTCCTTACGCTCTGCTTTCGTTACCGTTGCGCTGCCTGCCGCCTTTACCTTATTATATAGCTCCGTTGCCGGTTCTTTCGACTTCCATTTCTCGGAGGATGAGAGTTTCACGACCTCGCCGTCGCAACCGTCTGTTGCGATATGGAGCTGCCAGAATGCTTCGGACGTAAAACGGCGGTTCTCCCAATAGCGTTCACACACCATCGCCAGCGTGGGTGTCTGCACACGCCCCACCGAATACGTGCCATGTCCGGCGGCTATGGATAACGCCTGAGTGCCGTTGATGCCCACGAGCCAGTCGGATTCGCTCCGCGCTTTGGCGGCGAGGTATAGGTTGTCGTACCTGCTGCCGTCTTCGAGGTTGCGCAGTCCCTCACGGATAGCCTTGTCGGTGAGCGAGCTGATCCACAGACGCACGAAAGGAGTGGTGCAACCCGTATAGTGGTAGAGGTAGCGGAAGATAAGCTCTCCCTCGCGTCCGGCATCGGTCGCCACGATGATTTGTTCGCTTGTGTCGAACAGTCTTTTGATGACTTTTATCTGCGACACCACGCCGCTGTCGGGCTTGTAACCTTTCTCCGTCCTGACCTGACGGGGGACGAGCGTGAATGTGTCGGGAATAATCGGGAGGTTGTCACGGACAAATCCGCGCACGCCGTAGCCGTCGGGCATGGCAAGCTGAACGAGGTGTCCGAATGCCCATGTCACGGCATAGCCGCCTCCTTCGAAATATCCTTCCTCTCTCTTTGTCGCGCCCACGATGCGGGCGATTTCACGTGCCACGGAGGGCTTTTCTGCAATGATTGTCTTCATGTTTTCTTGCTTTTTTGTTGATACTTTGGATTTTATTTTGGATTCAGTGGCGGACACGGGATTACATTTTCATGCCTTTGTTGTTCTTCTTTTTCGGCTTCTCCTGCTGCTGTTGCTGGCGGTCGTCCTTTGGGGCGGTCTGACCTTTCTGCAAAGGCTCTTTCAGGTTCTTTGTCGCCTCGTTGGTTTTGCCCTCGTTGTTCACCGCCACCTGTGTGCGGCTCTCGTTGGACGGGGCGACCTGCTGGGCGTTGTCGGGGTTCGTTTCGTAGCGGTACGGGCGGCCCTTCTCCGGGTTGAACTTGATATACATCGTGGCATGGAAGCCCTGCTTGTCGGTCACGTTCTCCAGTTTCACGGCTTTACCCGCCACGTAGTCGGCTTTCTGCTTGTCGGTGAAGTTCACGCCGCTCCATTTGCTGATGGGGCGGATGCTGCCGTCCTCGTTCATCCACGTGTTGCGGCGTTGCTCCTTCTTGGTCTGTGCGGCATTTTCCCCGCCTTGCGCCTGACTTTTCGAGGTGTCACCTTTGGCTTCCTGCGTCTGTGCGGTACGGGGCGACCTTCCGGTTCCCGGCACGAACTCCACGCCGCGCTGCTCCACGTTCACTTGAAGGGTGGTGACGAACTTCCTGCCGTCGTTGCGCTCGATGAGCTTGTCGCGCACGGGCAGTCCGGCGCGGAGCATGTCCTGCTCCTGTTTGGTGATTTCCGTCTTGCCGATGCGCTCCGGGATGCGCACCTTGTTTGCCGGAATGTCCGTGATTTCATTCGTCTTGCGGTCGATGCTGATGTAGGAGGGGATGATTTCGCCCGTTTCCCTGTCCACAATGTCCACGACCCTGCCGAGGTTGCCCGTTTCGCGCAGGTTCTTCCGGTCATCGTCGGAGAATTTGTGTTCCTTGTACTCATCTAACTTCTGCTCCTTGCGGATGAAGTGCGGCACGAGGCTGACATTTCCCTCGCCGTCCTTCTTGAAGGAGAGGCGGGCGTCCAGCTCGAATGATTCGCCGCCGAAGGTGGGCTTGACCTTTACCAAGTCGGACTTGCCGTAGTGGAGCATCTTCGTAAGGTCTCCGGACTTTTCAAGGTCGTCACGCTTCACGCCCCATCTGTCCTCCAGCTCCTGCCAGTTGATTTTGCTCTCGTTGATGGGTTGGTAGCCCTGTCTGCCCTGCGTCTGTTGCGGGCTTTCCTGCTGTTCTTTCTGTTGTTCCATGTTTTCCTGTTTTTGAGGTTCTTGTTTCTCTGTCTTTTGTGCCGCCATCTCTTCCTGCACCTGCTGTTGATAAGGGAAGGTGTCGATTTTGTGCGGTGCAAGGATTTGTTTGTTCTGGTACGGATGCTGAAGCAGGTCTTTCATCACGCCAAGCATGGAATCCACTTGGTCTGCCGCGATGCGGTAGAAACCGAAGCGGCTGGGTTCCTTGCACTGCCGGAAGAAGTTCTTGAAGAAGTTGTCCAGCACGTCGCCGTGTCGGTCGAATTGCAGGAAACTCTGCGCGTTCTCAGCTTTCGCAGGGGTACGCTTGGGTGTGTCGTCTGCATTCAGCCCGGCTACCACGCTGATCTCGCCCGTCTTCTCGTCACGGACTACCAGCACGTCCTTTTCGTCTTTTTTCTTTGCCATTTGAAAAATGTTTTAATGGGTTATTTATGAAAGAAATTATGGATACGAGCCTTGTAGAAGGCTATATCTTCTTTTTTGAAGTCCTTGATATGGTTGGAAAGGAATGTCAGCACATCCTCCTCGCTGTAATAGGTTTTCTTGCCCAGTGTCTTGTAGGGCAATGCGCCGACACTGCGGTAGCGTTGCAGTGTGCGCTTGCTTATCTGGAGCAGCATGCACAAATCCTGATTGTCGAAAAGGCGGATGCTTTCCGTGATAGTAGGCTGTTTCCCCTCAGCCTTCATCGCCAGCAGCAGTTCGTCCTGACGGTCGAGCCGTTCCATCAGCTTCTGCATCCAGCCCTCGAAGTTGTTTCGTGTGAGCAGTTCCATGACCTATGTCCTCCTTCCTTTTGGTTTGCCGCCAGTGCGCAGCGTGTGGTTGCGTTTCAATTCCTGCGGTGTCGCCGCGTCCTCGTTGACGGCACACGCTTCAAGCAGGCGGTCTATTTCCGACTGCCGGTAGCGGCATTTACCGCGAAGCACGACATAACCGATGCGTTGCTCGCTGCGCATACGCTGGAGGGTGCGGGTACTCACGTTAAGCAGGTGCGCCGCCTCGCGTGTGGTGAGCAACCTGTCGGGCGATGCCGCTTTCTTGTCGCCGGAGGCGGCACGGACGTGTGCCGCAATCTCCGCTATCTGTTCCGTCAATGACCGGAAGGCAGAACTTTCCATCGTTATCACTTTCATATTCAGTCCTTTATTTTTGTTTATTTTCATGAACATAGGCTGCGCCTCGGCATACCGTTCAAGCAAGTTTGACGCTCTACACTCGGCTTGCTCTATGTTTCTGCGACAAAATTCGGCAATAAACAAAAGGGGCTTTAACAACTCACTACGTGACTCACGTAAGATTTTTACGGAAGATGGCTCCGTAACCCGGTCAAACGGTGCAACAGGCAGCCTTTCAGCGGAAAACGGTACGTGTTAAGGGCTGCATCGTTACCTTTGCGGGCAAACCGATAATTGCATGAATATGGAAATAGTATCTATCGAGAAAAAGACTTTCGAGATGATGGTGGCGGCATTCGGCGCACTCTCGGAGAAGGTCGCCGCCCTAAGGCGCAAAAGCGACACGGGGCGCATGGAAAGATGGCTCACGGGCGAGGAGGTCTGCGGGCAGTTGAGAATAAGCCCGCGCACGTTGCAGACGCTGCGCGACAGGCGGCTTATCGGCTACTCGCAGATAAACCGCAGGTTCTATTACAAGCCGGAGGAGGTTAAGAGGTTGATACCGCTTATCGGCACGCTCTATTCGCACGGCAGATGATTTGATTTATTCACCCACTGAATCCGAAGTTATGATGAACGAGACCAACGATGTTTTTACGATGGAAGACGAGCCGATAGCCTCTGTGATGCAGGATATGCGCAAAGGCTCGAAATGGCTGTCTGTATTTCTGGAAAGTTACCGCCCTCCGCTGGACGGGGAACGTTACCTGACTGACGGTGAGGTGGCGGAACTGCTCCGTGTCAGCCGACGCACCTTGCAGGAATACCGCAACAACCGCGTGTTGTCCTTCATACTTTTGGGAGGGAAGGTGCTTTACCCGGAAACGGGGCTGCGCGAGGTGCTGGAAGCGAACTACCGCAAGCCGCTGGAGTGAGGCGGCCAACATGAAAAAGGAAACGGGCGACATTTTGTGGTGCTGCCCGTTTACTTTTTATATACTTGGGTGTTTTAATGACCTTAAAACCAGTTTTTTGATTGATCCAACCAATTTCTATCGTTAGAAATTCATATAGTTAATAAAAAGTTGTAACTTTGCATTTAACGCAATCTAAAAATTAATTGTAATGGCAATTTTAAACAACATTAAAAATGTACTATCAGAAAAAGGAGTTATGAGCAAATGGTTGGCAAAACAATTACAGAAAGATCCTGCAACAGTATCTAAATGGTGTAATAATCATTCTCAACCTGATTTGTACACATTTGTTCGTATTGCAAATTTGCTTGATGTTGATGTTCATGAACTTATTTGTCATACAAAAAAATAGTATCTAAAGGAATATAGATGTTTCACCATTTTTAAGCATGTAAATAAAGTGTATGAGCAATAAAATTTGGAATTTTGATATATTAGTTGATGATTGTTTTGTTAATTTTAATACAAAAAAGCAAGAAATAAATCCAGATCATAATGACAGGTTATTATCAGTTGCTAATGGCTTTGAAGATGGCAGTTGGAGATATCGTCAATTCAAAGAATTTGTTTTCAGTAATATTGCAGAAACAGCTTTGTCTGCACAAGAACGAGAGAAATTAATAGATAATGATTACGGTAGGCTTATTGAGGCTGCCAAACATTTACGACTTGTTGACAAAGAGCAGAATGGAAAGGGAAGTGAAATAGCGGAAATTATTCTATATGGCATAATGAAGAACCATTATAAAGCCTTATCTGCAATACCTAAAATTTTTTATAAACAGAATGATAATGATAATGCAAAGGGCTCTGATTCTGTACACATTGTAATTGACCCAAATGGAGGCTTTCAACTTTGGTTAGGAGAAGCTAAATTTTATAATTCTCTTGAGGATGCGCGATTATACGAACCAATAAATTCTGTTGAACAAATGTTGCGCAAACCTATTATGAAAAAGGAATGCGGAATAATGACCAATCTCAATGAACTTGATAAACAAATTGAAAACCAAACATTACTTAAAAAGATAAAAGAATGTTTCGATGAGAATACTTCCATTGACGAAATAAAACCCAAACTACATATACCTATTCTTTTATTACATGAATGCCAGATAACAGCAAGTACTACTGAAATGAGTGATGAGTATAAAAATAGTATTATTTCTTTTCATAGAGATCGTGCTCATTCGTTTTTTAAGAAGCAGATCAACAAGCTTAGTTCTGTTCATAAGTATTCGGAAATAAACTTTCATTTGATTCTTTTTCCTGTTCCTGATAAAACAAAAATAGTAAACTGGTTTATTTCACAAGCAAAAAATCTCAAAAATGATGCAGACGAATGATATATATAATACATGTTTAGATATAAGTAATGTTCTAAATGCTGGTGATATAAACCCGTTGGTTGAATTAAAATAAAGCATCTTTAACAAGACCAATTTTACGATGGTTACAGAAGTTGATGTATTGCAGCACGGTCATAGCAGCGATTTTTGCGGCAGTACGTGTAAACAGTCCGCCTGTCTGCTTTGCATAATTGCGTACCATCATGAATTGGTCGTTAAGTTGAGAGAAAACGGTTTCGATTCGCTTCCTGAAACGCCTGTAAGCCCACGAAGGATTTCTCCAATTCTTTTGGTTCAAGCGATACGGGACTTCAAGCTTGATATGAGCCGTTTCGAAAAGGTCTTGTTGCACCTCAGCACTTAAATACCCCTTATCTCCAAGCATAAGACAGTCGTGATAATCCCACTTTGCATCATCCAGATAATGTATATCATGAACATTTGCAGCCGTTATATCATAAGAGTGAATAACACCACTTATTCCACAGATAGCGTGGAGCTTATACCCATAGTAATACATTTGTTGGGAGGCGCAAAAGCCTTTGGAAGGTGCGCTTTGCGGATTATCATTTCCCATAACGCAACGCTTGGCTCGTGCCAGCTGGCATACTTTGACAGGCTTGGAGTCTATCACAAAGACATTTTCCCCACCGTCTATGCTCTTGGCAATATCCCTGCGGATGTCTTCTGCAAGACAAGCCGTGAGTTTGCGACGGACGTTGAACTGTCTTCTGGATATAAGGTTAGGGATATGTTCGGGAGATTCAGCCAATCTCTTAAAGAGGTTGTTCTCGCTGTCATAACCGAATGCTTCGGCTGTAAGAGAAAGAGCTATAACTTCCAAATCAGAAAAGGTGGGAATAACTCCACGGCGAGATACATTGCCATGTTCATTTACACGATTTCCTGCAAATTTCTTGCAGATGTCGTTGATTTTTGTGAATTTTTCGATGAAGTTGTGCATACGACGGTTTGAACTCAATAGTTTGGATGCTATTAAGTTACTAAAAACCAGAAATATGCACAACCTTTCATTTGTCATTTTACTAACTTTTTAATTCAACCAACGGGTGATATAAGTAATGCAAGATCCAAAGTAATTACATTACTTCATGAGATTAATGGTACTAACAATAATTCATATATGGAATTAGTCAACCATCTTATTCGTGAAGTGGGGCTTTTACCGTATATTGATACATATACTGCATCTTGGGAAGATCGGTTTGTATGTGAAGTTTTTAAAGTTAATATTGGAGAAAGAAAACCTTGTGTCTTACATACTGCTCAATCACAGGTATTAAAGAAGTTATTAGAAGGGAAAAGCGTTGCGGTGAGTGCTCCTACAAGTTTTGGTAAAAGTTTTGTTATTGATGCATTTATTGCGATTAAACAACCAATTAATGTTGTAATATTAGTACCTACGGTTGCTCTTGCAGATGAAACAAGAAGACGAATTTGCCGAAAATTCTCTCATCAATATAAAATAATTACAACAACAGATGTAGAACTTGCGGAGAAAAACATATTGGTATTTCCGCAAGAAAGAGCTTTTGCCTATATAGATAAACTTCCTTCAATTGATATTCTAATCGTTGATGAGTTTTATAAGGCAAGTACAAATTTTGATCTTGAAAGAAGCTCCACTTTACTCAGTTCAATGGTAGAACTCGGAAAGAAAGCTAAACAAAGATATTATCTTGCCCCAAATATCCATGAAATAGAAGAAAATGTATTCACTGAAGGGATGACATTTCTGCGTATGGATTTTAAGACCGTTGTAACGCATGCATGGCGGTTATATAAAAGCAGACCAAAGAATGAAGATAAACAGAGTTTTAAGACACGTAAACTTATTGAATTAATAAATACAGGTATAGGTAAAGCTTTGATATATACCGGCACATATAAGGGAATTGAAGAAGTAACAACAATTCTTAACAGAAATTTATATAATAAAGACTCTGAACTGCTTGCTAATTTTTCTGATTGGCTGGAATGCAATTATGGAGAAAAGTATATTCTTAAAGATTTAGTCAAACATGGTATTGGTATTCATAATGGTCAGCTACATCGTTCTCTTAGTCAAATTCAAATAAAACTATTTGAAGAACAGAATGGGTTAGATTATTTGGTATCGACCTCGTCTATAATTGAAGGAGTAAATACTCAAGCAGAGAGTGTCGTTTTATGGTCAAATAAGAACGGGGCTCATAAGATTGATTATTTTACCTTTCGCAACATCATTGGACGCGCAGGCAGAATGTTTCGTTATTTTGTAGGTCGTGTCTATATGCTTGAAGAGCCACCAAGTCAAGAAAATACTAAATTGAGATTAGAGTTTCCTGATGATGTAGTAAAAAAACTTGATGGAAATGACCCCGGTATAAAATTGAATAATGAACAATATGTAAAAATTCAACGATATCAAGATGAAATGATAGAACTTCTTGGAACGGATATTTGGCATAGAATTGAAAGAATACCACAAATCAGAAGTTGTAAACCATCAATGTTAAAGATAATTGCGGAAAAATTGAAAACTGATTCCAATTGGCCAACAAATTGCGATGCTTTACAAAACAATAATACATGGGAATGGAGGGATGCTTTAGGAGATATCATAGAAATTTTGGAATATCATCGAAAAGGACATTTACGGTATTATGCATGTGCATGTAGTAATGGATGGAAAATGACTATAAAAGAGCTATATAACACAGTAAAAGATTATGGTATTACATATGAGGATATATTTACATTTGAAAGATATGTATCCTTTAATCTCTCATCTATTATTGCGGTAATTAATATTATACGTCAAGAACTTTATCCTAATTCCTCAAATATCGCCAATTTTGTATATAAAGCATCAAATGCCTTTTTACCTAAAATTGTATTTCAACTTGAAGAATACGGATTACCGAGGATGATTAGTAAAAAGATACAAAATGCAGGTCTTATAAATCTTGAAGACGATTCTAAAGAGATTACAATCGTTATACAGGAATTTAACACGATAGGAATTGAATACCTTGAACAAAAAATACCTAATCTCCATTCATTTGACAAATATATATTAAAACATTTTATGAACGGAATTCGTTGCATAACGACAAATCAAAAGAATTAAATAATAGCCATATTATTACCTCTATATTTTTTGAGATATGATATGGCTATTTAGATAAGGATCCATATAGAAATTCTTTCGTATAATTTTCATTTGATATCTTCAACAGTACGCAGTTTTTCCGTTCTGTATAAACATCACGTATGTTTGCCGCTTCTCTTGTGAGAGAACCTTTCCTACCAGCCACATGCGGAACAGGTAGGTGTTGTAGGTGTTCAGCCGAAAAGCAATCAGAATAATGATTTCAGGCGCGTACACGTCCGCGTACAGCCCGTTTTCAAGCTGCATGTAGCGGCACACCTTGTAGTCGTTCAGCACGTCAGACTTGCGGACGGCTTTGATGACGGCGTTCACTGCCGGGACGGTCGTATGGAACAGTCCGGCTATTTCGGTGGCGGTCATCCACACATCGTTACCGGTTACGCTGACCGCCTTGTCCTCTATGATGATTATGTCACGTTTCATGGCTCCTCTTTTTTAGATGGTGCAACCTGCAAATTCCTCGACGTTGTTTAACCTTGCGGCAAGGTTTTCCATATCCTGATTGAGTTTTTCTTTGGTTATCTTCGCGTAAATCTGCGTCGTCTTTATGCTCTTGTGTCCAAGCATGGAGCTGACCGTTTCGATGGGTACGCCGTTGGAAAGGAAAACTGTCGTGGCTGCCGTGTGGCGGCTTTGATGCCACGTGATATGCTTGGTGATGCCGCAACGCTTGGCGACGGCACGGATACCGGCAAGGCACGTGTTATAATGCGGAACGGGGAATATCCTGCCGTTCTCGCATAGCCCACGGTATTTGCCGATTATGCGGTTGGCGATGTCAAGCAGGCGGATGTTGGACACCACGCCCGTTTTCTTGCGGTTGATGTTTATCCACTCGTGTTCGTCGAAATAGGTACGGATATTCTCTTCCGTGAGGTTGCGCATATCCGCGAACGACAATCCGGTGAACGCACAGAACAGGTAGAGGTCGCGGTACAGTTCCTGTTTGGCGTTTTTCAGTTTCCCCTCCATCAGCAGGCGTATTTCGTCTTTGGTCAGGAAACTGCGTGTCGTTTCCTCCTTCTTGATTTCATACTCGCGGAACGGGTCGCGTGTCAGCCACTCGTTGTTGATGGCTATGAACACCATTGTCCGTAGCGGGCAGACGTACAGCCACACGGTATTGGTGCAGCAGTGCTTGTCCGTGCGCAGGAACATCTCGAAGTCGGAGATGAAAGCGGGAGTAAGCTCTTTTAGGGCGATGTCCTTCACATGGTAGCGGATGTCGAGGAACTCTTGCAGGTGCTTGTAAACGACACGGTACTTTTCCAGTGTACCTTTTGCTTTCATGCCTGCTTCCACCTGTTTCTCATAGTTCTCGTTGTGCCGACGGAACACCTGCATCAGCGTGTGGTAGCGGTGTTCCAGTCCGAGAAAGGCGTTCTTTACCTTCTCCGCCGTGACGAAGTTGTCACGCTCCATGATTTCCTGATAGTGTCTGTTGATGCGCACCCGCATCTTGTCAAGCATACGGTTCGTTTCGAGTGCCGCCGCGCTTCTGCCCGTGACACGTCCCCCTTTGGTGTCCCACAGCTTCGGATCGACACTCAACTTGCAACTGAACTGCGTCTGGCTGCCGTCCACCGTGATGCGTCCCATGACGGGAACCGTCCCGTCCTTTTTCACTACCTGACGCTTGAGGTAGTAGATTACTGAAAATGTACTCTTCATCGTTCTTAATTTTTGGATTTCAAAATTAGTTGGTGAAGAGTCCGGTGTCGGTACGCAAAACGGGGAGGAACGGCGCAATCTTTTTTCCGTAACCGTATTTGTTACGTGAGTTGTGGGTAACTCACTATAACATAGTG
Source organism: Parabacteroides hominis (assembly GCF_014287585.1). Lineage (GTDB taxonomy): Bacteria > Bacteroidota > Bacteroidia > Bacteroidales > Tannerellaceae > Parabacteroides > Parabacteroides hominis. Next base: position 46,129 of record NZ_JACOOJ010000027.1, on the reverse strand, counting down.
TCTTGTTTCGCCATTCGTACCCGTTTGTCGCATTTTCGGACATGGTTACGAACAAGTAACGTTGCGGCGTCAAGATTTGGCTTCGGCAAGGATTGTAATGGCTTCACGAATTATCGCCACTTTAACTAAAACCCTTGTAACTCAATTCTATCACTATATCTTTCCGCATTTCACTTTTTTGTAGTAACTTTGCTTACCTAAGATACTACTTTTTACCGAAATAAACAATAGCAAAAGGGGCTGTCACACTTTTTGGACAGCCCCCAAAAGAGAGGGTGAGGGGGGTGGGGATTGCTGATAATTATAACTATATGGCAGGCGGTATCGGCCATCCCAAGAGAAAGCGGAGCTTTCTAAGAAAGGCCTAAGCGGACGGTCGTCAAGCGGAGGGTAAAGGTGAAGCGTCCGGGAGCCTGCGCTGTCTGAGCGAAGCGAGTTTCGCAGGCGACAGCGGAACCTTTGCCCGGAGTAGACCGGACGGTTAAGCCTTGATCTTTTGGTTACTTTTGGATCAAGCCAAAAGTAACAGATAAATCATCATTCTTTAAAGCATCCAATAATTTATCGACCGCCCTGTCGATTGCCGGTTCGCTTTTCAATAATTGCATGAATTTACTGCCGATGATAGCCCCTGACGAGTTGGCGGCGGCTGCTTCGAAGGTGGCTTTGTTCGATATGCCGAAACCGACTAAGCGCGGATTCCGGAGGCTCATCCCGTCGATGCGGTGGAAATAAGCCTGCTTCTGCTCGTTGAAGTTCTGTTGCGCACCGGTAGTGGAGGCACTCGATACCATATAGATGAAACCGCTTGTATGTTCGTCGATCAGGCGGATGCGTTCTTCGGAGGTTTCGGGTGTGATGAGCATGATCATTTTGAGGTCATACCGGTCGGCGATGGCTTTATAATCCGCCATATAATCGGCGAAAGGCAGATCCGGGATGATCATGCCGTCCACCCCTGTCTGCACACATTTCCGGCAGAACGCTTCGAAACCATATTGCATGATCGGATTCAGATAGCCCATCAGGATAACCGGGATATGCACATCCTGACGGATATTTTCCAATTGGTCGAACAGGACATGCAGCGACATCCCGTTTCGCAACGCAGCCGTGGAGGCTTCCTGGATCACGGGGCCGTCTGCCATCGGGTCGGAGAAGGGGATTCCGATCTCGACCATGTCTATCCCTTTGTTTTCTAACTCTTTTAATATTTTCGTCGTATCGTCCGGGTTCGGATATCCGGCGGTGAAGAAGACGGAAAGGATTCCATTCTTCTTTGTGTTGAATAAGTTTGTAATGCGGTTCATTTTTTTGAATTATGAATGTTGGATAATAAATAATGATTTATGGGTGAGCAAACAGACAAGGCAACGTCTTGTGCCGCAGGCTCTCTTTTGCCGTCTGCTTCAGCAGACGGATAGATGATTGATACAATAGATGAAAGGGACTGAAGTCCACAGAGGAAGAGGCTTTGCTCTAAATCTTTTAAACCGTCTGCTGAAGCAGACGGCAAAAGAGAGCCTACAGCCACGAGACAAACCTCGTTTGTTAGCTCGCTGATAAATCATCATTTGTTTTTTAATTGATTAATAAATATGCTTAGCTTTCCTATGTCTTTCAGGCCCGGTTCGATCTCGAATCCACTGTTCAGGTCGATCCCGGCAAGGCGGGGATGCCGGAAAGAACGTATTGCCCCGATGCTTTCCGGGCGGATGCCTCCGCTTAACAGGAAAGGAGTCTCTCCCCGGTAGGCTTCGAGTACGGACCAATCGAATTGCTTGCCGGAACCTCCATAACTGCTGCATTTGGTATCGAAGAGGAAGTAATCGACACGCCCTTCATAAGCGGCAGTCTGTTCGAGGTCGCCGGCTGTTGCAATCTGGAATGCCTTGATCAGCGAATAACCACGCTTTTGCAAGGCATGGCAATCATCCGGCGTCTCATTTCCGTGCAGTTGCAGGTAATCGAGCCGGAAAAGTGCCGCTGTCCCGGTCAACGTTTCGAAGGAAGCGTTGACAAAAACACCGACCCTTTTCAAATGACTATTGGGATACCGCTTGCCGTAATTGTCCGTTGTCCATTGTCCATTGTCCATTATTTTTCGCGGGGAACCTGCGAAAAATATCAGTCCTATCCAGTCGACCCCTAAAGCTGCGACCTCCCGTATGTTTTCGGGGTCGCGCATTCCGCATACTTTGATGATCATGGCAATCCTCCTATGAATTGTGCGAGCGTACTGCCCGGTGCATCGGTTTTCATAAACGTCTCGCCGATCAGGAATCCGCGAAAACCGGCTTCCCTGAGGTTCGAAACGGTGGCTGTTGCCGAAATGCCGCTTTCCGATACCAACAGGGGAGAGAGGTTTCTTTCACGGGTGACCGTTTGCATTGCCTTTGCCAGGCGGAAGGAGTTTTCCACATCGGTATGAAATGTTCCGAGGTTGCGGTTGTTCACGCCTAACATATCGACAGATGCGTTGAGGTGGCCGAGCTCTTCTTCACAATGGATCTCCAACAGCACTTCCATGTCGAGGGTATGGGCCAACTCCGCAAACATGAGACATTGTTCCGGGGTAAGGCAGGCGGCAATCAGCAGGATGGCATCGGCCCCCATCACGCGTGCCTGATAGAGTTGATATTCGTCGATGACGAAGTCTTTCCTCAGCAAAGGCAGGTCTACCAGGCTGCGTGCTTTGCAAAGGTCGCCTAAGGAACCGCCGAAAAAATTCGAATCGGTCAGGACGGAGCAGGCTGCGGCGCCTCCCATTTCATAGGCGGGCAGCACATCGGCTACGGCAGCATCGGGATGCAACCAGCCTTTCGAAGGGCTTTTCCGTTTGAACTCGGCAATGATACCCGATGAAGATGCAGCAAGAGCCGCCCGCATGGAACGGGTAGGGCGTTCGAGCCGTTCACCGCCCAGTCCCAACAAGGTCTGCAACCGGACAGCTTGTTTTTGCCGCTCTACTTCGATGCGCTTATTGGCTATGATGTCTTGTAATATATCTTTCATATTCGTTGTTTTATTGTACGATTATGATAAACCATCATTTATTATTCAATTTGATAAACGTATTGAACGTTTGCAATGCTTTGCCGCTTTCCAAGGCTTCGCGGGCTTCGTCCAGGCATTCTGTGATTCTCTTTTCAGGGCAGATGACTTGGATGGCGAAAGCGGAGTTGGCGATTACGCAATTCTTTTGTGCCGGAGTCGCCCGGTTGTTCAGGACATCGTCAAAGATGCGGGCTGCCTCGGCGACTGTCTCACCACCGTCCAGTTCCGCTTCCGTTGTGCGGGGGAAACCTAACATTTCCGGCGTGTAGAGCTTCTCTTTTTCCGGCATTGCCACCTTAAATTCCGCTGTCAGCGATATTTCGTCATATCCGTCGAGGCTATGTACGACGGCAAAACGCGTTCCGCTCTCCTGGTAGGTATAGCTGTAAAGCCTGAGCAATGGCAGGTTGTACACACCTAACAACTGGTAGGCCGGCATCACCGGGTTGACCAGCGGGCCGAGCATGTTGAAGAAGCTGCGCACACCTAAGCTCTTCCGCACCGGCGCTACGGCTTTCAATGCCGGATTAAACAGCGGCGCATGCAGGTAGGCGATATGGCAGGCTTCCATCGAACGGCGCAACAGGTCAATATCGGCAGTGAACTTCACGCCATGCTGTTCCATTACGTTGCTGGCGCCACTGACCGAGGTCGCCCCGTAGTTCCCATGTTTCACAACGTTATATCCCGCACCTGCTACGACAAAGCAAGAGGTCGTGCTGATATTAAACGTATTCTTTCCATCGCCTCCCGTCCCCACGATGTCGATCGGCTTAAACTCCGACAAATCCACCGGGACACGCATTTCGAGCAGCGCCTCGCGGAAACCTGCCAACTCCTCTACGGAAATGTTACGCATCAGGTAGACCGTTATCAAGCTGGCAATCTGTGAATCATTATACTTGCCTTCCGCAATATTCTGAAGAATCGTCCGCGCCTCGTCACGTCCTAAATACTGGTGCTCGAATAATCTATACAATATATCTTTCATCTTCTTAATTCTTCATTCTTTAATTCTTAATTATTAACTTTCAATTCCGCCCATCCAGTTCCGTATGATTGTCTTTCCCTTCGGTGTCAGCACGGATTCCGGGTGGAACTGGATGCCGCGAACATCATATTCGCGATGGCGGAGTGCCATTATCTGTCCTTCCTCCGTATCTTCCGCCGTGATCTCCAGGCAGTCGGGGAAATTCTCTTTTGAGACGACCCACGAATGGTAGCGGCCGGCACGGAAACCGGATTCCAGGCCTGCAAACAACGGGTCTTCCACTTTCACCCGTATATCCGAACAAACCCCGTGGTGCACATCCGTCAGGTTGATAAGCGTTGCACCGAATGCTTCCCCGATAGCTTGCTCTCCGAGGCAGACGCCTAAGATGCTCTTGGTCGGTGCATAGCGGCGGATCAACGGCAGCAGGATGCCTGCCTCCTCCGGGATGCCCGGACCGGGTGACAAAAGGATCTTGTCAAAACGTTCCACCTCGTCTAATGATATCTTGTCATTGCGGTGTACTTCTACATCCGCACCTAATTCCTTCAGTATATGCAACAGGTTGTAGGTAAAGGAATCGTAATTGTCGAATAGTAATACCTTCATAAAAACTTTGTTTTTTATAGTTGAAAGTTGAGAGTTGAAAGTTAAGAATGGAACTGCTTGCTAAGCCAAACCGGTTCTTATACCTCCCAAGTAACTTTCCACTTTCCACTTTTCATTTTCAATTAATAAGTGTTGTTGCCAGATCGATCGCTTTCTTCAAAGCGCCTAACTTGTTATTTACTTCTTGTAATTCACGTTCATCATTGCTTTTGGCGACAATGCCGGCTCCTGCCTGATAGTACAGGACATTGCCACGGCTGACGAATGTACGGATCGTGATCGCCTGGTTCAAGTCACCGTCAAAGCCGATAAACCCGATGCAACCGCCATAGGCGCCTCGATTATGCTTTTCTATATCCGTAATCAGTTGCATGGCGCGTACCTTCGGCGCTCCGCTCAATGTCCCGGCAGGGAATGTGTCTATATAGGTTTTAACCGGATTACTATCAGCATCGATTTCACCGCTGACACGCGATACCAGATGAATGACGTGGCTGTAGTATTGCACTTCCTTATAGAAATCGACCTGTACGCCATGTGCATTGCGCGAGAGGTCGTTACGGGCGAGGTCGACTAACATTACATGCTCGGCATTCTCTTTCGGATCGGCAAGCAGGGCTTCTGTGCGCTGTCTGTCCAATGCTACATCTCCCGTGCGGAAAGCCGTGCCTGCAATCGGGTCGATGCTCGCATGACCGTCGGCTACCTTGCAGTGCGTTTCGGGTGAGGAGCCGAAGATACGGAATCCTCCGAAGTCGAAGTAAAACAGGTAGGGGGAAGGATTTATGCTCCGGAGAGCCCGGTAAACTTTGAAATCGTCTCCTTTGAACGCCTGCTCGAACCGGCGGCTCAGTACGATCTGGAATACGTCTCCACGGAGGCAGTGACGGATGCCTTCCCGCACCATCGCTTTATATTCTTCCCCGCTGATAGGAGATGTTTCGGGACCGATAGCCTGGAAGTTGTAAGAAGCGTAGTTCCGGTTTTCGATCAATGTCTCTATCTCCTGCAAATTGGAGTTTTCGCCCGGTTGCAGCAGTTCGACCAATGTCAGTTCATTTTTGAAGTGGTTAAACACAAGTACATACTTGTATAATATGTAAAGCATATCAGGAGCATCGTTCTCTTCGTGATGCGCTTCCATCACCGGGATGTTCTCAAAGTAACGCACGGCGTCAAAAGCCGTATATCCGAACAGTCCGCAGACTTTCTTATCAGGACCTTCAATCGAGAAACGCTTCAAAAACGCGTTCATGGCATCCGCCACGTTAAATGTTTCCGTCAATGCCGTAACCTCGCTTTTCCCATCAGGAAAAATAGCTGTACATTCCCCATTGTTGATCCCGATACTTGCTAACGGACAAAGCGCGATATAGGAAAGGCTGTTTTCGTTTCCATGAAAATCGGAACTCTCCAATAAAGCCGATTCCGGATAAATATCCCGTACCTTCAGGTAGATACTGACGGGTGTGTGGAGGTCACCGAGAACCTTCCTGCTTATTGTTTTAAATGTATAGTTCATAGATCATTATTATTATCCTCCCGAAGGAGGGATCGGTTACTTTTTATTCTTATACTTAATATACGTCTCCATATCCTTATCTCCCCGGCCCGATACCGTCAGGACAACGACGTCTTCCGGTTTGAATTTAATCTTGGGTAATGCCCCTAATGCGTGTGCACTTTCAAGTGCCGGGATAATCCCCTCGATCTGCGTCAGGCAAAAAGCCGCTTCTAACGCTTCATCGTCGTTGACGGCAAGAATCGTAGCCCGGTGGGTTTCCGACAGGTTGGCATGGATCGGTCCGATACCCGGATAGTCCAGTCCGGCAGAGATGGAATAAGGTTCTTCGATCTGCCCGTCCTCGTTTTGCATCACTAACGTACGCGCCCCATGTATGATGCCTTTCCTGCCTAACTGGATGGTTGCCGCGCTTTGTCCGGTCGTAATCCCCAAACCGCCTGCTTCGGCAAGAACGATTTTTACCCGTTCGTCATCAATAAAATGGTAGATCGTCCCGGCAGCGTTGCTTCCGCCACCCACACAGGCGATCAGATAATCCGGATAGTCACGTCCTTCCTGTTCCAACAACTGCTTTTTGATCTCTTCGCTAATGACGGATTGCAAACGCGCCACCATATCCGGATAAGGGTGAGGACCGACTGTTGATCCGATGATATAATATGTGTCGGAAGGGTGGCAGCACCAGTCGCGGATCGCCTCGTTGGTCGCATCTTTCAGCGTCATATTGCCAGAAGTAACGGGGACGACCGTTGCGCCCAACATCTCCATCTTCTGCACGTTTGCATGCTGGCGTTCCACATCCGTCTTACCCATATAGACGATACATTCCATATTCATCAACGCGCATACGGTAGCGGTCGCCACGCCATGCTGCCCGGCTCCCGTCTCGGCGATGATGCGGGTTTTCCCCATCCGGCGTGCCAGCAAGATCTGTCCGATCGTGTTGTTGATCTTATGAGCGCCGGTATGGTTCAGATCCTCGCGCTTCAGATATATCTTGCAGCCATACTTCCCGCTCAGCCTTTTAGCCAGGTAAAGAGGGGAGGGGCGTCCGACATAGTCCCGAAGCAACTGGCTGAATTCTTTCTTGAAGCTATCACTCTCCAATACTTCCTGATACTTCTTCTGCAAATTTTCCACACACTGGTGAAGTATTTCGGGCACATACGCCCCTCCAAACTCACCATAATACCCATTTTCGTCAACTTGATACGTTTTCATCGTTCTATCTGTTATTATTTATTTTTTGTCTTTTCGAATCTTTGCCTTAAACGAAAAAAGGCCTGCCGCAAGTGCGACAGACCTTTTATTATATCACGATAGTATATACATGAGGGCTGGTTCCTTACGACCTTGTGAGTTGTAAAGAGCGCCACCACCAATATGTATTTACTATAATTATTCTCATGACTTTTGTTGTTATTACGGCAGCAAATATATGCATTCTCTGACAAACTGCAAATAATTCGGCTGTTTTTTTATTTTTAGTTTACTTTATTTTAGCAACCATTTCCAAATAGGGATCACTTCGATGCTGTTCTCGTCTTCTTGGATAGTAGTCTCTTGATCCATTGTGATAATCATGAGCTTCTTCAGCGGGAATACCGTAGCCATTTTATATAGAGCTTTTGTTTCGCGTTCCCGTGTATCGAGATCGCTGATATTGTAGGATACTTGAATCGCCAATTCCTGAGAAGGCACATAAAAGTCGACTTCTACTCCCTTGTTATAGTAATACAAATTGTCTTCTTCATATCCTCCATACTTCTTGAGTAAGGTTACGGCCACCAGATTTTCCAATAGTTTGGTGGTAGGATCGAACAGATAGTTGTTGAGCAATCCGTTATCGCTGAAATATCGTTTTAGGTTGGAGATACGCTCTGCCAAACTATCGGTATAGTTTGTAATGCTAAACGTAAGAAAAGCATCATCCATGTACGAAAGATACTCACTGATCGTATTTCGTCCTAATTTGATGCCGGTCGATTGCAATATGTTTAAAAGCCGGGTCTGTGTAGTGGGTTGCATCACGCTTTCGGCGAGTTTTTTTACTAATAGGCGAATTAGCGGAGCATTTCTGATATCATTTCTTGCAATGATATCTCCCAATAGGATTTTCTGGCATAAACTGTTTATCCATTCCCTTTTGTCCGCCCGATTGAATATCTCTGCAAATCCGCCGTAATGGAAATATTCATCAAACAGTCCCCTTACTTTTGTCGCAATAGGAGCGTATTCCCAGTTGGCATCCAGCTTGATGCCTTTGTAGATCAGATATTCTTCAAAAGAAAACGGGTATATCTCTCTGGCTATGAATCTTCCTCCCAAAGTGGTCGCTATCTCCCGGCTCAACATGTTGGCATTGCTGCCTGTAATGAACACGCGGTATTGAGTGTCGGCCAAGCGTCTTGCGAATTTTTCCCATCCGTTGATGATCTGGATTTCATCTAAATAAACGATAGGCTTACGTTCAGTGTATATTTCGTGATAGGCTGTTATCAGCGTGTCAAAATCTTCCAGGCCTCCTATTTGAAGCCGGTCGTCTTCAAAATTGATGTATAGAATATCTTCGCGTTGAGATTTACCGGTTCGGATCCGTTCCTGTATATTTTGGTAAAGCATGAAAGACTTTCCGGCACGGCGAAGCCCTACCAGTACATAATTCCCTTTTTCATCGAAGTCCATCTTCCGCTTTTGCAAGGGAATTGCTTCTATTCGTTCCTGGTTCTGAAGGATGATTGATTTGATAATTGATTTATCCATGATCGTCTGACTTTGAATACAAATATACGACTTTTGCTTTATATGGAAAGCATAAATGCTCAAAATATGCTCTCCATAGAGTGCAAAGATTATCATGTTGTAATACTTTTTAACAAACTTACATTTACTTTTATATAAAACACATAGTGAGTTTCTTTTTCCCGCCTGTCTTTATCTCTGAAATCAAGTAGAAGAGAAAAGCATGGAACCTTCGCACGATTATATAGAAAAGACATTAGACAAGCTCATCGCCTCCACGCGTTCGCCCCGCGGACGCTATTCCGCTCCCGAAAGTTGGAAGTTGTTGGAGAGACAGATCGTTTCTCCCCGGACAAAGCGGTTGAGGCTGTTCCGTCTGGCGGGAGCTGTTGCCGCATCCGTCCTTCTCTGCCTTGCAAGCTGGTTTGTCTATGATTACCGGAAGCCGGCAACGATGCAAACAGTTTCAGCCGGTGCAGCCATATCGGTAATCACTTTGCCGGACCAGACGAAAGTGACGCTGAACCGCTATTCCTCTTTGACTTATCCGGACCGTTTCAAAGAGGGCAGGAGGGAAGTGCAATTGCAGGGAGAGGCTTATTTCGAAGTCGAGAAAGACGCCCGGCATCCCTTTATCGTGAAAGCGGACCCGGTCGAGGTCGAAGTGCTCGGAACACATTTTAATGTTGATGCCTATCCCGGCGATGCAGAAGTGAAGACGACCCTGTTGGAAGGTTCCGTAGCCGTCAGTGCGCCGGCTGGAAGCAGCCGGATTACGCTTTCTCCCGGAGAAAGCGCCATTTATAACCGGGCCGGTAAAACGCTGCAGGAAGAAAAAACAGAGGAAAGCGATGCGGCTACCGGCTGGCGCGACGGCCATTTCCATTTTGACTATCTGCCGTTGCAGGAGATTGCACGGGAGCTGTCAAATGCTTTTCATGTGAAAATCAGGATTACGGATGAAGATATAAAGGATTTTCGTATCAGGGCGCATTTTACCGAAGGCGAGAGTTTGGATCAGATGCTCGATCTGCTTCAGTCAGCCGGTAATTTCAGTTATGCAAAGGCGAATGACACGATCTTGATCCATTCTAAACTTAACTAAGTCATGAATTATTACCTATATTGTCTCCGCCGGCTCACCCGGCTTATTCTTCTATTATGGATAGTTTTCAGAATTGCGCCGCTCGCCGCACAGGACCGGGCGGCGCGTCTGGACTTCCAGGTCCGGCAGGCCACACTGGACGCTTTCGTCCGCCAGTTGGAGGATTCCACCGGCTTCTCGTTTATCTATAGCGAAAAGGTACGGCTCCGGCAGCCCGTCACCCTCGATGTCCGCCGGAAGACCGTCGAGGAAATCCTGCAACATGCATTCGGGCAGGAAGCGGTCACGTTTAAAATCTCCGGCACGCACATCTTGTTAGGCGAGCGGCCTCTTTCCCGTAAATATACGGTCAGCGGATATATTACCGATTCCATATCGTCGGAAACGCTGATCGGCGCCAATATCTTAGAATCCAGCCATCATGCCGGGACTTCGACAAACCCTTTCGGGTTCTACAGCCTCACCTTGCCGGAAGGAGAGGCCGGGCTTTCCTTTTCATATTTAGGATATGAAACCAAGCATTGCCGTTTCCTGTTAAGCCGGGACACCGTGATGAACATCCGCCTGCGGACCAACAACCAGTTGGCGGAAGTCGTCGTCCTTTCCGATAAGAAAGAGACAGGCATTCGGGCAACGGCTATGAGCACGTTAGACATCCCGATGACGCAGATCAGGAATACTCCGGCTATCTTGGGAGAGGCCGACATCCTCAAGACGATCCAGTTGATGCCTGGCGTACAGGCCGGAACAGAAGGTTTCAGCGGACTGTATGTGCGGGGTGGCGGACAGGATCAGAACCTGATCCTTTTGGATGGCATCCCTATCTATAATGCCGACCATATGTTAGGCGTGTTCTCCATCTTTACCCCGGAAGCGATGAAAAAGGTCACGCTTTTCAAAGGTTCCTTTCCTGCCCGCTACGGAGGCCGTCTGTCTTCTATCGTGGATATCCGGACAAACGACGGCGATATGCAGAATTACCACGGCACGGTCAGCATCGGCCTGCTGACCAGTAAGCTGCATCTCGAAGGTCCGATCCTGAAAGATAAAACATCCTTTTGCCTGACCGGTCGCCGCACCTATCTCGACCTGGTGGCAAGGCCGTTCCTGCCGGAGGACAAGAAATACAATTACTATTTCTATGATATCAATGCCAAGGTGAACCACAAGTTTTCCGACCGCAGCCGCCTGTTCCTCAGTTTCTACAAAGGGAAAGACCATTACGACTATAAGCAGGACAAGGAATATGACGGCTATTCGAATAACTATGGGCCGAGCATGTATTTCTACAACAGCCGGATCGATTTCAACTGGGGGAACACGATTGCCGCCGGACGGTGGAATTATGTCTTCAACAGCAAATTATTCAGCAATACGACCGTTGCATACAACCATTACCAGATGAGCATGGCAGACAGTTACCGGAAAGACATCATCGAAACGGACAAGGATGGCAATCTGGTAGCCGATAAAAATGAATCGTATGTCTATAATTCCGATTACCGTTCCGGTATACATGACTGGAGTTTCCATACGGACTTCGATTATATGCCTGTCCCCGACCATCATGTCAAGTTCGGGCTTTCCTATCTGTATCATACCTTCCGGCCGGAGGTGACGACCTCGCGTGTGAAAGAAGCCGCAGACGGGCAGACGGCACAGGATACCGTCTACAACGATTCCTCGAACAGCTATCTGCACGGGCACGAGTTCTCGCTTTATGCCGAAGACAATGCCGATATCGGCGACCGTCTGAGCCTGAATGCGGGCATCCATCTCTCCTTGTTTTCCACACAAGGGAGAGGCTACCTGTCGGCACAGCCTCGTCTCTCTGCCCGTTATCGCTTTCATGACGATTTTGCGGCAAAGGCCTCCTTCACACAGATGGAACAGTATGTGCACCTGCTGTCATCCTCACCGATTTCGCTGCCGACCGATTTGTGGGTTCCGGTTACTAAAAACATCCGCCCGATGCGCTCCTTCCAGTATGCTGCCGGCGGCTATTATACCGGTGTGAAAGGGTGGGAGTTCTCTCTGGAAAGCTATTATAAGGATATGTATAATGTCTTGGAATACCAGGATGGCGCCACCTTTTTCGGATCATCCGGCGGATGGCAGGAAAAGGTGGAGATGGGGCGGGGACGCTCGTTCGGCCTGGAGATTTTAGCACAGAAGACCATCGGGAAAACAACGGGATGGTTGGGATATACGATCGCCAAGAGCGACCGCCGGTTCAAGGACGGGACGGTCAACAACGGCGAGCGTTTCCCTTATAAATACGACCGCCGCCACAACATCAATCTCTGTGTGAACCATGCTTTCAGCAAGAAAACGGATATAGGGATCACCTGGATTTTCAATACGGGCGGAACGGCTACGGTTGCCGAACAGCGTACCGGAACGGCATCTGGTAACCTGATCGACTACATTTCCCATCGCAACAATTACCGCCTCCCTGTCAGCCACCGGTTGAACCTGAGCATCAATTTCCATAAGAAACTGCGCCGTGGCATGCAGACCTGGAATATTTCGATCTATAACGCCTACAATGCCATGACTCCGAATCTTGTCTATAAGGAAGAAGAATATATCGGAGTACAGCATACTAAACCGGACGGTAGCTATGATACGACCTGGAAACGGAAAACAAGGCTGATAAAGCAAACGCTTCTGCCCTGTATCCCTTCGATTACCTATACGTACCGGTTCTAATAAAAAAGGAATAGAATATGAAAAAGAATTTATCCATATTATTCATGCTAACTTCCATGCTGTTCCCAGCTTGTGAGAATGAACTTCCATACATGAACAAGCCGCAAGCCCCGCAACTTCTGATGAACGCCTTTCTCGAAGCCGGAAAGGAAGAAAACGGAGTGTCCCTATGCATGATCGATGCCGATGAGCAGCAGACGGATTATGTTTCCAATGGTTCCATCACCGTATATGTCAACGGCGAAAAGACCGAAACGGCGCAGGTGGAGAAGATCTATGGTTCTTTCAATGCTCCCAATTGCACGTTGAAAACCCCTTTCCGCCCCGGTGATCACATCCGCTTTGAAGCGACAGCCGAAGACGGGCAATACCAGGCTGGCTGCGAGGTGGAAATCCCGCTGCCGATCGAGGAAACCATCCGTGTAGATACGCTCCGTACGCAACTGAAGGGCAATTCCAGTATGATGGATTGTATGCAATACAAAATAACGATCCACGACCGTCCGAACGAGAAAAACTATTACCGTCTTATTATCGAAGAAAATACATACCGGATTTCTTCGGAAGATGGCATCGAATACGGTCCCTTTTCCTCTTATCCCGAAATTATCAACCAGGAGGATATCGTGTTGACTGACGGGCATCTTACGACTACCGACGACGATAAATTCGGCATCCTGGACTTGACTGTCCGTAATCTCAGCAATGTTTTCACGGACGGTCGTTTTGAAAATGGTTCGTACACTCTTAAAGTCTACACCTCTATCCCATATATTAGCGAATCAAATAGAAAAGATCATTTTTACTTGGATGTTACAGTCCGCTTGTTGAGCATATCGCAATCTTATTATCGTTATTTACGTGCGATGAACTGTCTGAATTCGGAAGATTATAACGAAACCTTTATGGAGCCGGTCATCGTCCCTCAGAACGTATCGGGCGGCTTAGGTTTTATCGGAGCTTCCTCCGAACAGCGGGTAACCTTGCGGATGATCGACCGGCCACCTTTCTCCATCGAATGATTATAATGATAACCATAATTAGATATTGATTGCTGGTTCGAATTTTCTTGAAGCAAACTTATTGTCATTCCTGACTTATTGTATAGTTTCCCGAAATACCCGTTGGTCCGAATCGAAACAGTAGCGCATGAAATTTGATTTTAGACCCCATATACTTCGAATTATCCGCGCGGGTAATATTTTTTAAGAAACAAGGCATTTGGCAAAGATTTGAATATTAGAAAGATACATATATCTGCCTTTTTGGAGGGGTTCTTGTATTTTTTTTCTATATAAACTCGTTTGGCATAAGTCCGTTTTTTGACTGGTTTGAGTCATAAAGCGGTGTGTCAAAATGTACTTGTCCCCGCGCCTCGCGCGGCGTCGCAAAAGAACAGGCCTTATCGATCAGATATTTATACGGCCAGTTTTCATGCGATCCCGCGCGGGGCGCGGGAACAAGGCTGTTTTGACACACCTTCTTGGAAGGTTCACCTTATGCAAGTCGACAACCTTGTGTAAGACAGCAATGCGGTTATCAGGCTATAAGGGTAAAAACAGGAAAGTCAATCTGTTTCCCTGGCATCCTGTTCTTCGTAGTATTCTTTATTCCGTTTGTGCAGGCTCTTCAATTCGAAGGAAAGCATAACACGGAAGATTCCGATGATCAGCAAGGTGTACGCGATCATATAAACAAGTGATAACGCTCCGAGGCCCGGTTGCCAGATAATGCCGATACTGCAAAGGATCGCCAGTATGCCGAAAGCCATATACCAACCCCAGTTGCGTGTTCCGTAACGTTTCAGGTCCATAGCGTAGCCGGTTGAAGCGAAACCGCGGAACATCAGCCAGAAGGCGACGATGAAAGGCAGCACTGCCATACTCAGGCCGATATTGGCCATCAGGTAGATACCTAAAATCAGGTCGATGATGCCGCTTGCTAAATACCAGCCCCAACTGGAGATATTCTTTTTATTGGTGACGGCAAAGAGGATTTCCAGTGTGCCGCTGACAAACATGGAAACGCTGAACAAAACACTCAGTGCAACATAACTTGCCAGCGGTGTGAACATCAGGCAGATTGCAATAAGGATATAAAGCAGGCCCAGCAGCAGGGAAACCCACCAGTTTTTTACTCCGAAGTTGATTGTGTCAATAAAAGTCTTCATAATAAATTCGTTTTTTAATTATTTTGAAATCTACTTTGTAACAAACCTTTGGAAAGAAAAGTTTCACCGGGCCGGTAAAGTGAATTATTTTTAATACATTTGCCCTCCGTTATATTTATTAAGAATTTATGGTTTTGGATTTACCATTGATACATAAATCTAAAATCATAAATCATAAATCATAGAAGATTATGAAAGGTATTGTTTTAGCAGGAGGGTCCGGCACGCGTTTGTATCCGATAACCAAAGGGGTTTCAAAGCAGTTATTACCTATTTATGACAAACCGATGATCTACTATCCGGTCTCTGTATTGATGCTGGCAGGAATACGTGAGATACTGGTGATTTCCACACCACAGGATCTTCCCGGTTTTCGTCGTCTGTTAGGAGACGGTTCCGATTATGGCGTCCGTTTCGAGTATGCCGAACAACCTTCACCGGACGGATTGGCACAAGCTTTTTTGATCGGGGAGGAGTTTATAGGAAATGATTCCGTTTGCCTGGTTTTGGGCGACAATATCTTTTACGGACAGAGCTTCACCGCTATGCTAAAAGGCGCCGTAGCCAATGCGGAAAACAAACAAAAAGCAACAGTCTTCGGTTACTATGTCAATGATCCGGAACGTTATGGCGTGGCCGAATTCGATGGGGCGGGAAATGTATTGAGCATTGAAGAAAAACCGGCATGCCCGAAATCGAATTATGCGGTTGTCGGTCTCTATTTCTACCCGAATAAGGTGGTGGAAGTAGCCAAACGGATTAAACCTTCCGCCCGCGGCGAACTGGAGATTACGACTGTCAACCAGGAATTCCTGAAGGATGAAGAACTGAAAGTTCAGCTCTTAGGGCGTGGTTTTGCATGGCTTGACACCGGCACGCACGATTCCCTTTCCGAAGCCTCTACCTTCGTCGAGGTGATAGAGAAACGGCAAGGGTTGAAAATTGCCTGCCTGGAGGAAGTCGCTTACCGGAACAGCTGGATCGATGCAGAACGGTTGAGGCGGGTTGCCACTCCGATGCTGAAGAACCAGTATGGACAATATCTGCTGAATTTGATAAAAGAAGAGAATGAATAAGGATAGTAAAATATTTGTAGCAGGCCATCGGGGACTGGTCGGTTCCGCCATCCTGAAGAACCTGAAGGCAAAAGGTTACACGAACTTTGTCCTGCGTACGCATGCGGAACTGGATTTGACCGACCAGCAGGCAGTTCATGATTTCTTTGCAACCGAGAAGCCGGAATATGTGTTCCTGTCGGCCGCCCATGTCGGAGGGATTATGGCGAACAGCCGTTACCGGGCCGACTTTATTTACCAGAATCTGATGATTCAGAACAATGTGATTCATGCTTCTTATCTGAATAAGGTAAAGAAACTCCTGTTCTTGGGCAGTACTTGTATTTATCCGGGAAATGCCCCGCAACCGATGCCGGAGGATTGCTTGCTCACTTCGCCTCTCGAATATACGAATGAACCCTATGCGATTGCCAAGATAGCGGGGATCAAGATGTGCGAGAGCTATAACCTGCAATACGGGACTAACTATATCGCAGTGATGCCGACCAACCTGTATGGTCCGAATGATAATTTCAACCTGGAGACTTCGCATGTGCTTCCTGCCATGATTCGTAAAATACATTTAGGCAAATGTCTTTCCGAAGGGGATTGGGGTTCCGTCCGGAAGGATCTGAATGCACGTCCGGTTGAAAACGTATCCGGCGATGCTTCCGAATCCGAAATATTGGATATTCTTGCCAAGTACGGCATCTATCCCGGTAAAGTGGAGTTGTGGGGCACAGGCAAACCGCTTCGTGAGTTTCTTTGGAGCGAGGAGATGGCGGATGCTTCCGTCTATGTGATGGAGAAGGTCGATTTTGCCGACGTCCGTCCTGCTGCCGGCGATATCCGGAATACGCATATCAATATAGGTACTGGAAAGGAACTTTCTATCCGTGAAGTGGCTTTCCTAATCCGTGAAAAGGTCGGTTTTACAGGTGATATCGTATTTAATTCGTCCAAACCGGACGGGACGATGCGCAAACTGACGGATGTCACGAAGTTGCATGCCTTGGGCTGGCATCATACGATTGAAGTAGACGAAGGGGTTGAACGCCTTTATAGCTGGTATTTGGAGAATTGAAAATTGAGAATTAAAAATTTAAAAATAGGGAGGATGTTTCGTCTTCCGTTTAAAAACGATGAGTAAAGTTGCTTTAATAACAGGAATAACAGGACAGGACGGGGCTTACCTGGCCGAGTATCTGATTAAGAAAGGATATGTAGTGCACGGTATCAAGCGCCGGTCGTCCATGTTCAACACGGATCGTATCGACCATCTTTATCAGGACCCGCATGTGGAAAACCGTAATCTGATACTGCATTATGGTGACCTGACCGACAGTTTGAACCTGACTCGTATCATCGGTGAGATACAGCCGGATGAAATCTATAATTTAGCGGCCATGAGTCATGTGAAAGTAAGTTTCGATACTCCCGAATATACGGCTAATGCCGATGGTCTGGGTGTTTTGCGTATTCTGGAAGCGGTTCGCCTGCTGAACCTGATTCCCAAGACACGCATTTACCAGGCTTCCACATCCGAACTTTATGGCTTGGTACAGGAAGTCCCGCAGAAAGAGACGACTCCTTTTTATCCGAGAAGTCCGTATGCCGTAGCCAAACTTTACGGTTACTGGATAACGGTGAACTATCGTGAGGCATATAAAATGCATGCATCGAACGGCATTTTGTTCAACCATGAATCTCCTCTGAGAGGGGAAACGTTCGTGACCCGTAAGGTGACGCGGGCTGTCTCCCGTATTGCCTTAGGCATGCAGAAAAAAGTTTACATGGGGAATCTTTCTTCCAAACGTGACTGGGGACATGCAAAAGACTATGTCCGTGCGATGTATGCCATCCTCCAGCAGGACGAGCCGTCTGATTACGTCATTGCGACGGGGATTACGACAACCATCCGCGATTTCTTGAAAATGGCGTTCGCCGAGATAGGCGTGGAAATTATTTTTAAAGGAGAAAATGTTAACGAGGTGGCTGTCTTAAACTATATTGACGAAGATGTGTTTATTGAAAGAGTCGGTGAGGCTTATCTCGATAATCTCAGGAAACGGATTGGAGATGAGGTCGTTGGTGTCGATCCCCAGTATTTCCGTCCGACCGAAGTCGATTTGTTGATCGGCGATGCGACAAAGGCACATACCCGTTTGGGATGGGAACCCAAGTACGATTTGGCCGCTTTAATAGAGGATATGATGTTGAACGATATAAAGTTGATGAAGAAAGAATCGTATCTTAGAAAAGGTGGCTATGAAATATTGAATTATTTCGAGTAAAGTCGAACTTTTACTGTTTTTATTTGTTATAATTAGAAAAAGAGTTAATTTTGCACTATATTTGAGCAAATATTATAGGTAATTGATTGTTTAATTAAAATGTTGATGAATATGAAGACTAAAGTATTACTTTTAGCTTTGTTATCAGGTTTTGTTTTCTCTGTGTCTGCACAGGAATTTAAACCGCAGGTTGGATTTAGCAATGAGGCAGGCTATAAAACAAACTTCAAAAAGAACAAAGCTGGCGACAACTGGTTTATCTCTATTGCAGGTGGCGCAAGTGTTTTATTTGGTGATCAGAACAGTGAAGCCGATTTCAAGAATCGTTTGAATTTCGCTCCTCAGTTCTCTGTTGGTAAATGGTTTAATCCGTATTTGGCCCTGCGTCTCCAGTTGAATGGTGGTGTGTTGCATGGTTTTGAAAATACAGGTGCTACATTTATGCAGCATAATAAATATGCAGCTGCTCATGCCGATTTGTTATGGGATGTAACTAATTTCTGGGCTCCTTATAACGAAAAGAAGGTGTTCCGTTTGATTCCGTGGATCGGTCTTGGTTATGCACAGCGTTTCAAGAACTCTGATGATAACAGGGGTATTGCAAGAACAGAATCTCCGACGGTCAACTTCGGTATCCTGACTGCATTCCGTTTGAGCAAACGTGTAGATTTGAATGTTGAAGTTCAGGGTTCATTGCTGAACGAACAGTTTAACCGTGTTTCTATGTATCACCTGACTGACGGTATCGGACAGTTGAGCGCAGGTTTGACTTTCAAACTGGGTAAGACTGATTTCGAAGTATTGGAACCGATGGACTACGCTTTGCTGAACGACCTGAACGGACAGATCAATGCTTTGCGTGCAGAAAACGACGAATTGAGCAAACGCCCGGTTTCTTGTCCTGAATGTGAAGAAGTTGTAACTAACGTTGTTAATAACTATGTAGACAATGTGGTATACTTCCGTATCAATAGCGCTAAGATCGACAAGAACCAGCAGGTTAGCATCTTTAATACTGCACAGTTCATGAAAGATAACAATGTGCCTATCAAGGTTATCGGTTATGCTGATAAGAAAACAGGTACAGGTTCTTACAATATGCAGCTTTCTGAAAAACGTGCAAGAGCCGTTGCTAAAGAGTTGATCGATAAATACGGTATCTCTTCTAACCAGATCACAATCGAATGGAAGGGTTCTGACGTTCAACCGTATAGCGAAAACAACTGGAACCGCGTTGTTATCATGTCTGCAAATAATTAATTAATTTTTGATTATATCCCGAAAGGCTGCACATAATCGTGTGCAGCCTTTTTTTTGCTCGGAAATAATGCTTATTTTTGCATGATTTTAGCGCGTTGTTATGGAGTTAAATAAAAAACATGGTTACCTTATTCAATGGTTAATAGGCGTTGGGGATCTGATCGTTCTGAATCTTCTTTTCTTTATAGTCTACTATGGGTTGAATAATTTTTATACATCTGCTATCACCGGAAGCTTGCGTGAGGTGGTGCTTTTGTTGAATTTCTGCTATTTCTTCTCCCTCTATTTTGTCCCTTTGCAATTGCATATGTCCATTGTCTTTATTGACAAGATTGTGCAGAGGGCGTTTCTTTTGGTTACGATTATGACTTTCCTGTTTGCCACCTGTCTGATTTTCCTGAATGTCGGGGACGTGCTGGCTACTTTCCTGCTGATTTATTATATCGTTACGGTCGTTATATTTTCGTTGTGGCGTGTTATTGTGCGTGTGACTTTGAAGATGTACCGCCGGAAAGGATATAACTTTAAGAAGATCGTGATTGTCGGGGCCGGAAAGAACGGGATGGAGTTGTATAAGGTCATGAAGGACGATTTGTCGTACGGCTTCAATATCCTGGGATTCTTTGATGATAATCTGTCCTTGAAATCTGTCCTGCCGAATTATTTGGGAATGACGAATGAGGTGGAAAGCTTTGTGTTGGCAAATGATGTGGATGAAATCTACTGTACTTTGCCGGGTACGAATGATGAAAAGATCGTGCGTTTGCTGAATTTTGCAGAGAAACATATGATCCGTTTTTATATCGTGCCGGAATTCTATCGAAACTTGAAGAAGAGTCTTGTGATGGAGGTATTGGAGTCTATCCCTTTGATGACTGTCCGTCGCGAGCCTTTGCAGGCTGCCTACAACCGGGCGTTGAAACGTGCATTCGATATTCTTTTTTCTACTATAATTCTGGTGACTATATTCCCGATACTGTATGTCGTGGTCGGTATCATGATCAAACTCAGTTCTCCGGGACCGATCTTGTTCAAGCAAAAAAGAACGGGATTGTACGGGCAGGATTTCAGGTGTTATAAATTTCGTACGATGAAAGTTAATGCACAGGCGGATTCCTTGCAGGCTGTGAAAAACGACCCGCGCAAGACGAAGGTCGGAGATTTTCTTCGTCGGACGAACCTGGATGAGTTCCCCCAGTTTATTAATGTGTTGAGAGGAGAAATGTCGGTCGTAGGGCCGCGTCCCCACATGCTGAAACATACCGAACAATACTCTGCCCTGATCGACAAGTATATGGTCCGCCACCTGGTTAAACCGGGGGTGACAGGTTGGGCGCAGGTGACAGGATACAGGGGAGAAACGAAAACATTGGAACAAATGGAAGGCCGTGTGAAACGAGATGTATGGTATATCGAGAACTGGTCTTTCTTCCTGGATCTTAAGATTATAGTCGTAACGGTTCTCAATATGTTCAAAGGAGAAAAGAACGCATACTAAGCATTAAATTGCACACTTTTTATATATATGTGTAATTGGGAACTGAATTTATGTTATCTTTGTGCCCGATGGGAAGGATTATAGCAATTGATTATGGCCGGAAACGTACCGGGTTGGCTGTTACAGATACCTTGCAGATGATTGCAAACGGACTGACAACCGTGCCGAGCGGTGAACTGACAAAGTTTCTGGCTGATTATGTCTCACATGAACCCGTTGAACGGTTTGTCGTCGGACTTCCGAAACAGATGAACAACGAACCTTCAGAAAATATGAAATATGTGGAAGCTTTTGTGACACATCTGAAGCGGACTATTCCGAACATTCCGGTGGAATATTACGACGAACGGTTTACTTCCGTTTTGGCACATAAGGCAATGCTGGACGGAGGACTGAAAAAAAAGAAAAGGCAGGATAAAGGATTGGTAGACGAGATCAGTGCCGTTATTATCTTGCAATCATATTTGGAAAATAAGAAATATCAGTTATAAAAGTTATGATTTTACCAGTATATTTATATGGACAGCCTGTGTTAAGAAAAGAGGCTGAAGAAGTTCCGATGGACTACCCGGATCTGAAACAATTGGTAGCCAATATGTTTGAGACGATGTACAATGCCGATGGCGTAGGGCTGGCCGCTCCGCAGGTCGGTTTGTCATTGCGTCTTCTGGTAATCGACGCCGACGTGATGGGAGATGATTTTCCTGAATGCAAAGGCTTCAAGCGTGCAATGATCAATCCTGTTTTCCTTGAAAAAAGCGAAGAAGAGGTTTCGATGGAAGAAGGTTGCCTGAGTTTGCCGGGTGTGCATGAGAAAGTATCCCGTTCGACAAAAATACGTGTCAAATACCTGGATGAAGACTTGAAAGAACATGAAGAAACGGTGGAAGGATTTGCAGCCCGTGTCGTGCAGCATGAGTGCGAACATCTGGAAGGCCATGTTTTCATCGACAATATTTCCGGAATCCGCCGCCAGTTGAATAAAAGCAAATTAAATAGTATTATTAAAGGTACAGCCCGTTGCTCGTATAAGGCAAAAGCGGTTGGTAAGTAATAAGAACTCTATTAACTAATCAGTATGACAGATTTAAGTAAAAACATTCAGGCCCTCAGGGAAAAGAAAGCCGTCGTTGAGATGGGTGGAGGCGAGGCTGCTATCGAAAAGCAGATCGCAATGGGCAAATTGACTGCCCGTGATCGTATTCTATCCTTGTTGGACAAGAATTCTTTCCACGAATATGACCTGTTCGTGAAGCACGATGGTCGCGATTTCGGTATGGATAAGAAGGATTTACCAGGTGATGGTGTTGTTACAGGCACAGGTACGATCTTCGGCGCTCCGGTTTGTATCTATGCACAGGACTTTACGGTTGCCGGTGGTTCGTTAGGCTTGCAGCACGCACGTAAGATCACGAAGATCATGGATCATGCCCTGAAAATGAAATGTCCGATTATTGGTATCAACGATTCGGGTGGTGCGCGTATCCAGGAAGGTGTAGGCGCATTGGCGGGTTATGGTGAAATATTCTATCGCAATACAATTGCTTCCGGTGTTATCCCGCAGATCTCTTTGATTCTGGGGCCGTGTGCCGGCGGGGCCGTGTATTCTCCGGCTTTGACGGACTTCGTATTTGTAGTTGAAAATATCTCCAAGATGTTTATTACAGGTCCGAACGTGATCAAGACCGTGTTGGGCGAAGATATCTCTATGGAAGACCTGGGTGGCGCGCGTGTTCATGCCGAGATTACCGGTAATGCTCATTTCTATGCACAGAGCGAGCAGGAATGTTTCGAACAGGTTAAACGTCTCGTCAGCTTCATCCCCTGGAACAACCAGCAGCATGCCAAGGCTATCGAACCGAAGGAGCCGGCTGCAATGTTGAACATCGACGAGGTGGTTCCGGCAGATCCGAAGCAGCCGTACGATGTGCGTGACGTAATCAAATGTATCGTTGACGATTCCGACTTCCTGGAAGTACAAGAATTATGGGCCGCCAACATCGTGATCGGTTTCGGCCGTATGGGGGGTGAAACAGTCGGTTTCGTGGCCAACCAGCCGATGGTATTGGCAGGTGTGCTGGATTGCGACAGTGCCGATAAAGCTGCACGTTTTATCCGTTTCTGCGATTCTTTCAATATTCCTATTATCACGCTGGAAGATATGCCGGGTTATTTGCCGGGTGTCGACCAGGAACATGCAGGTGTGATCCGTCACGGCGCAAAAGTATTGTATGCTTATTCCGAAGCGACTGTTCCCAAGATCACGGTTATCCTGCGTAAGGCTTACGGTGGCGGTTATATCGCCATGAATTCACGCCACTTGGATGCGGACTTCATGTTTGCTTGGCCGAGTGCGGAAATTGCGGTGATGGGACCTGAAGGAGCGGCCAACATTATCTTCCGTAAGGAGATCATGGAAGCTGAAGACCAGAACGCTATGCGCCAGGAAAAGGTGAAAGAATATATCGAGAAGTTCGCAAATCCTTACGTGGCTGCGTCCAAAGGATTCATCGATTCTGTTATCGAGCCGAAAGAAACACGTTCATTGTTGCTTCACGCACTTAAACTTTCTGTATTGAAAGAGGAATACAGACCGGCTAAGAAGCACGGATTGCCTCCGTTCTAATTAACGCTGTAAAAACTTTTAAATATGGAAAAGAAAGAGAAAGATAACGAATATGTGGATTTTGTAGTAACAGCCCGCAAATACAAGACGACGCTGACTGCAAAATATAAGAACCGTAAAATGTGGCATAAGCCTTTTGTCGGTGATGTGATTTCTCATCTTCCCGGAACGATCGTTAAAGTGGAAGTACAGCAAGGGCAGGAAGTTGAAGCCGGCCAGCTGCTTCTGATCCATCAGGCGATGAAGATGTACAACCGGGTGGTAGCTCCCGTAGCCGGCACGATTGTCGAGCTGGGCGTAACGGAAGGTGATAAGATCCCTAAGGACCATTTGATGGTTAAGATTCAGCCGAAGTAAATAGCTGAAGCAAGTAAATATAGAAAGCTTTCACACTGTTTTGCAGTCTGTGAAAGCTTTTTTTATAGATTGGTTTTAATGGCTAAGATTATTTACTTACTTTTGCGACCGATCAATGTCGAATATTTTTATAATAGATGAAGAAAGCGATTCTTTTATTTATATTTCAGTTGTGTTCATTAGTCATGTTTGCACAAATCAATACGGACCGTGTGCTGACTATCGGACGCAACGCTTTGTATTTTGAGGACTATGTCCTTTCGATACAATATTTCAATCAGGTTATCAAATCGAAACCCTGGTTGGCCGAACCGTATTTCTACCGTGCTGTGGCAAAAATCAATCTGGACGATTATAAAGGGGCCGAAGAAGACTGTACGCTTTGCCTTGAGCGGAATCCTTTCTTAGTACAGGCATATTACGCACGCGGCATTGCCCGCCAGAGCCAGGACAAATTTGACGGAGCCATAGAAGATTACAGGAAAGGACTGGAGTTTAAGGCGGAAGACCGCCAGATGCTGGTGAACATGGCGGTTGCCAATATCCAGAAGAAAGATTTTAAAGAGGCTGAAAAGGTGTTTGACGAACTGATGGCGGCCCATCCCAAATATTCCATGAACTATCTGACGCGTGGTGCGATGTACACCGAGAAAGGCGATACGGTCAAAGCGCTTGCCGACTATGATAAGGCGATCAGCATGGATCCCTATTATGCTCCCGCATATGGAAACCGCGCGATCCTGCATTACCAGATGAACAATATGAAAGACGCGCTTGCCGATCTGAACGAGGCTATTCGTCTGAATACCCGTGAGAGCGGTTATTATATCAACAGGGGGCTGGTCCGCTACCAGTTGAAGGACTTGCGTGGCGCTATGGCGGATTACGACCAGGTGGTCAGCATGGACAGCCACAACCTGATTGCCCGGTTCAACCGGGGATTGCTTCGTGCACAGATCGGGGATAATAACCGGGCTATCGAAGACTTCGACGTTGTGATCGAGATCGAACCGGATAACTACATGGCTTATTACAACCGTGCGTTGTTGCGTTACGAGACGGGAGATTATCAAGGTTCCGTACATGATTTCGATGTCGTGTTGCAACAATATCCCAACTTTGTCGCCGGTTATTACAGCCGTGCGGAAGTGAAGCGTAAAATGCATGACGAGGTGGGCGCCGACCGGGATTACTGGACTGCCTATAATATGGAGCAGCAAAAGAAGACCGGAAACGCTTCGGGAAATGCGGTCGCTTCCCGGAATGGTAACAATGCCGGTACGCAATCGGGCGATCCGGCGTCAAAGGATGGAAATACGCGTGAGCAGTCGGATAAGAATATCGATAAGTTCAACCGTCTTGTCGTGTATGATGAAGAAGAGGTGCGTAAGACGAAGTATAATAGCGAAATTCGCGGGCGTGTACAGGACCGCAATGTGCGTGTGGATCTGGAACCGATGTTTGTCCTGACCTATTACGAAAAAGTGGATCCGGTAAAGAAGTTGGTTTATTATGATAAGATGGTGGAAGCCTATAATGCCCGTCTGGTCTTGGAACGTAAGTTGCGTATCACAAACGAGGAAGCCCCCCTTACGGAAGATCAGGTTGCCGTACATTTCGCTTCTATCGATAACTTCTCTGCCCGTATAGTGAAGAATCCGAACGACGTGGATGCCTATTTCGGACGTGCATTGGATTTTATGCTTGTACAGGACTTTACCGAAGCGATTAAGGATTATACGAAGGTGATCGAACAGGATCCGAATTTTGCGATGGCTTATTTCAACCGGGCTGTCGTCCGATATAAGCAGCTTGACTATAATATGTCGCAGGCTGCCAGTTCCCAGGATGATTTCTCGGCTATGAGCATGAATCTTAAGATGGGCAAGAATCCGACGGTTACCCGTACGCCGTCGACATCCGATCCGGTTTCTGCATCCCTGAAAGACAATAAGCGGGCTTACGAACATGAAATGATTACGCGTGATTATGACATGGTAATCAAATTGAATCCGGGTTTCGTATATGCTTATTTCAATCGTGGAAACCTGCGTTGTGCGCAACGCGATTTCCGTGCTGCCATCCAGGATTACAGCGAGGCGATCCAGCGTGATCCGGAATTTGCCGAGGCTTATTTCAACCGTGGATTGGCACGCCTTTCGCAAGGAGATGCCAACCGGGGAATCGCCGATTTGAGCAAGGCCGGAGAGTTGGGTATCATCAATGCTTACAGTATTATCAAGCGTATGACAAGCAATTGATCCCCCCTTATTGTAAAAAACATCTTGAAAATGACTTGAAACCCATCCGTCAAATGTTCTTCGGACAGTTGTTTACGGATCGAAAATAAGGCCTTTGGGAGGCCATTCCCGTGAGGTGCGCGGTTTTTCCTCCCGGCGACCGTCTTCATCGCCACGAAGTCCGACTTCGTATAGAGTGAATCCAGCAGCCCGGAGCGATGAAGACGGTCGTCAGGGCAATGAAGACGGTCGTCGTGGAAATAAAGGTTCGATTCCCTTGAAAAGACCCTCCGGATCCGGGCGATATCCCTTTCCCCCCTCCTTCGTTTCCCCAAATATTCTACTCACCGGCAGTTCCGTCTTTTCGAAGTGTAAGGGATATGGAGAATAAGATAGCCAAGTGCCATGCAATTTCTGCCAGTCCGGCGGCCCGTTTGCCGGTATGTTAGTGAAAGCGCTGTTTCTGTGGAAAAAAGACAGGCTGAGATTGTACTTGTTTTCCCTTGAAATAGAAAAAACAAGGGTTATTGTAAAAAATCTTGATAAGTAAAAACAGCTTGTTGTTCCTTATCTTTTCCCGGTTAAGGTGCGTCACTGTTCAAATATTTCTTGGATGGATCTTGTCGAGTATATAAAGTTGATGATATTCAGTATGACAAAAAAGTATTCCCGATAGTAAGCGGACAAATATCTGTAGCATCTTTATGTTGGATATTAAGAGATTGATGGTGAAAAACTAATATTGTTAAAAAATATCGGCGAAATAATTAGTGAATATGAACGGATATTGGTAATATTGCATTTGTAACCTGATAAATGCAGTACGATGAAAAAAAACATATCCGGCTACCTTATATATAGGAGCATTGGATTCGGGACAGACATACCGGTTGGTGCTGACCAACCAGTTAGGAGATCGATTGGAAGGAACGATCGACTTATCCGGATGGGAGAACGACATTTCGCCGGTTTCGAATATCGAGGATTGAATAATCTGGGAGATTATATCCAGTCCGTAGCGGTAGAACGGTTATTGCCAGTAATAGAGCAGCGGTTCGATAGGGTATCTTTATACCTCTTCTGTTTACTTATGCTTGTTTTCTCCTGCTGTCAAGAAAATAAAGTCAAAGAAAATGGTCTTATTACGGTTGACGTAACAAAGAAATTTCCAAATAAAGATTTATCTCTACAGGATTTTGTGGACATAGAATATATTCCATTGGAAACTAATAACGAATTTCTGTGTGGAGGATTAATTATGGCTTGCGGAAGTAAATATTTGATTGCCAAGAATCGAAATAGCGATGGAAATATTTATGTGTTTGATCGAAAAGGAAAAGGTATTAGTACATTTAATCGAAAAGGGAATAGCGGAGAAGAGTATTTATACTTAGGAAATGTTTTATTGGATGAAGAAAAAGAGGAAATTTTTATTAGTAGTGTAAAAAAAATACTTGTATATGACCTGTATGGCAATTTCAGAAGGAGTTTTCCATATAAAAAAGGTGTGGAATATTATTATCAACTAACGAATTATGATAAAGAGCATATCATTTGTTGGGATGGTTCCGGAGAATCAAATCCTAAAGCAGTAGAATCACCCTCTTTTTACATCCTATCAAAATCTGATGGAAGCATCATAAAAGAAATAAATGTACCGCTTAATAAGCGGACATCGACTTTGATTATTTTATCAAGGGATGAAAAAACACATATGACATATTCTCTCGCAAATACCCCTAACCCCATACATAAGTTCCGTGATCGAATACTTTTAAACGAACCATCCTCTGATACAATTTATAGATACAGTGATGAAAAAGGTCTGATTCCTTATATGTGCAGAATACCTTCTATACACTCCATGAACCCTGAAATATTTCTTTATACTGATATTATTACTGACAAATATGATTTTATGCGGACGTATGAAAAAGCACGCAATGGAGAAGAAAAAGATTTGGTTTACGACAAGCAGCAGAAAACCGTATATCATTGTACACTTCATAATAAAGATTATAAATATCAGAAATATTTAAGATTGAAGGGGAAGAACATCAACGATGAAATCGCTTCTGTGGAATCACTCGATGCCTTTGACTTGGTTAATGCCTACAAGAAAGGTTATCTACAAGGAGAATTAAAAGAAATTGCTTCTAAAATGACAGAAGAGGACAATGCGGTAATCATGTTAATGAAGCATAAAAAATAAAGGATGCTTTAAACATGATGGTTTTTGGAAGTGAATTCAAAACAAATAATTTATAATTTGTTGAATTTGAAGCAACTTGTGTTTGAGGTTACAGATTCTTGTAATTTGAACTGTAAGTATTGTGGTTATTCGGATTTTTATGTTGGATATCAAGAGATTGATGGTGAAAAACTAATATTGTTAAAAAAATATCGGCGAAATAATTAGTGAATATGAACGGATATTGGTAATATTGCATTTGTAACCTGATAAATGCAGTACGATGAAAAAAAACATATCCGGCTACCTTATATATAGGGGCATTGGATCCGGGACAGACATACCGGTTGGTTCTGACCAACCAGTTAGGAGATCGATTGGAAGGAACGATCGACTGATCCGGATGGGAGAACGACATTTCGCCGGTTTCGAATATCGAGGATTGAATAATCTGGGAGATTATATCCAGTCCGTAGCGGTAGAACGGTTATTGCCGACAATAGAGCAGCGGTTCGATAGGGATACATTTTGATTTTTGACACGTAGTAAAACGGAGTGTAAGAACTGTGTTTTTGTTGATATGTGTCCTCCTATAGGTAATTATGAGAAAGTTTTTGATACAAATATGCTGTGTAAATGTATTAATCTGTTATGAAATTCAAAGTCCTAATTCTTTTTTTGTTATTGTCTTGTGTTCAATCTGCTGAGAACGAGAGAGAAATACCATTTGCTAATGGCATTGAAAATGTCCAGGAAATAAATGTGAGTGATATTGCGCTTGACGTGAGATATATAGCGTTGGAAACGAATTCAGATTGCCTGTTGGGGAAGGATCTGTATGATATTTCATTTAGTGAAAAATATTTATTTGTTAGGGATGATTCAGATTTGTATCAATTTACTTTGGAAGGGAAGTTTATTCGAAAAATTGGCAAAAAAGGCCAAGGACCTAAAGAGTTTTTGATGATTTCTTCTGTTAAATATGATAATCAAAAAGAAGAAATATATATGAATGATTTGTTGTCTGGTAAAATTAAAGTGTATTCTTTTGATGGTGATTTTATGAGGGATATATTGACTGAAAATGGAGAGCAGTTAATTTATTATAATACAGATGATAAATTGTTTTATATGTATCCTATGTTTTTTTATAATGAACAAGAATCAAATGAATTAATTGTACGTAATGAAAAAGGTGAAGAACTGTATGTTTTTCCTTTTTTTCGAGATGGAAATGTGAAGTATCCCAGTTTTTTGATTTCTCAATCGATTATTTATACATATAATGGAATTATTTATTATAAAAACCCTCTTGAATCGGTAATTTTCAGATTGGATAATGACAAGAAGACGCCGATGTATAATTTGAGTTTGGGGCGTTATGAAAATTTGAGTTTATTAGATGACGTAGTTGTTGAAAAAAAAGGAAATATAGGGTTTGGAGAATTTAATAAAGAAGCAGAGGATAAATTATCTTTTTATGATATATTTGAGTTGCAAAACTATGTTTGTTTTTTTTATCTTCAGCATGATCGCAGATTTGCTTGGTATAATAAAGTAAATAACTCTGTTTGTAGAATTCGTGGTCGTTCTGCAAAAATAGACGGTTTTACTGATGACCTACAAAATGGTTATCCCATTTTACCTCGTTTTTGGGGAGAAAATCGAATAGTAGGATATGTTTCGGCAGGAACTTTAATTGAAGAAATGAGGAATAATAAAATGGTTGACGGATCATTGAGGCAAGTAATGACTAATTTATCAGAAGAGGATAATCCTGTATTGCAAGTAGTTACTTTGAAATAGGGCTAAATATGGCTGAATTGGTTGATGAAGCAATTAGGAGTATTTTACAACAGACATTTTTTGATTTTGAGTTTATCATAATAGATGATGCTTCTGATGATGATACGAGCCTGGTACTACGTTTTTACTTGGATGAAAGAATTGTGCTTGTCCGAAATAATTCTAATATCGGTAATTATGCTTGCTGAAAACGGATGATATCCACCCCCCCAAAAAAAAACGGGGATATCCGTTCACTTTTCTGTTTCTTTATCTTAATGGCGTTGGCATGTTGTGGCAGGAACATGAATGAGGATAATACTTTTAAGAGTTTTCATCATGTTCACGAAGAATCATACCTTGTCCTTTGCTTACCAGTGACAGCTAATGGAGAGGGCATGGATATTCCAAAATCCGAAACTGGCGTTTACATGGATAGCCAAAGACTTCATGGCGATACACTCTGTTGCTGTGTCATACCTGAGTAGTTACAAAACAGCTTGTTGTCACTAATATGTGTTATTGTCAACAAAATGTCAACAAAAAAACAGAGGAATAAGAGAGGGTATTCGTAACATTGCATTTAGAACAAACGCTATAATAATGAATAGAAACATATACGTTATATTTTTGTCGTTAGCCTTCTGTCTGATTGCTTGCCGGCAGTATCCCCATATCCAGCCCCTTTTGCAGGAGGCGGAAACCTTAATGGGGAGCCGGCCGGACAGTTCTTTAATCCTTTTAGAGTCCATCCCGTCCCCAGAAAAACTCTCAGAGGAAGACTATGCCACCTGGTGTCTGCTGATGACGCAGGCGCGGGATAAAAATTATATGGAACATACGTCGGATTCGGTGATCGGGGTGGCGGTACGGTATTTTGAGAAACGGAAAGATCCGTTGCATTATGCGAAAGCCTTGTATTATAAAGGACGTGTTTTTCAGGATCAAAGAAAAATAGAAGAAGCAGTGGAATTGTTTGTGAAAGCTTTGGATGTCGGAAAAGACTGCCGGGATTATAATTTGTTGTTCCTGATCTCTTCTCGGTTAGGAACTTTGTATGGCTATCAAAATTTGGCAGAGCATGCTTTAAAGTCCTACCAAAAAGCTTGTCAATATGCTATTCTGTCTGGAGATAGCTCTTGTCTTTCCTATGCTTATTCTTATATGGGAAGAGCTTATGGAATGCAGAAAGATTGGCAAAATGCGATTGAATCTTATAAAAAGGGAGAGGAGATTGCCTTGGCGATAAATAATAAATCCGCCTTGTCTCTCTCTCTAAATGAATGTGCGACAATTTATAAACAAATTCGTTCTTTTGAAAAAGCAAAGGGGTGTATGGATCGAATCGCAACTACTGTATCAGATGAAAATATAAAAGGCAAAACAAAAATTTATTTGGGAATAGGTGATTTGTATCGTTTAATGAAGCAATATGATTCCGCTACCGTGTATTTGCAAAAAGCTTTATCGTATGACAATCTTTATACGAAACGGTCCGTTTATCAATGTTTATATTATCTATATGAAGAACAGCAGGAGTATAAAAAGGCGATAGAGTATAATAATTTGTATTGGGCGCATGTCGATTCGATTAATAAGATGGCAAACAAGGAGACGATTCTTGCTGTTGAAGCCCGATACAAGTATGAACAGTTGGAAAAAGAGAGCATGTTGGAAAAAGAGAAGAGAACCCAAAAAATACTGTGTCTTGTAGCCGCATTTCTGCTTTTGCTTTTGTGTATAGTC
The DNA here is from genome assembly GCF_014287585.1 of Parabacteroides hominis. Classification (GTDB taxonomy): domain Bacteria; phylum Bacteroidota; class Bacteroidia; order Bacteroidales; family Tannerellaceae; genus Parabacteroides; species Parabacteroides hominis. The sequence goes on along the minus strand of NZ_JACOOJ010000027.1, from coordinate 14,166 downwards.
ATTGCTTATCAACGTAGGCTATTGAAGAAAGACAAAGAGATTCAGGCGATCAAAAAGGAATTGAACTGTTTTATCGAGGAATCTGAACAGAATAAAATAAGTATCGATCAGAACCAGCGAAAGATCAATGATTTGACCAACCAATTGGAAGAAAAAAAGCAAAAATTGGTAGACACGACCCTGCTAGAAGTCAAGAAAGAGAAATTGGAAGAGGAAAACAGAGATCTAAAACAACGGAATGAGAAGTTACAAAAGGAGATACAAAGAGGACTCATTTTGCTGAGTAGACGAAGCGAAGAGTTTGCTGAATACAAGCGGGAAATAGAGGAGAAAGAGTCGTGTCCCAATATTTTAGTCCGTTTGGACAAGGAAAAGAAACGTTTGCGGGAAGAGGACTGGAAGGAACTACTCCTGATGGTGGATATAGCTTCGCAAGACTTCAGCCGTCGTTTATTGGAGGTTCATCCTCGGTTTTCGGAAAATGATCTTCGCTTTTGTTGTTTGATCAAATTAGGGTATAGCTTATCTGATCTTTGCATCCTTTTAGGAGTACAAGAAGAGGCGATCTCAAAGAGAAAAACTCGAATGAGAAAGCATATAGATGAAGGTAAAAAGTGGAAAAAAGGAGAATTAGAGGTTTACATAAAGTCATTTTAATAAAGTGATGTCCACGATAGTTCTTCTGATTTAATGATTATTGTTTTGAAAATTAGTATTTTAGATAATTTTATCTTGTCCTTTTTTATTTGAAACAACCCCGGTATTTTTGTGTAAACTTATTAAGCATAGAAAAATATGAAACGAATGTTAGCTTTTAAACGAGTACTGTTACTTATTTTAGGAAGTATGATCTTCCTTGTTGGCCAAGATGTCTTTGCCGGAAGTGGAAAAGACGAACCGAAGAATATTCCACTACAAGGGGAATGGGCGGAAGATATGCGCTCTGTTTCTTTTGAGTATCCTGTCTCGGTCTCTTGGGACGGAACCTGTCTTTATGTCGAGAGCCTTTCCCTTCGTTCAACTATTCATGTTGCGTTATCTAATGGTGTAGAAAATGTCTGCGATGAAACGATTCAGGCAGGTTCTTGCCCGGCTACCTTATATATAGGGGCATTGGATCCGGGAGAGGCATACCAGTTAGTTTTGACCAATCAGTTTGGAGATCGATTAGAAGGAATCATTAATCAATGATGATATTATGGAACAACTGGTTTTTGAAGAAAAATTTTTCTGGTATTCCGATAGAAATAATATGTGGAAAGTGGAATATAATGACATTATTTCCATTGAATGTGACAAGCCCTATATAAAATTCTTGTTGAAAGGTTCAAAAGCGATTGTCATAAAAAAGAGCTTGCTTAATGTTCAAAAGAATCTGAATGAAAAATTGTTTGTACGGATCAATAGGAAAACAATTGTCAATATGGAAAATGTTCAATCAGTTCTTAAAAATAAAGATGTATATAGTCTTTTGATGCAGAATGGCTTGGAGTATGTGGTGAGTTTTAGGACGGTAAGTTTGGTTCGAAAATGTTTTTTCCTGTTGAACTCTTCTGAAAAGAAAGATGAGAATGGAGAGAATGAAAACATTTAGTTTTGAGCAAAAAATGGTTCATCACCTAATCTTGAAGAGTCCGCTCATTGAGGATTTGGGACTGTTTCACGGGAAGATGGGGATCGCTCTGTTCTTTTTCGAATACGGGCGATCTACCGGTTGTGATGTGTACACCGATATAGCTGAAGAACTTTTGGATGATATCTGGGCACTTATCCATACAGAGCTGTCTTTCCGTTTTGATTCCGGGTTGAGCGGGATTGGCTGGGGAATCGAATACTTGTTGCAGAACTGTTTTATAAGTGGTGATGGCAATGAGGTTTGCGAAGAAATGGACCGGGTCATTATGCAAACGGATTTGTGTCGTTTGGATGACCTGCGTTTAGATACGGGATTGGAGGGGATATTTTATTATGTCTCGGCCAGAATGCAGGGAGCGGCTTCTCAAAAGAATCCGTTGCCATTCGACAGGCGATATCGGGAAGATTTACACCATATAAATTCTTTTTTCGATATGGATGATTTGGATGCGTTTTATAATCGGTATCCGGTGTCTGTTTCTCCTTTTTTGAGTTCCGCCCTTTTGACAGAAGAAACTTTTGTTTCAGCATCTTTGGGGCTGAAAGACGGGCTTTCCGGTTTTTTGTTGAAACAGCAAATACAAAGATTATGAAACATTTGTATATAACGAACGATCATGAAACATCTTCCGGTAATGGGATTGGTACTTATATCCGGCAGTTGATTGCTTGTTTGTCCGATGCAGATATTATGATTGGAATGTTGGTCTTTAATTCCGGGAAGGATGTTTTCGACATAGAAGAAATAGATGGAATCCGCCATTTCCATTTCCCTTCGTTTCAAACTAAATCGATTCAAGATCATTCTCGGATCATCGATAAATTCCTACGGTTATATATTCCGGATTCTCTGGATAATATTTTTTTGATTAATTATAGCCCGTGCTCTCTATTGATGAAGATGATTCGTACATCGCATCCTTTGTCCAAACAAATTTATGTGATCCATGATATGGCTTGGACATTGCATTTGTTTGGGGATGTAGATCGGTATATTCGAATTTTGAAACAAAAGGATCGGAAATATGTGGTTGAACGATACGCCTATCTGTTGGAAACTTATCGGGAAGAGGTTGAAATGTGCCGGTATGCGGATCGGGTTGTTTGTTTATCAGAAGACACTTATCGTTTGTTGGAAACTTGTTATTCGGTGGACCGGGATAAATTACGGCTGATTCCGAATGCTTTGTTTGAACGAACGGTTTTGTGGTCAGAGGAACAGAAAATGGCTTTTCGGAAAAAAATGATGTTGCCGGCAGGTGAGAAGATATTGCTTTATGTCGGTCGTATGACGGAACAAAAAGGCTTTATGGCTTGTATCGATGCTTTCAAAGAAATTGTGAAAGTTTATCCGATGTGCCGTTTGGCTGTGGTTGGTTCTACCGGTAATTGGGATTTTGTCCGGAAAAGTTGTTATCCGGTATTGTCTAAAATTCATTTTACAGGTGCGCTTTCTCCGGAAGAGGTGGATAAATGGTACCAGATTGCCGATATAGGGCTTTTGCCCTCTTATACGGAACAGTGTAGTTATGTAGGGTTGGAGATGATCGCTCATCGGTTGCCGGTTGTAGCCTCGGATGGGTTTGGAGTGCGCTGTATGTTTCAGAAGCAGGAATATGTACGGGTTGCTCATATTGGAAATATAAATCAAGTTGATGGTTTTAAGGATGAATTGATTATGGCTACACTATCATTATTGCGCTCTCTTGATGAAAGAGGAAAGGAAAATATTGATGTTACGTGTCAATATAAAAACTATTTGATGGATAAGGTAAAAAACTTATATATTATATTGCTCGAGATTTTCTGATACGTTCGGGATATAAAATGGTTACGTTCGGGATATTTGCTATTGATTTATTTATGGTGTAAAACACGAATAGTTAACTTTACGGAAACGATAAAATTTTAAGAACAGTTTCTAAATCATTATTGTTGACATTTAATATTTAATGCGTATGAAGTCAATTAGTCGATTAAAAATCACTCAATTGAGCAAGGCTGAGTTGGGTAAGAGAGAGTTAAACCGTTTGGTCGGTGGTGCACGTTGTTGTCTTTGTGGATGCCATTATGAAAATAATGGAGGTTCTTCTACATCGGACAATAAGGATGCTAATAGCTCAGGTGGTGCAAGTGGACTCTATTCTCCTGGTGGTGGAACTTCTGGCAATGCAACAGGTTCCTTTACATAATATTTAATGACAAATAAACCTAAGATTATCAATGGAGGATCTTTTATTATAAACAAATATTCCATTGATAATCTTTTTTGGAAGTATGGAAATTGTATATTTTATTTGTTTCTTTCTGTTGTTAGCTTGTAGTGAAAAGGACAAGAGGGAAGAATGTATAAACGAAACGGTTGCTGAAATTAAGATTCCATCGAAACCTAAGCCTGTTTGTAAATCTGAATATCTTTTGAGTGAAATCGCTTCAACGGTTGATTTTGTAAGGTTAGAGATCACAGACAAGTCTTTACTTCGTGATATAATGGATGTAAAAGTTTCGAAGTACCATATTTTGGTTCACGATGTCGAGGGGGTGTTTTTGTATACCCGTAGTGGAAAGTTCTTGTCTAAAATAGGCCAAAAAGGGCAAGGGCCGGAAGAATATACCTCAATAATGCTAAGTATTTTAGATGAAGAGCACAAGGAAATATTCTTGTTAAGCGGGCAAGGGGGAATGAAAGTCTATGGATATGACGGATTGTTTAAAAGAGCCGTTTCTGATACAAATCCGAAAGGGTGGTTTTATATGGCTAATCCTCGATTTTTCTTATGGCAAGGATTTTGGTTTGTAAATAATCGTTTCCCATTGACCTATCCGGCAACTGATCTTTGGACATGGGCTTTGGCTGATAGCTCCTTTAATATAGAGGAAAAATATTACAATCCAACGGTGTTGGAACATAAAGATAGAATAGAGGCGCAGATAGGGGTTCTTTTGAATGAGCCATGTTTGTCTGAAAGTGAATATGCTACGATGGATTTTTATGATGGTAGTTTTAAGATGTGTTATTTTGCCGGTGATACGATTTATAAGTATGATATGGCAAGCCGGACTTTTGTTCCTGATTATATTTTGTCTTTTGAAGAGAATCCAACGTTTGAGATGGCTTATAGTTGGGGAAAACAAGATATTCGTTTCTTTGATTATCTGTGGAAACATGATTTTTTGGTATCGAAAGATTATCTTTATTTGTTTTTAGGTAGGAGGGAAGATTCTTATATTGCCCGATATGATTTGAAAACAGGTAGTATGCAATATTATGTATTCGACAATAAGGTAAACGAAAGGAGACCTGCTCCCGGTATCATTCATCGTATATTGGACAAGCGCAAATTATTTTTCAAGAATGATCTTTCAGGTGGTGGCCTTTTCCATGTCGATTATAAGTCGGAGGATGGAAAATATGTGGTTGATTGGATGGATTCTGAAGATATAGAAAGGTATATAGACGTGGATGATTTGAAAAAGGAGACCGCTAAAATTCCGGATTGTAAAAATCAACTCTTGAAAGTGTTGGGTAAATTGAGTGAAGATGAACAAATAGTGGTGATTGCAACTTTAAAATAATTATGGAAAGCTATTGATAGGATGAATTTGAGTTTTGCTGGTACGTTCGGGATATTAAGTGGGTACGTTCGGGATATTTGCGGTTAATTTATTTGTTGCATAAAATACAGATAGTTAACTTTACAAAAATGATAAAAGATTGTAGTCATGAAAAGCATCGGAAAGTTAAAACTTACACAATTGAGGAAGGCTGAGTTGGGTAAAAGAGAGTTAAACAAGTTGGTTGGTGGTGAACATTGTTGCATTTGTGGATGCCGCTCAGGAGGATCTTCAACATTGGATGTTGTGAATGCAAATAATAGAGGAGGAGCGAGTGGTTTGTATTCTCCTGGAGGTGGGGTAGGTACTGGATCTTATTCATGAAATATTTTATACTTAAATAGTGAAGCATATGAAAGCAATTAGTCGATTAAAAATTACTCAATTGGGCAAGGATGAATTGAGTAAGAGAGAATTAAACCGTTTGGTTGGTGGTGATGGGTGTTGTATTTGTGGTTGTCGAGGATCTTCTTCTAATTCTGATAATGGAGGTGCAAATCGAGGAGGAGGTGCAAGTGGTTTATTTTCTCCTGGTGGTGGAACTAACCATGGAGGCACTGGCTCATAAGCATAAGTTATAATGTCTCTGATATATAGCTGTATGAGATATTTATACAGCTATATTTTTATAATCAATATTATGAAAATACAATTTATCGCAATACTATTTGTTAGTCTTGTTGTTTCATGCGGTAGCCATGATAGTAAAAATAAAATTGAACCTTTGGCTGAAGAAAACAGTATAGTTTGTATCAATATACCAGACGTGTTAAAGCAAGAAAAAGTGAAACTTTGTCTTAGTGATGAAGCTAATAAAATAGATATTGTTCCTTTGGAGACGACAGGATACTCATTGTTAAGTACCATAGTAGATGTATTTATAACAGATAAGGAGATATTTATTTGGGACTTAAAAAATGGGATATTTAGATTTTCTCGTGATGGCACTTTTCTTAACAAAATCGGAAAACGTGGACAAGGTCCTGGTGAATATCTATATGTGAACCAACTGATCGTAGACAATGATAAGGTATTGATATCTGAAACAGGAAAAGAAAGTTCTGCAACAAGAAGAATTCATGTTTATGATTTTCAAGGACAGTTTTTGCAAACAATCCTAACTCCTAAATTATTTGTTGGCACATTGGGGACACTCTTATTCTTTAATGATGAAAGATTTGCAGTAGATCCTATCGCTGTATTTGATGATTTTCGTAAAAATTATTGGACCGTTGCTTTGTTGGATAGTTCCTTTAATATCAAAAAAGAATTTTATAATCCATCTTTCAGCGGGCGAGAAAAAGATATTTGGGAGAATCGTTCTTTGTCTTATGGGTGGAAGAATTTTTGGGAAGAGTCTGGGCCTTTCATTAGTATATATAAAAATGATATGCACGTTTGTTTTTATCAAGAAGATACTGTCTATTTGTATGATAAGATAGAAAAAGAACTTAAGCCTAAATATATTTTGAATATGGGGGATAAGTCGACTTTTGAAACTTCGCATCAATTTATTAAAGATCTGTCATTCTTTAAGTATCTTTGTTTGTATAATATATATGAAACTCAGGATAATTTTTATTTTGTTTGTACACGAGGTGACAAACTTTACAATATTCGTTATTCCAAAAAGAGTGGGGAGACTTTCATTTCAGAAAAACAAGCTGTTTTGCGAGAAAAATCATTACCCGGTTCACCCGGATTTATTCTTCGGTCTTATGATTTCCGTCGCTTAACTTTGAAGAACGATTTATGTGGTGGTGATTTTTATGTTCGATTTACACCTTCTGATAAATATTGGGTTTCAGTGGTTGAGTCATCAAAAATAGAAGATCTTATGGAAGAAATCAAAAATGGGAGAGTTAAGAATGAAGAATTGAAAAAGGAATTTATCAAGAAACTGGATATGATGAAAGAAGAGGATAATCCAATACTATTGGTTGTAACTTTAAAATGATTATGAAATACTATAGATAAGATGAATTTTAGTTTTGCTGATACGTTCGGGATATTTGCAGTTAATTTATTTGTTGCATAAAATACAGATAGTTAACTTTAAAAAATGATAAAAGATTGTAGTCATGAAAAGCATCGGAAAGCTGAAAATTACCCAATTGAGCAAGGCTGAATTGGGTAAAAGAGAGCTAAATAGATTAGTAGGGGGAGAACGCTGTTGTACTTGTGGATGTAGACCTGGTGGGTCTTCTTCAAGTGATGTAACATATGCTAATTATGGTGGTGGTTCCAGTGGCCTGCATTTTGGTAGTGATGGAAGTCCTTCTGGATCTTATTCGTGAAAATTATTATACTAAATTATAAAGCGTATGAAGTCGATTAGTAGATTAAAAATTACTCAATTGAATAAAGTCGAATTGAGTAAAAGAGAGCAGAACCATTTAGTTGGAGGTGAGAATTGTTGTATATGTGGATGTTTAGGCTCATCAAGTTCGTATGACAATTCTGGTGCCAATTATAGAGGAGGTGCCAGTGGTTTGGTTACGCCTCCAGGAATAGGTGGTGGTTCCGGTTCCTATGGCTAAATTCAAAAAAACAGCCAATAGATTATCTATTGGCTGTTTTTTATAGAGGTGCTGTAATACTTAAATAGATATATTTATGAAACCTTTTTTGTTTTTTGTACTATTTGTTTGTGCTATTTTTTCGTGTCAAAGTGCAGACCGAAGTACTGATACTGCTTTAGATTTGTCTGAGAATGTGGAGAAATATATTGATGTTGTTGGTGCGTTAAAAAATGCTCAAAAACAATGTAAGCAATTTCTATTAAGTGAATTGGCTGAATCTTTGGATGTTGTACCTTTGGAATTTACAGAGTATTCAATGATTTCTTCTATTAAAGATGTGCGAGTTTCTGATAATAATATTTTTGTTCATGATATAAAATCCGGTAAAATATTCAGGTTTGACCGAAAAGGGCATTTTATCAATTCGATAGGAAGGATAGGGCAGGGGCCTGGAGAATATGTTCATCTGTTTTATATGGATATTGTTCTTGATAAAGAAGAAATCTATTTATACACAAATGTGGGGATGATGATTTATGGTTTTGGCGGTCAATTTATTAAACATATAGATGAAACACTACCTTTTGATTTATTCAATACGTTAGAACCACGTTTCTTTATACATAATAATCAGGTGTTCTTGAACGATCGTATTCCTGTTCAGTCCAAAAAGGATTTATGGTCTTTAGCGTTACTCGATAGCCAATTTAAAGTCGATAAAAAGTTTTATAATCCATCGTATATTGGTATGGAAGATGAAATTATAAGTCATGGAACAAAATATGATAAACGTGAAAATTATTGGACTGATGGAGATTTGCTTGTCGATTTTCAGAATGATTGTTTTACATTGAGTTATTGGGGGGTAGATACAATATTTAAATATGTAGATTATTCTGCTGAATTGGTGCCTATCTATAATTTGTATATGGGAAAAAGGCCTGCATTTAGGGTTTCTCATGAATGGATTAAGTCTGATGATTTTTGGAGATATTTCTGGTTGTATGATTTTTGTGATACAAAAGACTATTTATATTTGTCAGTGTGTGTAGATGAGAATAAATATAATCTTAGGTATGATAAACAAAATGGAAATATTTCTTTTGTAAAAGATTTTGTTCAATTTCGTGAAGCGAATTTGGCTGGTTTTCGATATCGGAGGATTAAAAATCCGCAATTTGAATTTGTGAATGATTTTTTCTCGAATACAAAGTTTATCGTACAATATAAATCTTGTGGATATTATGTGTGCGAGGTGCCTGTAGAAGTGTTTAATAATGAGGCCGCTAAATATGGTTTTGATCCTAATGATTTACAAGAAGAGGGGAATCCTGTTCTATTGATTGCAACTTTAAAATAAATATCATGAAAAATGAAGTAATAAAATTAGACAATAAGCATTCTTATCTTTATTCTAATAGTCATAAGATGTTTATGCTCTACAAAAATGGACGAAGGGATGATTTTTTTGTTGAGGATTGGATAACTTTTAAGACCGATTATTCTTCTGAGGCAATAAAAATGAATTTGGCAAACTTGCGTCAACTTTTGATAGAAGTGACAGATGCGTGTAACTTGCAATGCAAATATTGTGGTTATGGTGATTTGTATGCTAATTATGACAAAAGAGAAGCAAAGTTGCAACAATTTGCTAATGTGAAATTATTGATAGATCATCTTAGCGATTTGTGGAGGTCGGAGTATAACACTTCCTATAATAAGAATATTACTGTAGGGTTTTATGGCGGTGAACCTTTGATGAATATGCGTTTGATAAAAGAGACTATCGCTTATTTAGAATCCTTGCAGGATGTGAACGTTAGCTTCTCATACAATATGACAACAAATGGTGTCTTATTGGACAAATATATGGATTTTTTGGTAGAAAAGAATTTCAAACTTCTCTTTAGTTTGGATGGTAATGAATATAACTCAGGTTATCGGGTAGATAAGCAGGGGAAAGGCTCTTTTTCTAAAGTTTTTCCCAATATAAAACTTATGCAATCGACTTATCCGGACTTTTTCGATAAGAATGTCAATTTTAATGCTGTACTACATGATCGGAACTCAGTGGAAGATGTGTTTTCTTTTATTAAGCAGGAATTTGGTAAAACGCCTCGGGTCGCGGAATTGAATACAAATGGGTTGAGTGAAAAAGGAAAAGAGGAACTTAAACGTATGTTTAATAGTAGATATGATAGCTTTGATAAAGCCTCGGATGTTTTTAAGTCGCAAGAAGAAAATCGGATGGAAGATTCTGCATCTACTTTTTTTCATACATTTGTTCGGGATTTTACCGGAAATTACTATAATTCTTATATTGATTTGTTTGATTCGGAAGATAATACAACTTATATCCCTACCGGAACTTGTCGTCCGTTCGAGCGTAAAATATTCCTTACCGTAAATGGGAAAATTCTCCCTTGTGAAAAGATGGGGCAAAATCATGTTCTGGGAACCTTGAAAAACGGAATTCTTGATTTGGACTATGAAAAGGTCGGAGCTTATTATCACGATCTGTATGAGAAAGTGATAAAAAATTGTAAGACTTGTCTCTTGCAAAAGGCTTGCGGGCAGTGTATGTTTTTGCTGGAAGAGAAAGACGGAAAGTTGGTTTGTCCGGGTTATATGGGAAAAAACAAGTCGGTTGAATATTTTGCTCGTTATCTTTCTTATGCAGAAGAACATCCTGATTTATATGAATCTGTAATGAGTACTATTGCTATTGATTAAAAATAGAAAGAACATGGAAAACACAAAGAAATATTGGTTTTATTTGGAACCTTATACTTTTATTTGGGGACAAGAATGTAAGTTCGTGGTTTATAATACTTTAAACTCTGCTTATTTGCATGCTCCTGAAACTCCGTTGGTGTCGGAGGTATTGGCTTCGTTGGAAAAAGCCAGTAATGGATATTGCCTGGTTTTAAAGGAGGAACAGGCTTTGGATCCCGTCTTTCATAATTTTGCTTTACAAGTGAGGAACAGCTTTTCCGGTGATCTTGTAGAGACAGAATCTGACACATCTAAACCTTTTTTATTCAAACCTATGTTGTTTTTGAATACAAATATACGGAAGGCTCAGGAAGAAGATCTTACTTTTCTTGGTGAACGGATTTTAGAAAATCTGAATGAAGTATCTTTATTTCTTCCCGGATTGTGTAGATGCGGTTGTTTCGGTTGCCAAGATTATTTTAAGCAAACGCTTCATTGTGCTTGTTTTGAAAAAAAATGTTTGACTGTTGCTGACTATTTGTCTCTTTTGTTGGATCTGGATACGAGCGGTGTCAATAAAGTCAATATATTAGGAGGAAATTTGTTGCAAAGTGACTGTTTTCATGATATATATCCAACACTGTCCGGTTGTAAATTCAAAAAGTCATACCATCTTTATTTTGATCATCTGACAGAAACTTGTAAGGACTGGTTGGCAGAGGAGAATTCAGAATTGGTTATTTCTGTCCATTCTGGTTTTGACAAAGAAGCAGTAGAATGCCAAATGAATTTGTTTGCTTCTTATCCTGTCATTTGGCAATTCATTGTTTCTTCGGATGCGGATGTTCAGGAAGTGGAGATATTGAATTTGCCATCTTCTGCCCAAGTAGAGATGAAACCTTTTTATACTGGTGAAAATATTTCATTTTTCAAAGAAAATGTATTTTGTTCGTTGGATGATATCCTTGCCGAACCGATTAGCCGTAAGGCCATTTTCAGACGGCAGACTTTGAATGAAAATTTCTTTGGTAAATTAACGATCGTTCCTTCCGGCGAGGTATATGCAAATGTGAATTGTAAGCCTATAGGTGTCTATCCGCAAGATTCTTTGAAGAAACTTGTTTTTGAAGAATTGGTGCATTCGACTGCTTGGTTTCGTTTACGGGACAAACAACCATGCAGTGGTTGTGCGAATAAGTATCTGTGTCCTTCTGTATCTAATTATGAATTGGTTACGGGAAAGGATAATTTCTGTTTTGTGAAAGAATAGAATTGTTAAATAGTTAATCTGAATCTATGAATGTATTGGTTTCTGTTATTATGCCTGTTTATAATATGACCGAATTTGTGGGTGAAGCAATCGAGAGTATATTACAACAGACATTTTCTGATTTTGAGTTTATTATTATAGATGATGCTTCGGATGATGGAACGGATTCTGTAGTACGATCTTATACTGATGAAAGAATTGTACTTGTGCGTAATGATTCTAATATCGGGAATTATGCTTCTCGCAATAAAGGGATGCAACAAGCGCGTGGAAAATATATAGCAATCATGGATGCTGATGATATAGCCATGCCGGAACGATTAGCGAAGCAATTTGACTATCTGGAAGCGCATCTGGATGTGTTGGCCGTTGGGACGGATTGTGTATTTATTTCTAATGGTCAGCAAAAGAAAGTTGTCGGTTCCTATCAGGATATTTTATTTGCTTTGTTGGATAACAATTGTTTCATACATCCTTCTTTGATGATTCGTGTGGATGTATTACGGCAATTGAATGGGTATGATGAAAGGTATTATTATTCTGCGGATTATGATTTGGTTTGCCGTTTGGCTTTACGAGGAAAGATCGAAAATTTAACCGAACCTTTGATACTATATCGTTGGCATTCATCTCAGATATCGGTTTTGAAGAGAAATGAGCAAAAAGGGCATGCAGATGACATTCGCCTTAAATATCAGTTGTCATTTGCTAATTACTATAAAGGAGGTAATCTGCCGATGGTGGAAGAAGCCGATTTTCTTTATCCGGATATGGGACGTTTGATCTGTCTTTATATATATGCAAATAAGGTTGGTGATGCTAAGTTGGAGCAAGAGGCAGGCATATTGTTGGATAAGATATTCGAGGATGTTTCAATGGAGATGCCTGTGCGCCTGAAAAATGGTTTGTTAGGAGTAGGATGCGGGTTGATTTATTTGCTGCGTAATCATCTTGTGGCAGGGGAAGAAGATGACGTTTTGTCTGAAATAGATGCTTGTTTGTTCAGTGCGCTGATTTATATGGAAGATGAAATGGAGGTTGACTGGTATGGTTGGCTTCGTTATTTCCGTCTTCGTATTTCATACGATCATCCGGCTGATTGGCAGGTGTATGGGATAACATTCCGGCAACATGGCGTATATCTGTTAGATTGCCTGATGCGGGGATTACGGAAAGGCATGGATTGGGACAAGCGGATTATCAGTGAAGTAGAACTGTTCCATCAAATGAAACTGTGTCCGACAAAAACAGCCCAAATCCTGTCTCTTTTGACTTCGATCGATAACGACCGGCTTTCTTTTGTCATTCCGATACGGGTGGATTCGGCTGAGAGGGAAAGGAATTTGGATGTGGTCGTAGATTTGTTGAGTGAAATGGAAGGGGTGGATGTATCTATTTTAGAAGGAGATAAACAACCTCTGTATCGGTTGAAGAAAGCATATGAAAATGTGAAGTATCGTTTTGTGGAAGATCGCGATCCGGTGTTTCATCGTACAAAATATTTGAATTGGCTTTTAAGAGATGCACAAGGGGCTGTTGTCGGAGTATGGGATACGGATGTTGCAATTACTTACGGACAAATATCGGATGCCGTAAAGGCGATAAGGACAGGGTGGGCTGTGATGAGTTTCCCTTATGACGGGCATTTTTATACACTTTCTCCTAAAGATAGCGATCTGTTTGTACAAGATCGTTCTTTTGAGAGGTTAGATGAGCTGGTGAAGACTTCCCATTTGGCTCACGGCCCTCATTCTGTTGGAGGGGCATTTTTAGTCAACCGGAAGCTCTATCTGCAATATGGTGGCGAAAATGAGAACTTTTATGGCTGGGGACCGGAAGATGCGGAACGGGTGAAGCGGATGGAAATATTGGGATTGTCGGTTTACCGGACAAAAGGCCCATTGTTTCATCTTTATCATCCTCGTAAAGAAAATTCTTGGTACGGGAGTGCGGATATAGAGTTGAGGAACCGGCGGGAGTTTCTGACAGTGTGCAGTATGACTCATGATGAATTGCAACGGTATGTGCGATCATGGCATTGGATATTGCATAAATAAGAAAGATATGATAAAATCATTCCCCCATTACCACCAACTCGAATCCGCCGACTGCGGTCCCTCGTGCCTGCGCATGATCGCGAAGTACTACGGTCGCAGCTATTCCATCCAGTACCTCCGCGAACAGGCATTCATCACGCGCGAAGGGGTGTCGATGTTAGGCATCAGCGATGCCGCCGAGCGGATCGGGTTTCGGACGATGGGGGTGAAAGTGACGTTGGAACAGCTCAGGACAGAAGTGCCCTTGCCTTGCGTTTTGCACTGGAACCAGAACCATTTCGTCGTATTATATAAGGTAAAGAACGGAAAATATTATATCGCCGATCCGGCTACCAAGAAATTAGTCTATGAA
>NZ_JACOOJ010000026.1 GCF_014287585.1 Parabacteroides hominis | reverse complement strand
CGGGATGATTGGGAGCTATCTTTTCCGATAAACTAACCGGAAAAAGTACATTTTGGTTGGATGTTAACTCTTTAAATACTATCTTAGCCATTGCTATAATGTTTGTTTTTTTGCAACGGTAAGATACTACTTTTTACCGAAATAAACAATAGCAAAAGGGGCTGTCACACTTTTTGGACAGCCCCTTTTTCGGTCAGTTCAGCGGAGAAAGAGGCTCTCGAACCTACGCTTTCAAAAAATATCATAAAATTGCAAATCACTGATAATCATATATTATATACAATGCAGAGTAAATCTAAATCTTTCTAAATACCTTTTGCTATTTCAATTTTTGGGTGTATATTTGGGTGTAGAAATTCAAACGCACCCAAATATGAATATCAAACGTAACATCATTTTTGCATTGGAGGGCCGGAAGAAGAACGGTGTGCCAATCGTGGAGAACGTGCCTATCCGTATGCGTGTCATATACGCAAGCCAACGCATCGAGTTTACAACAGGCTACCGGATTGACGTAGCCAAATGGGATGCCGACAAACAACGGGTAAAGAATGGATGCACCAACAAGCTGAAACAAAGCGCATCCGAAATCAATGCGGACTTACTGAAATACTATGCCGAAATGCAAAACGTGTTCAAGGAGTTTGAGGTACAGGAAACCATGCCCACCACCCAACAGCTAAAGGATGCGTTCAATCTGCGGATGAAAGACAGCAGTGAAGAACAGCAGGAAGAAGCGCAGATAAGTTTTTGGGAAGTGTTCGATGAGTTTGTAAAAGAGTGTGGCAACCAGAATAATTGGACGGCATCCACCTACGAGAAATTCTCAGCAGTGAAAAACCACCTCAAAGAGTTCAAGGAAGATGTAACCTTTGAATACTTCAACGAGTTCGGCTTGAACGAGTATGTGAACTTCCTGCGTGACAAAAAGGACATGAGGAACAGCACCATCGGTAAGCAGATGGGATTTCTCAAATGGTTCCTGCATTGGAGCTTCAAAAAAGGGTATCATCAGAACATTGCATACGACGCATTCAAACCAAAATTGAAAACAACCCCTAAAAAGGTAATATTCCTAACATGGGATGAACTGAACAAGCTGAAAGATTATCAGATACCACATGACAAGCAGTATTTGGAACGTGTCAGGGATGTCTTTCTGTTCTGTTGTTTCACGAGTTTACGATATTCGGATGTTCGTAATCTTAAAAGAAGTGATATTAAGCCCGACCACATTGAAGTCACCACAGTCAAGACTGCGGACAGCCTGATAATCGAACTGAACGACCACAGCAAAGCGATTCTTGAAAAATACAAGGATGTTCATTTCGAGAACCACATGGCATTACCCGTCATCAGCAATCAGAAGATGAACGATTATCTGAAAGAACTGGGTGAACTGGCGGAAATCAACGAACCTGTACGGGAAACCTACTACAAGGGAAATGAGCGCATAGATGAAGTCACGCCCAAATACGCATTGTTAAGTACCCATGCCGGAAGAAAGACTTTCATCTGTAATGCGTTGGCACTCGGAATTCCGGCACCGGTGGTCATGAAATGGACGGGACACAGTGACTACAAAGCCATGAAACCCTACATTGACATAGCAGATGACATCAGGGCAAACGCCATGAACAAATTTAATCAACTATAAAAGTATCAATTAGTTTCATAAACAGTTATCAATAAGTATATTTGCAGAAACCATTATCACAATATGAACAACAAGGAATCCAACATAGAAAAAACGGACTTAAATGCGTTCATACACGCAGTCGGTTCGGAAATAGAACAGGCACAAGTAAGACTGATTGTCGCAGCCAATGCGCAAATGCTGTTCCACTACTGGAAAGTGGGCAACTATATTCTCTATCATCAGCAACAGCATGGGTGGGGAAGTAAAATCATCAAGCAATTGGCAAAGGCTATCCGGTTCAATTATCCCGAAAAGAAAGGCTATTCGGAACGCAACCTTACTTATATGTGCCAATTCGCACGGACATATCCGCTGAGTGTGCTAAGAAGTTTCATTGATACGGATGTAAGACTATCTGTTCCAAACATACAGAATGTGACAAACGAAGTATTGAAACTGAACGACAAGCAATTTACGCAGGAACTTACTGCGCAAATGCAATCCACTGATTGTCAGTCTTTAGAATTTACGCAGGAAGCTCCTGCGCAAATTCAGGACGTAGAGAAAACCGTTTCTGCCATTTACAGGATGGGGATTATGGAGATAGAAAAAATTTTCTTGAACTCCCCTGTCGCCAGAATAAACTGGGCAAGCCAAATGGTTATACTTGATGGCTCATTACCGTTAGGCATAGGATATTGGTACATGAAACAGTCCGTGGAAATGGGCTGGAGCAGCAATGTTCTTAAAATAGAAATTGAAACCAATCTGTATAGCAGACAAATCAGCAATAATAAGGTAAACAATTTCACATCCACGCTTCCTGCACCTCAAAGCGACCTTGCCAATTACCTTCTGAAAGACCCGTACATCTTTGACTTGGTTGGAACTAAGGAAAAGGCAGACGAAAGGGACATAGAAGAACAACTGGTTAAGCACGTCACCCGTTACTTGCTGGAAATGGGCAATGGCTTTGCTTTCGTTGCCCGACAGAAGCATTTTCAAATTGGTAACAGCGATTTCTATGCCGACCTGATTCTGTATTCCATTCCCCTACATGCATACATCGTAGTGGAATTAAAGGCTACCCCATTCAAACCAGAGTATGCGGGGCAACTGAACTTCTACATCAATGTTGTGGATGACAAACTGAGGGGAGAGAATGACAACAAGACTATCGGGTTGTTGCTGTGCAAGGGAAAAGACGAAGTTGTAGCGCAATACGCATTGACAGGCTACGACCAACCGATAGGCATCAGCGATTACCAACTGAGCAAGGCTATACCTGAGAACTTAAAATCAGCCCTGCCAAGTATAGAAGAAGTGGAAGAAGAACTGGCTTCCTTTCTTGATAAAGATAAGAATCCATAAACCAAGCGTATATGGCAGCAGAAATACAGATTATGATTCCCCAATACGGTGAACTCAACAGAATATACAGTGACTTTATTGTCAGCCATACTTTCTCTTTTGACAAGCAGAAATTCATCACGAACTTCTACAAGCAATACAATGATACAAAAGCTTTTGAAGCAGCTATCCTTGAATTGGTACATGACAAGCAGAAAGAACAGTACACTCTGATTCTCAACAGCCTGAGAACCGAGATAGAGAAAAACATATTGATTTATGAAAAACACCCATTGTTTGATGATGAGATAATTTCTCGTGTGTGCTACAACTTCGCTGGCAGATATGATACTGATATAAAGGCACAATTGGAGGTTACACAAAAATTAAGCAAGCCTTTGAATGAAGCATACAACAGGTATGATTCCATTGGTTACAGGAAACATTCGGCAGAAGAAGAAATGCAAGCCGAAAAAGAATATGAACGCTGCAAGTCTGAATATGAGAAAGAAAAAGAAGAACTGAACAGGCTTTATGAATTGCAAAAGCAAGCAAGAAAAGAGGCTTTCCAATATATAGAGAACTGCTGCGGAGATGTTTACAAGTTGAGTCTTCATTTTATGGAAATATTAGCAAAATATATTCCCGTAGCTAAAGATAAACCGGAAGAACTAACCAAACCAAGCGAACCTGATATACAAGAGGAAGCACCCAAAGAGGAACAACACGAGTATTTCGACAGGAAGTTGCTTTCGCTCGTTCACACGACCTGCGTAGGAGAACAATTCGAGAATATTTCCGAATATGATTTCTATGCTTGTATGAATCTGCGCCCCGGCAAATGCAAGCTGAAAATAAAGCCGAGAGAGAAAATACGTGTCTGTTATCTGATATTCCTAATGAGCGAACAACTTCACAAACTTGACAGGGAAAATTGGAAGAAGAATATCCTTAAAATGCTGGATATTGAAGAGAACTACTATAAGTCAAAATACAAGGAACCTGTTTCCGATTTTCCAAGCGACAGCAACCAAAAGTTTGCCAAAGAAATGGACGCAATATTCCGATAATCCGTGATACACCCTGACATTTTACGAAATAACCACTTTTACCACTCAAATTAATTTTTGAGTGGTATTTTTTATTATCTGATATTCAGATAAATAACAATACACTCCAGTTATATCAACCACATCCTTACCACTTACGCCCCCACCTAATTTTGCATCGTTCGAGAACAGAAATAACAGCCAGTGCGCAGGGCTGATTGTTAAACGACTAAATTGATTGGACGATGACAAATCTTCAAGAGTTATTATCAAAACCCGTCTGGCAGATGACAGGCGAAGAGTTCATATTCCTAAGCAAGCACGCTTCCCATCAAACGGAAACGCAGCCACAGCCCGTTACGGACGCAGAAAGAAAGTATGTGTATGGAATACTGGGCATAGCCAAACTGTTCGGGTGCAGTCTGCCCACCGCCAACCGCATCAAGAAAAGCGGAAAGATTGACAAGGCAATCACTCAGATAGGGCGCAAGATTATCGTGGATGTGGAGCTTGCCCTTGAACTTGCCGGAAAGAAAACAGGAGGACGGAAATAACGGGAGACATGGCTATGGACTATATAAGAGAAACTAAGGATATATCGGCAGAAGAAGCCATAATCCTTTGGCAAGCCTCACGTTTGAGTCTGTCGAAAAGTTATGAGAAAGCACCTGAAATCCTCAAAGTGCATGGTTCTGTCATTGGGACATTGGGCAATTTCAGTGCATCCATCGGCAAAGCCAAAAGTAAAAAGACATTCAATGTTTCGGCTATTGTAGCCGCTGCATTGAAGAATGGCACAGTGTTGCGGTATGTAGCGGAACTCTCCGACGGGAAGCGGAAAGTGCTTTATGTTGATACGGAGCAAAGTCCTTATCATTGCCTGAAAGTCATGAAACGTATTTTACGGATGGCTGGCTTGCCTGATGACAGGGATAATGAGAACCTTGAGTTTCTCGCCTTGAGAAAATACACACCTGAGCAGCGTATAAAGATTGTCGAACAGGCTATCTATAATACGCCCGACATTGGGCTTGTAATCATAGATGGTATCCGTGACATGGTATATGATATCAACAGTCCCGGCGAATCCACACGCATCATATCCAAACTGATGCAGTGGACGGACGACAGGCAGATACATATCCATACGATACTGCACCAGAACAAAGGGGATGAGAATGCGAGAGGGCATATCGGCACGGAGTTGAGCAATAAAGCGGAAACTGTATTGCTGGTGGAAAAGGACAAGAGCAACGGGGATATAAGCAGTGTTTCCGCCATGCACATCCGGGCAATGGATTTCGAGCCTTTTGCCTTTCGCATCAACGATAGTGCCCTCCCAGAACTCATAGAGGGCTACAAAACAGAAAGCAGGAAACCGGGAAGACCCGAGGAAGAAAAGTTCGACCCTTACAGGCATATCACCGAACAGCAGCATCGTATCGCATTGGAAGCCGTTTTCGGGCTGAAAGAGGAATACGGTTACAAGGAACTGGAAGATGCTTTAATCAAAAGCTATACGTCAATAGGTGTAAAGCTGAACCATCAAAAGGCGGTACTGCTCATCACCATGCTTCGCAACAAGCGGATGATAGTGCAGGAGAACGGCAGAAAATACACATTCATGCCCGACTTTCACTATTAGCCTGTTGCTTGTAATCGCTTCACTTTATTCTGTGGGTCTATATATTAAGGATAAAGCGAAGTGATTTCAGGGAAATGGGACTAAATCGCTTCACTTTATTACCGTATTCTATATATACGAGAATTTAGTGAAGTGATTATAGACCGTACTTTCTGAAAAGGTACGGGCGAAAAGAAAAATAAACCAATTCACCAACTACTAAAACAATCATTTTATGGATATACAGACAGCCAAGCAAATCAGGATAGCGGATTATCTGCACAGTTTGGGTTATTCACCAGTAAAACAACAAGGTATCAACCTTTGGTACAAATCTCCGTTTCGGGAAGAGACTGAAGCGTCGTTCAAAGTAAATACCGAACGTGAACAATGGTATGACTTCGGTTTGGGTAAAGGTGGTGGCATCATAGAACTGGCTGCACATTTGTACGCTACCGACCATGTACCTTACATCTTGAAACGGATAGCGGAGCAGACACCGCATGTGCGCCCGGTATCTTTCTCTTTTGGAAAGCAAAGCTCTTCCGAGCCGAGCTTCCAACAGTTGGAAATAGTTCCGTTATCATCTCCTGCCCTGTTTGCCTACTTGCAGGAAAGAGGAGTAAATACGGAGCTGGCGAAAAGAGAATGCAGTGAAGCTCGTTTCGCCCACAACAGCAAGCGGTATTTCGCCATCGCCTTTCCCAACGTATCGGGTGGATATGAGGTTCGCAACCGCTATTTCAAGGGCTGCATCGCCCCAAAGGAAATCTCCCACATCAGACAATCGGGAAAAGCAAGGAATACCTGTTATGTGTTCGAGGGGTTCATGGACTATCTCTCCTTTCTGACCTTGAGACAGGAGAGCAGCCCGAATTATCCGGAGCTGGACGGACAGGACTACATCGTATTGAACTCCGTATCGAATGTGAACAAGGCGCTCTATCCGTTGGGCAGATACGAACGCATCCACTGCTTTTTCGACAACGACCATGCAGGCATGGAAGCTCTCCGACAAATCCGCAAGGAATACGGCAGAGACCTATACATCCGTGACGCTTCGCAGACTTACAGCGGATGCAAGGACTTGAATGAATACTTGCAGAAACAGGCTGAAAGAAAAAGGCAAGCCCTGTCCGTCAAAGAGGTGCGCAGCCAATCACCGAAAAAGAAAAACGGCTTTCGGTTATAGCCCACTATAACTACACGCTCCGCTTTCGTAGTTGTGGGCTCTCCCGAGGGGATTAGGGCTTTGCCCTAATAACCCACTCAAGGCGTTTCACCCCTGAGAACCCCGAGCAAAGAGTGACCCTCTCTTTGCAATCTCCGCTTATGGGTTGTACCCCTAAGAACCCCTCTGCGAAAGTGGGCAAAATAATCTAATGTAAACAAAAAAAGAAACTATGGCAACAAAATCAAGCATACATATCAAGCCTTGCAACATCGCATCGAGCGAGGCACACAACCGAAGGACTGCCGAGTATATGCGAAACATCGGGGAGTCCAGAATCTATGTCGTTCCCGAACTCTCCATCGACAACGAGCAGTGGATAAATCCCGACTTCGGCACTTCTGAACTGCGAACACACTATGACAACATCAAACGGATGGTCAAGGAAAAGACCGGACGTGCCATGCAGGAAAAGGAGAGGGAACGTAAGGGAAAGAATGGAAAGATTATCAAGGTGGCGGGATGTTCACCCATTCGTGAAGGAGTGTTACTTATCAGACCGGACACCACACTGGCTGATGTACGCAAATTCGGTGAAGAATGCCAAAAGCGCTGGGGCATCACTCCGCTACAGATTTTCCTGCACAAAGATGAAGGGCATTGGTTGAACAGTCAGCCGGAAGCGGAAGACAAAGAAAGCTTTCAAATCGGAAGCAGATGGTTCAAGCCGAACTATCATGCTCATATCGTATTTGACTGGATGAACCACGAAACCGGAAAGAGCCGAAAGCTCAATGACGAGGATATGGCAACCATGCAGACCCTTGCTTCCGATATTCTCCTGATGGAACGTGGGCAGGCAAAAGCTGTTACAGGTAAGGAGCATTTGGAACGAAACGACTTCATCATTGAGAAGCAGAAAGCCGAACTGCAACGTATAGAGGAAACCAAGATATACAAGGAGCAACAGGTAAGCCTTGCCGAACAGGAACTCAAACAGGTAAAAGCAGAGATACGCACAGACAAACTAAAGAAGACAGCCACCGATGTAGCCACTGCCATAACCAACGGTGTAGGTTCTCTTTTCGGCAGCGGTAAATTGAAAGATTTGGAACAATCTAACGAGAATTTACGTCATGAAATTGCCAAACGTGACAAGGGCATTGATGAATTAAAAGTTAAGATGCAACAAATGCAGGAACAGCACGGCAAGCAGATTCGTAACCTGCAAGGAATATATAATCAAGAGCTTGAAGCCAAAGACAAGGAAATATCACGATTGAATACCATTCTTGAAAAAGCGTTCAACTGGTTTCCATTGCTAAAAGAAATGTTGAGAATGGAAAGACTATGCTATGCCATCGGATTTACCAAAGATATGGTAAACAGTCTTTTGAACAAAAAGGAAGCTATCAGATGTAGCGGAAAACTTTACTCCGAAGAACATAGACGAAAATTTGAAATCAAGAATGACACTTTCAAGGTTGAGAAAAGTTCGGTTGATGAGAATAAATTGGTACTGACCGTAAACAGGCAACCAATCGGAGAATGGTTTAAGGAGCAATGGGAGAAACTTCGGCAAGGTTTACGACAATCAGTGAAAGAACCAAGAAAAAGCAGAGGATTCAAATTGTAATTCGTTAAAGTTAAATAGTTCAAATATAACCGAAAGGAGTAGTCAAATAGCATTTTGGTCGCTCCTTTTTTGTATCTTTATGGCATTACTAAAAAATGAATTATATGGATAACAGCTGCAATCAACCAATTTGGTATCTGAAAATACAGCAAAAACAATATGTCAGATTTGAAACGAAAGTGTGAACAATATGAGCAATACAATAAATTACAGAATCCGCCCTTTATATCAAGAGGAATCTTTCTTATTAAGAGATTTTCTTTATGAGGCTATTTTCATCCCAAAAGGAATGGAAACTCCCCCAAGAGAGATTATAAATACACCTGAATTAAGAATATATTTAAGTTGGGATTCAGAATAGTAAAAGAAACAAAGGATGAGTTCATAATGGTAAATGAATTGAATAAAGAAATAAGCAATTACCAACGTTTTTTGTCAGGAGAATATTGTAACTATTTGGATACAGAAGTGTTAGCAATGATAAACAGGACAAAAGACTATTTATGTGTCTTAAATGACATAAAGACGGTAGAATATGAAAGGAAAGAAATTCTTTCCAAAATGTTGGGAAGCATTGGTAATCATTCAAGTGTAGGACAGAACTTTACTTGCCAATGCGGAAAACATATCTTTATTGGTGAACAAACCATTATCAATAATAACTGTACAATGATGGATGAAAATCTGATTCATATTGGTAATAGGGTTTTGATTGCTCCAAATGTGCAATTTTACACAGCTACTCATCCGATAAATTTTGAGGAACGGTTTGTGAGAAATTGGGAGGAAGATTCAAGGAAACTATTTTTCAGGACAAAGGCTTTACCTATTACAGTAGAAGATAATGTATGGATTGGTGGCGGCAGCATTATTCTTGCAGGAATCACTATCGGAAAAGGGAGTGTGATTGGTGCCGGAAGTGTAGTGACCAAATCTATTCCGGCTGATTGTGTTGCCGTTGGAAATCCATGCAAAGTGATTAAATGGTTAAACCCTCAATATAGGCTTCTCCCACTCGAAGAAAAGGACATTCCCGAAATGCAGGAATTATTCCGCTCTACCGTACTGCATGTTAATATCAGACATTATACAAAAGAAGAAGTAGAAGATTGGGCATCTTGTGGTGACAGTGTGGAGCATTTGAAAGAGCTTCTGTCACACAATCATTTTATAGGTGCTTTTGATAAAGCGAACCACATGGTAGGCTTTTCATCCATGAATAAGGACGGCTATCTGCATTCCATGTTCGTACACAAGGACTGGCAAGGCAAAGGCGTGGCCACACAGCTTCTTTCTGAAGTTGAACGCATTGCCAAGCAATTGGGAGTTGTTGAAATCACATCCGAAGTAAGCCTGACAGCCAGACCGTTCTTTGAGAAGAAGGGATATGAAATAGTCAAAATACAGAAGTATAGGGCAAACAAACTGGAGCTGACAAATTTTATCATGCGCCGCAAATTCTTATAAGCACATAGAACACGATTTCTTAAATAATACAAAAACACCCAACTTTACATTCTTGGGTGTAAAATTGGGTGTTTGTTTTGCAATTTGCTGATTTTCAGCATTTATTGCGGAGAGGGAGGGATTCGAACCCCCGGAACCTCTCGGTTCAACGGTTTTCAAGACCGCCGCAATCGACCACTCTGCCATCTCTCCAATATGTCTTGCAACCTTGTTTGTTTCGATTGCGGTGCAAAGGTAGTGATTATTTTTTTATAACCAAATTTGGTGGTGAATATTTTTCTTTTCACTCTATTCTTTTTCTTTTAACCACTGAGGATAAACGTTTGTGTCTTTTTATTGTTATTTTTGTAAGTGGTAATAATTAAATAGTAATAAGTTTTATATGAGAAGTTTGAAAAGTCTATTGATGGTTGCGGTCGCGCTGATTTTGGTTAGTTGCTCCATGTCCGCAAAACCGGAACAAAATGAAACTGAAAAGGCATCAGCACAGGGGGAAGTGGTTGCTTTGAATAAGGCGGACTTTCTGTCGAAAGTATATAATTACGAAAAGAATCAGACTCAATGGGTGTACGAAGGAAATAAACCGGCTATTATTGACTTCTATGCAGACTGGTGCGGTCCCTGCAAGAAAGTATCTCCGATTCTGAAGGAACTGGCTGCGCAATATAAAGACGATATCGTTATTTATAAAATAAATGTAGATAATGAAAAAGAGCTGGCTTCGGCATTCGGCATACAGAGTATTCCGACGTTGCTGTTCATTCCCAAGACAGGTAAACCTCAAATTGCTCAAGGGGCTTTATCGAAAGAACAGTTTGTACAGCAGATCGATAATTTCTTATTGAAAAAATAAAGTCTTTATATATTCCTGTTGGAAATGTTGCAATTTGGAACGCCTGATTCTCTTGTAGGATCGGGCGTTTTTTTTGCTTTTGCAAATGCTTGATAGGAGAGAGGGGCACAATAAAAAAGAGGACATCTTTGTGAGACGTCCTCTTTTTATTTTGGCAAAGCCCGAATTATTCAGCGCTTTCTGCTGCTGCAGGAGCTTCTTCTGCCGGAGCTGCGGCAGCTGCTTCTTCAGCTTGCTTAGCAGCTTCAGCGGCTGCCAATTCTGCTTTCTTTTTAGCTACGATTTCTGCTTTTGCCTTGTTTGCTTCTTTTTCTGCTTCCAGACGAGCTTTTTCTGCAGCTTTTGCAGCTTCGCTATCTTTGTCTTTTAAAGCCTGAACAGAAGCCTGTTTGTTTTTCAACCAAGCCTGAAACTTAGCTTCAGCTGTTGCTTCGTCGAATGCACCCTTCTTAACACCTTCCAATAAGTGCTTTTTCATGCAAACACCTTCGCGGGAAAGGATGTTACGAGTGGTATCTGTAGGTTGTGCACCTACCTGTAACCAATACAAAGCTCTTTCGAAGTTCAAATCTACTGTAGCAGGATTAGTGTTCGGATTATAAGAACCTATCCTTTCAATAAACTTTCCATCACGTGGAGCCCTGCTGTCTGCGACTACGATCTGATAAAAAGCGTAGCTTTTGCGACCGTGTCTCTGCAATCTAATTTTTGTTGCCATGTTTGAATAATTAATTTAAGCTGTTTGTATTAGCGGGTGCAAAGATAGGGATTTTTACATACAAAACAAGCATATTGAAGAAGAAAATAATTGATTATCTTTGCATGCGTGTGAAATTCTCAATTATCAAAAAAATAAACGGATACATTATGAAGACGAATGTGTTGAAGAAAATGCTATTAATGCTGTTGTGTGTTGTTTCTGCAAGTGTGACTGCCTTTGGGAAGGAGTTGGTTTCGAACGTGTTGCCGATTGCCGATCCTTATATTCTGTTTTACAACGATACGTACTATGCCTACGGAACATCCCGTGCGGACGGTTTCGATGTGTACAGTTCGAAAGACCTGAAATCGTGGGAGCGTTCTCCCAGCCCGGCATTGAGTAAAGAGGATTCTTACGGGGACAAATGGTTCTGGGCGCCGGAAGTGTATTATGTCGCGAAGGATAAGAAATTTTATATGTACTATTCGGTAGAGGAACATGTTTGTGTTGCCACGTCCGATTCTCCTTTAGGCCCGTTCGTCCAGGATGAAAAGAAGCCGATCCGGGAAGAAAAAGGGATCGACACTTCCGTTTTTTTCGATGAAGACGGGAAAGCCTATCTTTATTTCGTCCGTTTTACGAACGGCAATGTGATCTGGTGTGCCGAACTGAAAGATAACCTGAAAGAAATCGAGGAAGAAACATTGACGCAATGCATCGAAGCAGCCGAGCCGTGGGAAATGGTGTTCGGGAAGGTTGCCGAAGGGCCTTCCATCGTCAAGCGGGACGGGCTTTATTATATGCTCTATTCCGCCAATGACTTCAGAAGCCAGGATTATGCCGTAGGTTATGCGACATCGGATTCCCCTCTCGGCCCGTGGAAGAAAAGCGGGAAAAATCCGCTTCTGCATAAAGTGGAAGAGCTTGTCGGAACCGGCCATGGCGCGCCGTTCCTGGACAAGGCGGGCAGATACCGCTATATTTTCCATGCCCATAAAAGTCGGACGGAAGTGAATCAGCGAAACTCTTACATTATTGATATGTCTCTGACAGGAAAGGATCGTGTTTTGATTGGCGGCGGCTTGATACGGCCGGAAGTCGTGAAATAAATCTTTTCTTTCGGCAGAAACAGCGTGCTGAAACGATAGGTTTATTAGCCGATCGATAAAATTGGTATTTCTATCCGTAGTTTTGGTACGGACCGTGTGAATGTTCCTTTTTATTTTTGCAACAGGAAACAGAACAGGTAAAAAATGAAACAGGAAATGGAAAAGGAATGGAACAATGAGCACGGTATGAACCGTCGTGGTTTTCTGAGGCAGGCGGTATTGGCTGGTTCTACATTTTGTGTGGCTTCGACAACCGGGAAGGCGGGAGGCTCGGAACCGGCAGTAATGAATATATCCGGGGGACCGGATACTGGTCTTGCAGGTATGGCTGCTGTTCATAATCGACGGACACTGGGTAGCGGCACTGCTGCTATGAACGTTTCGGCAATGGGTTTCGGTTGCATGGGATTGAACCATCATCGCAGTCAGCATCCCGGTAAAGAGCAGTCGATCGCCCTGATACGTGAAGCGATCGAACGTGGCGTAACGCTCTTCGATACCGCTGAAAGCTATGGCTATCATAAAAACGAGAAACTGGTTGGGGAGGCTTTGAAAGGTTATGCGGACCGTGTATTCGCTTCCTCTAAATTCGGTCATAAGTTTGTAAACGGCGTGCAGATAAAGACCGAGGAGGATAGTACTCCGGCCAATATCCGCCGGGTTTGTGAAAACTCTTTACGCAACCTCGGTGTCGAAACGCTTGGTATCTTTTACCAGCACCGCATTGACCCGAATACGCCTGTCGAAGTAGTAGCCGATACTGTCAAAGAACTGATCCGGGAGGGAAAGGTATTGCATTTCGGACTTTGCGAAGTGAATGCCGGAACGATCCGCCGTGCGCATGCGGTCTGCCCTGTTACGGCCATACAGAGTGAATATCATTTCATGCATCGCGATGTGGAAGAGAACGTATTACCGGTTTGTGAGGAATTAGGTATCGGTTTTGTTCCGTATAGCCCGCTCAACCGGGGACTCTTGGGTGGCATGATTAATGAATATACACGATTCGAAGCGGCGAATGACAACCGTCAGACTTTACCGCGTTTTCAACCCGATGCCATTCGTGCCAATATGCGTATCGTGGAAGTGCTTAACGCGTTCGGCAGAACGAGAGGCATCACTCCGGCTCAAGTCGCGTTGGCGTGGCTGATGAATAAGAAGCCGTTTGTCGTACCGATTCCCGGAACGACAAAACTTTCCCATCTGGAAGAAAACCTGCGGGCGGCAGAATTTCGCTTTACGGACAGCGAAATGAAAGAACTGGAGGAGGCTGTCGCTGCCATTCCGGTCATCGGCAGCCGTTATGATGCCTTGCAGGAATCTAAAGTACAGAAATAATTAAAAACACAGAAATGAAAAGTTTGATCGCTTTGGGTATGAGTGCGTTGCTTTTATTGGCAGCGTGTTCTCGAAGTTTAGTGTTAAAGATTGCCGAACAGGGCAGTTTTGCCGTTGGCGGTACGGTGCTGATCGATTCGCTTGGACATACCTATCATGGCGACCATGCATACGTGTTTTACCAGAAGCCGGTCGATGCACGGAAATATCCGCTCGTTTTTGCCCACGGCGTAGGCCAATTTTCCAAAACATGGGAGACGACACCTGACGGGCGTGAGGGATTTCAGAATATCTTTTTGCGTCGGGGATTCTCCACATATCTTGTCGATCAGCCTCGGCGGGGTAACGCCGGAAGAGGTACGGAGACAGTTACCTTGTCGCCTGTTTTTGATGAAGAGATCTGGTTTAACCGCTTTCGTCTCGGTGTGTGGCCTGATTTTTTCGAAGGGGTACAGTTCAGTCATGACAAGGAAGCTCTCGATCAGTATTTCCGCCAGATGACACCGACTGTCGGTTCCACTGATTTCGAAGTCTATTCCGATGCATACGCAGCCTTGTTCGACAAGATAGGGCCGGCAGTTTTCGTCACGCATTCCCAAGGTGGTCCTGTTGGATGGCGAACGTTGTTGAAGACAAATAATATCAGGGGAATCGTATCCTATGAGCCGGGTGGGGGAGTCCCTTTTCCCGAAGGACAAGTTCCGGAAGAGGGAAAGATACTGACACTTTCCCGGAAAATGGAAGGGGTCGAAGTTCCTATGTCCGATTTTATGGAGTACACTAAAATACCGATTGTCGTGTATTACGGAGACAATCTGCCTGAAACGGACGAACGGCCGGAATTATACGAGTGGACGCGGCGTTTACACCTGATGCGCAAGTGGGCGGAAATGTTGAACGAATTGGGTGGTGACGTCACGGTTATTCATCTGCCGGAAGCCGGATTGCACGGTAACACACATTTCCCTTTCTCGGATTTGAATAATGTCGAAGTGGCGGATTTGCTTTCCACTTGGTTGCATGAAAAGAATCTGGATTGACGTTTGGCGTCTTTTCCTTCCTCGATGTTGTTATTGCAATCTTTCTGCATTTCCCTCTCTCCTTATTGTCATTCTTTCAAAAAAGGCATTGGTTCAAAACGAAACTACTACCGCATCTAATTCGATTTTCTACCCCATTTAGTTCAAATTACCCGCAGGGGTAATATTTTTTAACAAACAGGCGTTTTTGTATGTTTTTATGAATCAGTTATTTGTGACAAATATGCGTTTAAGGGGGATATTGTCGTTTTTTTGTGAATTTAATGTCCCGGAAAGCGGAAAAATCCTCGGTTCTTTGAATGTGGCCTAAGGGTGGATAACGCACGATTATTATCATTCCTATTTATTTCTTACCTTTGCCGCTCGTTTAATAAAAGCAATACATTATATATATTATATGATTTCAGTAGACGGACTAACAGTAGAGTTTGGCGGTAGCGCATTATTTTCGGATATATCTTTTGTCATTAACGAGAAAGACCGGATTGCCTTGATGGGAAAGAACGGCGCAGGTAAATCAACCTTGTTGAAGATTTTGGCGGGAGTGCGTGAACCGACTCGCGGCAAAGTGTCAGCACCAAAAGATACCGTTATCGCTTATCTTCCGCAGCATTTGATGACGGAAGACGGTCGTACCGTTTTTGAAGAAACAGCCCAGGCTTTTGCGCATCTGCACGAGATGGAGGCGGAGATTGCTGCAATCAACAAAGAACTGGAAATACGGACCGATTATGAATCGGACAGCTACATGGAGCTGATCGAGCGTGTATCGACGTTGAGCGAGAAATTCTATTCCATCGAGGAAATCAATTATGATGCCGATATCGAGAAGACCCTGTTAGGACTTGGTTTCACCCGCGAAGACTTTACCCGCCAGACGAGCGAGTTCAGCGGTGGCTGGCGCATGCGTATCGAATTGGCGAAATTGTTGTTGAAGAAGCCGGATGTGCTCTTGTTGGACGAGCCGACCAACCACCTCGATATCGAGTCGATCCAGTGGTTGGAAGATTTCCTGATCGACAACGGGCAGGCTGTTGTGGTGATCAGCCATGACCGTGCTTTTGTGGATCATATCACGACTCGCACGATCGAGGTGACGATGGGCCGCATCTATGATTATAAGGTCAATTACAGCCAGTACCTGCAACTGCGCAAGGAGCGTCGCGAACAGCAACAGAAAGCATACGACGAACAACAGAAGTTTATTGCCGAGACAAAAGATTTTATCGAACGTTTCAAGGGCACTTATTCCAAGACCTTGCAGGTGCAGAGCCGTGTGAAGATGCTCGAAAAACTGGAGATTCTGGAAGTAGACGAGGAAGATACTTCCGCTTTGCGCCTGAAGTTCCCGCCTTCGCCCCGTTCGGGGTCTTATCCGGTGACGATCGAGAACGTGTCAAAATCGTACGGGGAGCATACCGTTTTCCGTAATGCCAATCTGATGATCGAGCGGGGTGACAAGATCGCTTTCGTTGGAAAGAACGGGGAAGGTAAATCCACGTTGGTTAAATGCATCATGAAAGAAATCGGGCATGACGGCACGTTGACGATCGGGCATAACGTGATGATCGGCTATTTCGCGCAGAACCAGGCTTCCCTTTTAGATGAAAACCTGACGGTATTCCAGACGATAGACGATGTTGCAAAAGGGGAAATACGTAACAAGATCAAGGATCTGTTAGGCGCATTTATGTTCGGCGGCGAAAATTCGACTAAAAAAGTAAAAGTGCTGTCCGGTGGCGAGCGTACCCGGCTGGCCATGATCAAGCTGTTGCTGGAACCGGTCAATTTGCTGATCCTCGACGAGCCGACGAACCATCTGGACATGAAAACGAAAGATATCCTGAAACAAGCCTTGATGGATTTTGACGGGACGTTGATCGTCGTGTCGCACGACCGTGATTTCCTGGACGGCCTTGTGACCAAAGTTTACGAGTTCGGAAACAAGAAAGTGACGGAACATCTTGAGGGTATCTACGAGTTCCTGCAACGCAAGAAGATGGAGAACCTGAACGAGTTGGAACGGAAGAATTAAATCCGTATCCCCAGTCCGAGCATCAGGTCGTAAGTGGAATAATCCACCCGGGGATAATACCTGTAGTTTGTCCGTCGTGAGAAATAGCGGTTTGTCAGGGTGATGTTCCACTTGTCCTTTAATAAATAAGCCAGTTTCATCGAGAAGATAGTCAGGCGCGCGTTTCCGGCATCGCCCTGGATATTCAGGGTGCTGGGGTCTGTCTGCGACCAGTCGATCTCCGGATCATAGCCCTTCCAGGTGAAGATATGGTAGTTTTCCATGTTGAGCAGAAAAGCCAACCGTTTGTTGTAGATGATGCCGGCTCCGGCTTTTGTGCTGTAGCCGCTTCCCAGGTTATAATCCCGTTCGCCGAGCAACATGTAATCCGAAAGGCTGGCTCCTAAAGCTACGCCGTTTGCGTACAGTTCGGCATAAATATCCGTTTTGTCTCCCGATGTGGCTTGCTTGTAATAAATCAAGCCGCCCCCTGCTGCTGCCGGTGCTGCGATACGGTAGGGAGGAACGGTCAGATCGCTTCCGTGGCGGAGCTCCGAATTGTAGAAGTCGAAATGTTGGAAAAATCCGGCGGAAAGCGTACGCGCTCCTTTTGTCCAAACTGTTTTCCCCCATAAGGCGCCGATGGCGTTGACCTGGCTGACAACCGGCTGCGCCGAGAATAAATCCATCCCGAAGTTGAGGCGAAACCATTCATAAGGAGAATAGAAATCATCGTTGATAGGATTTCCGTAGTCGATGCGGAAATTAATATTCAAGCTCGTCGTGCCCCGCTTCGAACCTTCCTGCTCTGCCAGAAAACGCGGTCCCATTGTCACGATGAAGTTCACAGGAACAGACGTATAGGTTCGTCCTTTTGAAGAACTATGCCGCCAGGCTTCACCCGAAATGATACGGTTGAAGGCGCGGACCGGCGACAGGATGCCCGCCAGCACTTCACGTCCGACACGTTCGGCCCCCGATGAACGGTTGTCGATGAACAGGTCGGACAGCCGGTAGGTGATTTCTCCCAATTCGATTCCCCCGAATGTCGTTGCCAGCATGTCGTTGATGGAAGGCGGTTCGTTTTCCATAAAGAACTCCCACATCAGGCTACCGCCGGCTGCAAACGGGGCGGATTGCCAGAAGTTCATCCCGTTGCTGCGTGCTGAGTTGAAATAGAGCGAACCGTGGTAAGGATGAGAAAACAGGTTGGTCGTGAACTGGTCGGTATCCCATACCGGGCCTTTCCTGAAATTGCTCTTGATCGTATGCCCGTTGATATACGCCCAGTCTTCTTTCACGATATAACGGTCGAATCCCCAGACGACCATATTGAGCCCGAATGTTTCGAGTGCCGCTTTCCAGGGGCGGCGGGGCTGGAATAAAGTGGTGTCGCTTGTATAATGGCGATGTGTTATTTGAGGTATGTATTCTTGTCCCCATATCCATGAAGACGAAAGCAGACAAATAAGTCCGGTTAATATAAACTTCTTCATTTTTTCTTAATTAGATAATCATCAGCACCTTTTTGGACGCAAACTTATATATAATTAACAGCCGGATATTCGTTTGGTTTAAATTATTATCAGGTCGTCTTGATAGAAAACCGCAACATTGCGAGGAAATACTTATTTTTGCAGAAAAAATCAAAATGATAGACTTCATTACGTTTTGCGACTATACCGGAACATTCGCTTTCGCGATTAGTGGTATTCGCTTGGCTTCGGCTAAACAATTTGACTGGTTCGGCGCTTATGTGGTTGGTGTAGTGACGGCGGTAGGAGGTGGTACGATCCGTGATATCCTCCTCAATGCCACTCCTTTCTGGATGGAGCAAGCCTCTTATCTCATTATATCGGCACTGGCATTGCTCTTCGTTATCATCTTCCGGAAATATGTGATCAGCTTGAAGAATACGTTCTTTATATTCGATGCTATCGGGTTGGGACTGTTCGGCGTAGTGGGTATCGAAAAGGCGCTCGCTTTCGGGTTCCCGATGTGGGTGGCTATTGTGATGGGGACGATTACGGGGGCTTTCGGAGGGATGATCCGCGATATTCTGATTAATGAAGTGCCGCTGATATTCAGGAAAGATATTTATGCGTTGGCATGCGTGTTCGGAGGCCTTATTTATTATGCTTGCTTGCAGATGGGAATCGGCCCGTCGCTGACACAGTTTATCGCTGCTACCGGAATATTCGTTTCCCGGATCGTGGCGGTAAAATATCATATAAGCGTCCCTGTATTAAAAGGGGAAGAATAAAATTATTAACTTTGCGATCTATGACAGCAAATATGAACACTCAAAGTGAGAAAGCCTCGATCCTGCTCATCTATACAGGCGGAACGATCGGTATGATCGAAAACCCGGAGACCGGCGTGTTGGAATCTTTTAATTTTCAACATTTAAAGGATAATATGCCGGAGCTGAAGAAGTTGGGCTATGCGGTTTCGACCATCCAGTTCGATCCGGCTATGGATTCATCGGAGATGGGGCCGGAGTCATGGATGAAGATCGTGAAGATCATTGCTGACAATTATCAGCTGTACGACGGTTTTGTCGTGCTTCACGGTACGGACACGATGTCTTTCACGGCATCCGCTTTGAGTTTTATGCTGGAGAATTTAAGTAAACCGGTCATCTTTACCGGTTCGCAATTGCCGATCGGCATGTTGCGGACCGACGGGAAAGAAAACCTGATCACCGCTATCGAGATCGCCGCAGCCAAGGAAAACGGCGTCCCGGTTGTACCGGAGGTTTGTATCTTTTTCGAAAATGACTTGTTGAGGGGCAACCGTACGAGTAAGATCAATGCGGACAACTTCAATGCTTTCCGTTCATACAATTATCCGCCGCTGGCACATGCCGGTATCTATATAAAGTATGACACCGGGCAGGTTTACCATCCTGTTTCGAGAAAGCCGTTGAAACCGCATTACCTCTTGGACCGGAACATAGCAGTGCTGAAACTTTTTCCGGGGATTTCTCCCCAGGTGGTGGAAAGCATCCTGAACATACCGGGGCTGAAGGGTGTCGTGATGGAGACGTTCGGAAGCGGTAACGCGCCGTGCTACGATTGGTTCCTGACGATGCTGAAAGATGCGGTGAGCCGGGGAATTGTGATTGTGAATGTAACCCAGTGTAGTGCCGGAAGCGTGGAAATGCACCGGTATGAGACTGGACATAAATTGTTGGAAGCGGGGGTGATAAGCGGATTCGACAGTACGACTGAAAGTGCTGTCACCAAACTCATGTTCCTTTTCGGCCACGGCCTGACGCCGGAGGAGGTGAAGGACCACATGAACTGTTCGCTGATCGGGGAGGTGACGATCCCCGACACGTTTCGCCCGTAATTCCTGTTAAGGACTGAATTGGAAATTAAAATGAAACTATCATTTCTGAGTTTAGCAAGTGGAAGCAGTGGAAACTGCTATTATCTGGGAACACCCGAGTTCGGTGTGTTGATTGATGCGGGTATCGGTATTCGTACCATAAAGAAGGTGTTGAAAGATAAAGCGATCGATTTCTCCAAAATTATTGCAGTCCTGATCACGCATGATCATGCCGATCATATCAAGACCGTGGGGTGTCTGGGAGAAAAACTTTGTATTCCTGTCTATACGACGGAGGCTGTTCACCGGGGGATCAACAAGAGCCGCTATGTGGAGGAAACGCTTGTCGGTTCGCGTAAGGTGATCGAAAAGGAAGTGCCTTTTATGATCCGCGATTTCCGCATTACTGCTTTCGAGGTCCCGCATGACAGTACCGACAATGTCGGCTATTATATCGAATATGGCGATCATAAGTTCACGTTGGCAACGGATGTCGGCCATATCACCGAAACGGTAAGCAAATATATGAGCATGGCGAACCACCTGATCATAGAGGCCAATTATGACGAAGAGATGTTGCAGTTCGGCACGTACCCCGCTTTCCTGAAGGAACGCGTTGCCAGCCCGACCGGACATTTGAGCAACCGTGAAGCTGCCGAGTTCCTCGCAACCCATTATGATCCCAAACTGAAAGATATCTGGTTGTGCCACCTGAGCCGTGACAATAACCATCCCGAACTTGCCTATAAGACAGTCGATTTCCGTTTATTCCAAGAGGGGGTGCGGGTAGGAAAGGATGTCTCCCTGCATGCTCTGAAGCGGACTACACCGTCTGATATTTTTGAATTCGAGTAAATTTTTATGTAAAAAATTGCGGGAAAAGTTTGCGAAGAAAAATTAAACTCCTATCTTTGCACCCGCAATCGAGAAGCAACGATAGCATGAATGACTTGGTAGCTCAGTTGGTAGAGCAAATGACTCTTAATCATTGGGTCGAGGGTTCGAGCCCCTCCCAGGTCACTCTGATAAAAAAACAAAACCAACAAAAATGACTCGGTAGCTCAGTTGGTAGAGCAAATGACTCTTAATCATTGGGTCGAGGGTTCGAGCCCCTCCCGGGTCACAAAAGCAACAAGTTGATAAACAGTATTTTACAGTTATTCTGTGAAGTGCTGTTTTTGTTTATGGACCTTTTTTATGCGGTAAATATAGGCTGTTGAAAATTCGGCATTTTAGTTGTTTAGCAGGATGTAGCCATTCAAATATGTGGCAAAATAAATCCAGATGATATAAGGGATGAATAAGAATGAACTGACTTTTTTTACTGGATAACTCTTAATAGCATACATAGTCACACAGATGTCAAGAATAAGAATATCAATAAGTCCTAACAAGGGATTTCGCAGGTAGAAGAATAAAATACTCCATGTGAAATTGAAGATTAGCTGAATGCCAAAGAGCTTGATCAGTTCTTTTTTCTTTATTGAGTTTGATAAAAAAATTATTCCGATAGATATTCCCATACAAAGATAGATAATACTCCATGCGATCGGGAACACTACATTCGGAGGAGTTAATTTCGGTTTGGAAAGAAGTGGATACCACATCTTAATAGCCTCATCCTGAAAGTAACTTGCGGTCAATCCGATAAAAAAACATATTAATACCGGAATAATTATTGCTACAACTTTTCTCATAACTTTATCTTGATAATATCATTTAGTTTAGTAGTATAACAAGGGGATAGCAGTTCTTGTTTTAACTTCCACTTCCTTCGTCCGTCCTGTACCGCCAAAAATAGGTTATTTCGGGAAAAGCCATTATTAAGTCGGTCTACAACCTCCATCAGCTTTTTATGTTTTTCTCGGTCCACGACATCGAATATGTTTTGTTGGATTGCGTTGTCCGGTACGATATCCATGAGAATAACTCCGGCTTTTTTGAAATAATATCCTTTCCGGTAGATATTTAGAAGCGCAGCAATTGCGTAGTGCACAATCTCAGGAGTACTGTTTGTCGGGACTGGTAGTTTGATCACGCAATTCTTGAAATATTGTGGCAGATCCTCCCTGAAATTGTTGGTATGAATGAAAACCATGAGCGATTGTGCGCAAGACTTCTGTTTGCGTAGCTTACCGGCACAGATACTTGCAAAAGAAGAAACAGCCTCTTTCAATCCCTCAATATCCGCGATCGTTTGTCCAAACGCCCTGCTGGTGCAGATTTGTTTTTTAGCCGGAGCTATTTGTTCCATATCGATGCAAGGTTCACCGTTCAGTTCTTTCCAGGTACGTTCACCTACGACTGTCATTTGTTGTCGGACCCATGCTTTCGGCATTTGGGCGAAGTCGTAAGCACTATATACGCCGTATTGCTCTAATCGCTTCGCATGCCGGTGTCCGATGCCCCAGACATCGCTGATCTCTGTGCGTTTTAAGGCTTCGATTCTCTTCTCCTCGGTGTCTATAATGCAAACTCCTTTGTATCCTTTATGCTTCTTAGCGAACTTGTTGGCTACCTTAGCTAATGTCTTTGTCAGGGCGATACCCATAGAAACAGGTATCCCGGTTCCTTTGGTGACCGACTGGACTATGCCTTCTCCGTATGTTTTCAGATCATATAAACCAAATCCAGAGAAATCCAAAAAGCATTCATCAATTGAATAAATCTCGACATTGGGAGAATAGGAGGAAAGCATACTCATTACCCGGTTGGACATATCGCCATACAGGGTATAGTTGGATGAGAATACTCCGATATTATATTGTTCAATTTCAGTTCTGATCTGATATGCCGGGACTCCCATCTTTATACCGATCTTTTTTGCCTCATTGCTTCGGGCAATAACACAGCCATCGTTGTTTGATAGCACAACCACCGGCCGGCCATTCCAATATGGATTGAATGCGCGCTCACAACTCGCATAGAAATTATTACAGTCTACTAAAGCGAACATTTTATGCTCTCCTGTTGTGCTTCTTAATGGAGTAGGTGACTATTCCCCAGACCATAAAATCATTTTCTGATGTTACCTTGATTGGCTGGTAGGCTTCGTTTGCAGGGATCAGCCAAATGACATTAGACTCGATCCGGATATACTTGATCGTAAATTCTCCGTCTATATAGCAGACTGCCATATCTCCGGTTCGCGGCTCAAGGGATTTATCAATAACTAAAATATCCCCGTCATCTAACCCTGCATCTTTCATAGAATCTCCTGAAACACGTCCGTAAAACGTACAGGCTGGGTGATGAATCAGTTCTTTGTTTAAATCAATAGCCTGGCTGATATAATCCTGTGCCGGACTTGGAAAGCCGGCTTTAATTCCTCCATCCGCATAAGGTAGCGGCATATAGGTTTCAGTATCTACATTGTAGATGGTTAAATTCTTTTCG
Source organism: Parabacteroides hominis (assembly GCF_014287585.1). Classification (GTDB taxonomy): domain Bacteria; phylum Bacteroidota; class Bacteroidia; order Bacteroidales; family Tannerellaceae; genus Parabacteroides; species Parabacteroides hominis. The sequence continues at coordinate 50,702 of NZ_JACOOJ010000026.1, read as the reverse complement.
TTTTTACTCATAAATGGTCTCCTTATTGACAAAAGTAGGAAATGATTTGGTTAATATCATTGAACTGGTTGTTAATGTTTTAGAGATAATTTTTTGTCTTGGAATAGTGAAAAAGTGCATCTGATGAAATTGAAAGGCTTTTTTATGATATAAAATCGGTAACAATGGTTATGTAATCTGTAATTGGGGTAATGAAGATGTCTGGATTATCTTTTACTTTTGTAACCGGAATGTTGTAAGTGATATAATGGATATTTTTTGTATTACTCGGTAAGTTAAATATTTGCGGTTATGGATAAGATACTCAATTTGGATAATGTGGACCTGTATAACAAATTATACGGCCTTGAAACGTTGAACCCGCTGATCAGCGTGGTTGACCTGAACAAAGCGACCAACGGTGTAGACCTCATCCGGTTCAACTATGGCGTTTATGCACTGTTCCTGAAACTTGAAAAGGCCTGTGACATCAGATACGGACGTCAGACTTACGATTACCAGGAAGGTACTATCGTCTGTTTTGCTCCTGGACAGACGGCGGAAACGACTCCGACGACGGACAAGGTCCAGGTTAACGTATATGGGATTCTTTTTCATCCGGACCTGCTGCGGGGGACGTCGTTGGGGAAGGTAATTAAGAAATACACGTTTTTTTCTTATGAGGTAAGCGAAGCGTTGCATCTTTCGGAAGAGGAGAGAAGTATCGTGATGGATTGCCTGAAGATTATACGTATGGAACTGGAACATGGTGTGGACAGGCATAGCAAGACTTTGCTGGTAAACCATATCGAATTGCTACTTAACTATTGCATGCGTTTCTATGAACGCCAGTTCATTACCCGCAGCAAGGCGAACAGCGATGTGTTGACACGCTTCGAGAGCCTGCTGGATGAGTATTTCGAGGGGGCGACTGCTGAGAGTAACGGCCTGCCTACGGTGAAATACTTTGCCGACAAGCTCTGCCTTTCGTCTAATTATTTTGGCGATATGTTCAAGAAGGAAACCGGGAAGACACCGCAGGAATATATTCAGACGAAGGTTATCGAACTGGCTAAGGAGCGTATCTCCGTTGCGGAGGAAACTGTCAGCCAGATTGCCTACTCGCTGGGATTCCAGTATCCGCAGCATTTCTGCCGCTTGTTTAAGAAGCGGGTAGGGTGTACGCCAAATGAATATCGGGCACAAAACAATATGTGAGTGATTTTTTAGGCGATGAAAGAAAAAACGTTGGACATAAAGACCGTATGTGAATGCAATCGGTGTTTGGGGTGCGAGACGCTGCATCCGCAGGTCAGTATCATCAATCTGGAGAATCCGAATCTGGAACAGGATGCCGTAAGGTTCGAGTTCTACGCTATCCTGCTGATTGAAGATTGTGAAAACGGGTGCGATTGTTGCGGGCGCAAATATTACGACTATTCTAATGCAACGATGGTGTTTCTTACTCCCGGCGAAATTTTCGGCATGAGCGAGAATAATACGCTTCCCGACAAGGGTTATCTTTTGGCTTTCCATCCTGATTTACTGTTCCGCACCTCGTTGAAAAATCATATCAAGAATTATACTTTTTTTTCCTACCGCAAGGAAGAGGCATTGCATCTTTCGCAACGGGAAACGGCGAAAGTGACCTGCTGCCTCGAAAATATCGAAGACGAGCTTCATCATGCTATAGACACGCATAGCAGTACCATCCTGTCCCGCCATATCGAACTGTTACTGGATTATTGTACGCGCTATTACGAGCGGCAGTTCATTACCCGTGAAAACAAAAACAAGGCGATTCTGGAGAGAATGGATAAGATTCTCGACGGCTATATCGCCTCCGGTAAGTTACAGGACGGCAAGCTCCCCACTGATGCCTATTGCGCTGAAAATCTAAATTTGTCCATTGCTTATTTCAATGATCTGTTGAAATTTGAAACAGGTAAGACGCTTGCCGAATATTTCCAGCTAAAACGATTATATATCGCCAAAAACCTTTTGTTGAAAACGGACAGCACGCCTGCCGCCATTGCCTGCCAGCTGGGTTATCCGAGCGTGCAGCATTTCAGCTTGATATTTAAAAAGATAACAGGTTTCTCACCCAATGAATACCGGTGTTCGCAGAATTAAAAGCCGTAATTAATCGTTTTTTAAGTATATTGAGGCTGTACAAAATGAAATCACTCCAAAAAGGTTTTTGGAAAAAGTTGAATATGTCTCTTGGTTTCATGAAGGCAAAGGTCACAAAAGTCTATGGGATTAGTGTAGTCTCAGGGAAACCTCGCCAAAAGGCTCTTGCTCAGATGGAGTTTTGTATCAAGGCTCACAGTAAAATGTTGTGCTTTAAATGTTTACAGGTAGGGTGAAGGTGAATGCTAATTTTAAAAATACTTCACAAGCCGTATTTTATGGCTACCGTCCTGTAAAAAGCTATAAGCTTATACCTTGTTTTTGGAAAGCTATGCTTGTCGCTTCCGGAAAAGCCGCCGTCTTCTTTGGGAAGAAAACGGCGGCCGAATCATTACCAGAAATACCAATAGAATGCGGCTGTAATACCCAGGATGATTACGGAGTGGATCACATCCCAATGATTCCAGCTTGCACGTGTGGCCGCCCGTTCTTCTGGCGTCGCCGTTCCGAATACCAGACCTTGTATTTTTTCTGCTTCGGGTGCTTTCGTGCAAAGGCTGACAACGATTGTCAGGATGATGCAGAAGAGAAACATCCATCCGCAGAAGAACAACCAGTTCATGTCATAGAACAGGGCTTTGAACAGATTGTCGGATGCGTCGACCGCATTGCTGTAAAAAACTTTGGCTCCCAGGCGGGTAATACCGATGATGATACCTGCCAGCATCCCCCACATACCTCCTTGGGCAGAAGTTCGTTTCCAACAAATCCCCAACAGGAAGGCGGCGGCTATACCCGGTGACAGTACGGATTGTACGTCCTGCAGGTAATTATAGAGGACATCCCCGACGCTGCGCATGATCGGAATCCAGAGGATACCCAGAATCACGATTACGACCGTTGCGATCTGACCGATTACAACCAGCTTCTTTTCGGGTGTTTCCGGTCTGAAACGTTTATAAAAGTCGATCGTGAACAACATTGCCGACGAGTTGAATAGGGATGCCAGCGAACTCATCAGAGCAGCTAAAATGCCGCATACGACAAGCCCTTTCACGCCTGCTGGAAGCAACTTCGCTACCAATGTCGGGAAAGCTGCATCCGGAATGGAAAGTTTGAATACTTCGCCATTGATAACCACTCCGTTTTTATTCAATGCGAAAGCAATCATCCCCGGAATCAGGAAGAGGAATACTGGGAGTAGTTTCAGGTATGCCCCGAAAATGGCGCCACGGCGGGCTTGTTTCATATTTTTGCCCGAAAGGACGCGCTGCACGATGTACTGGTCGGTACACCAATACCAGAAGCCGATGATGGAGGAACCGATCAGCGCACCGAGCCACGGATATTGCGGGTCGCGGTTGTCACGGATCAGTTGCGTCATGGTATCGCCGTAATCGTTTACGACAACAGATTTGCAGGCAGCCATCATTTCGTCCCAGCCTCCTAATGCTTTAAAGCCGAGCACGAGGATAATCAGAGAGCCCAACAGCAGAATAGGGGTTTGGAGCACGGACGTATAAAGAACGGATTTCATTCCCCCTACAATCGTATAAAGGGCGGTTAACAAGACCAGTCCGATCGCAGCAATCCAAAAGAAGTCGATTCCCCACAGTTCCTTAATGCCGAAAACTTGCTGGAATACCAATCCGCCGGCATAAACCGTAACAGCCACTTTTGTCAATACATAACTGATTAATGATATAAAGGAAAGGATGGTACGGGATTGCGGATTATACCGTCTTTCCAGAAATTCAGGCATCGTATACACCATACTACGTGTATAGAAAGGAACGAATACCCAGCCGAGGATCAGAATCATCCATCCCTGGATTTCCCAATGAGCCATTGCCATACCGCTGGAAGCTCCTGCTCCTGCCAGTCCGATAAGATGTTCGGAGCCGATATTGGATGCGAAAATGGATGCACCGATGGCGAGCCAGGTGGCATCGCGGCCACCGAGGAAATAGTCGGCAGAGTTGTTTTGTTTTTGTTTAGATACCCATATAATAATCCCGATTAGAGCTAAAGCGAATAGCCCTATTACAATAAAGTCTAATGTTGCCATAATAGTGTTTTACATGATTTTAGGGAATTAAGAATTAAAAATTATGAAGTAAGAATTACAATCCCGCATTTTTTACTTCATAATTTTTAATTCTTAATTTCACAAGGGGATTTTGTCAATCCTGCGCTGATGCCGACCGCCTTCGAACGAGGTGTTCAGGAAGGCTTCGACCGTGTGAGTGGCTTCCTCTTGACTGATAAATCTGCCGGGCATTACAAGTACGTTTGCATCGTTGTGCTCGCGTGCGAGACGTGCTATCTCTTCCTGCCAGCACAGAGCGGCTCGTATTCCCTGATGTTTATTGAGTGTCATGGCTATTCCGTTTCCAGACCCGCAGATAGCTATTCCGGGATATACATCGCCGGCTTCTACAGCTTCGGCAAGCGGATGGGCGTAATCGGGATAATCACAACTTTCTGTCGAGCAGGTTCCGAAATCTTTATAGGCTAACCCTTTCGAGTCGAGTATTTGTTTTACGAATTCTTTCAGTTCGTACCCTGCGTGGTCACTACATAAACCTAATGTTTTCATCTTTATCTGTTAGAGGAGTTTGGAATTTATGATTTCAGATTTATGAAGAGTTGATGAATCATAAATCTGAAATCATAAACCTATTAGTTCAATAATTCTTTTACCTGATTGTATACATTCTGTCCCGTGAAGCCGAGTTTTTCGTCCAGTACCTTGTACGGAGCGGAGAAACCGAATGATTCGAGTCCCCAAACCTTGCCGTTGGCACCAACCAACCCTTCCAGGTTGACCGGCAGCCCGGCTGTAAGCCCGAATACCTTGCTTCCTGCCGGAATGACGGACTCTTGGTATTCTTTGCTCTGGCTGCGGAATAAACCTTCAGACGGAACAGATACGATGCGGACCTTGATGCCATCGGCGCGAAGCAATGCTGCTCCTTCTTCCAATGTGGAAACTTCCGAACCGGAAGCGACCATGATTACATCAGGGTTTTCGTCACCTTCTACAATATAAGCACCCTTTTCGGCCTGCAAAGCTTCGTCGTAACGGTTTCCCTTTGCGGGCAGGTCAGTGATGTTCTGACGGGAAAGAATCAAAGCTGTCGGAGTGGCTGTGTTTTCCATAGCCATCTTCCAGGCAATTGTCGTTTCGGTCACGTCTGCCGGACGAAGTACCAACATGGAGTTGTGTCCCTTGTGGTTCTTCAGTTTTTCCATCAGACGGATCTGTGCTTCCTGTTCAACCGGTTCGTGTGTCGGTCCGTCTTCGCCTACGCGGAAGGCATCGTGAGACCAGATGAACTTAACCGGCTGTTCCATTAGGGCAGCCATGCGAATCGCTGGTTTCATGTAGTCGGAGAATACGAAGAACGTACCGCAAGCTACGATTACACCTCCGTGGAGTGACATACCGATACATACGCAAGCCATTGTCAACTCGGCTACGCCAGCCTGAAGGAATGCACCGCTGAAATCGCCTTTCACGAATGCATGTGTTTTTTTCAGGAAGCCGTCGGTCTTGTCCGAGTTGGAAAGGTCGGCTGAAGAAACGATCATATTTTCCACCTGGGTTGCTAACACGCCTAAGACGGTTGCCGAAGCGGCACGGGTCGCCTGGTTCGGTTTCTGTTCGATAGCTTTCCAGTCGATGACGGGTGCTTTACCGGAGAACCACAGCTCCATCTTAGCTGCCAGTTCCGGATTGGCTTTCGCCCATTCTGCTTTGGCAGCATAGCGTTCTGCTACGATTGCTTCCAGTTCTTTAGCACGTTTGGTATACAGTTCCGCAACTTCGGGGAAGATCTGGAACGGATCTTCCGGGTTTCCTCCCAAGTTCCGGATGGTGTCTGCGATAGAGACGCCGGCTGCCGAAAGAGGTTGTCCGTGTGTGGACACCTTGTTTTCGTAGCTGCTCTTGTCAGCACCTACGGCTCCTTTACCCATGATCGTGTTACCGATAATCAGGGTAGGACGGGATGTTTCGGCTTTCGCTTCGGTCAATGCCCGGCGGATTTCCGTCACATCGTTTCCGTTGATCGTGATGACTTTCCAACCCCATGCTTCGTATTTCATGGCTACGTTTTCAGCAGTCACTTCGCCTACGGTTGTGGAAAGCTGGATGTTGTTGGCATCGTAGAACATAATCAGGTTGTCCAGTCCCAGCGTACCAGCAATACGTCCGGCTCCTTGGGAAATCTCTTCCTGGATACCACCGTCGGAAATATATGTATAAATCGTCTGATTCATAACGTCACCCAGGCGTGCTTTCAGGAACTTGGCAGCGATAGCGGCACCTACGGCGTAAGTGTGGCCTTGTCCCAACGGACCGGATGTGTTTTCTATACCACGCATCACGTTGACTTCGGGATGTCCCGGAGTAACACTACCCCACTGGCGAAACTCTTTCAGTTCGTCGACTGTGAATTTACCTGTGAGGGCGAGTACTGAATAAAGCATCGGCGACATGTGTCCCGGATCCTGGAAGTAGCGGTCTCTGCCTTCCCATGTGGGATTCTTGGGATCATACACGAGGAACTCTGAAAACAGTACGTTCACAAAGTCTGCACCACCCATTGCACCACCGGGGTGACCGGATTTCGCTTTTTCTACCATTGACGCAGCCAGGATACGGATGTTGTCCGCTGCTTTGTTCATTAAATTAATATCGTTCATTGTGATGAATTATTTTTATTTTTTTGCAAAGATAGGCAATCTCTTCGTAATGACCATCCTATCAATGAAACAATTCATTTTCGGTAAAGTTCCCTAATTTCCGATATTTCTCATAGAGAGCAAGATACACCAGGTGATTTTCGTGATTCGGCTGGTATTCTTTTGCAAAACCTTGTCCCATAGCCCGCTGTGCATCCTCGATTTGGGTATATATACCGGCTGCTACGGCAGCGAACATGGAAGCTCCGAAAGCGCAAGCCTGTTCCGCTTTCGCCACTTTGATCGGCATATCCAGCACATCCGCCAAAGTCTGCATAACAAACGGGGATTTCAGTGAAATGCCGCCGATTCCGATCACACTCTCAATCTTGATGCCGTTCTCCAAGAAACGGTCGACAATGGCTTTCGATCCGAACGCCGTCGCTTCCACCAGGGCCCGGAAGATAAGTGGAGCGGAGCTTGCCAGGTTGAGGCCGGTAATCGTTCCTTTCACTAACTGACTGGCATCTGGTGTGCGGCGACCGTTCATCCAGTCTACTGCCAGGATCGTACTTTCGCTTACCGGCACTTTTGCAGCCTCTTCGGACAGAACGGGGATGATCTTGTCTGCCGTTTCTTCGATCAGCCTGGCTTTTGTCTCTTCGTCGACCAGGGTGCTCTTGGCCAAGATGTTTTCGAGCGGCCATGCCAGTACGCGTTTGAACCAAGCATAAATATCGCCGAAACCGGATTGTCCGGCTTCCAACCCGATCATGCCGGGGATAACGGAACCGTCCACCTGCCCGCAGATGCCAGGAACCAGTTTGTCACCCATTTCTTCATAAGATGAAACCATAATGTCGCAGGTCGACGTACCGATCACGCGTACGAATGTACGGGGAGTGATCTCGGCCCCGACAGCTCCCATATGGCAGTCGAACGCGCCGACCGAAACAGCCACGCCGGTTGTCAAGCCGAGACGTTCCGCCCATTCTGGCGTCAATGTACCCACTTTCGCATCACTGGTATAAGTTTTCTCGAACAAATGGCTACGGAAACCGGCCAGCTTCGGCTCAAGCGAGGTTAGGAATTCTTCGGCAGGCAGTCCGCCCCATTTTTCCAGCCACATCGCTTTATGTCCGGCTGCACAACGGCTGCGGTACACCTCTTCCGGTTTGGTCTTCCCTGTGATAAGGGCAGGCAACCAGTCGCAATGCTCGATCCATGCATAGGCTTCCTTACAGACACTATCGTCTGTGCGGAGGACATGCGCCATCTTGGCCCATACCCACTCGGAAGAATAGATGCCGCCTTCGTAGGCGGTGTAGTCGATACCCCAGCGTTTCGCCAGTTCGTTGATCTCGGCGGCTTCCCGGATGGCGGTATGGTCTTTCCAAAGGACGAACATCGCATTCGGGTTTTCTGCATATTCGGGCAGCAAGGCGAGGGGAGTACCGTTCTTGTCGGTCAGGACAGGCGTGCTTCCGGTCGTATCGAAAGCAATGCCAACTACGTTTTGCGCTGTCCCGTCAGGGCATTGTGCGAGTGCATCCTTTACCGTGGCTTCCAGCCCTTCTATGTAGTCCAATGGATGCTGGCGGTACTGGTTTTTTGCGGGATCACAGTATTTCCCTTCCATCCAGCGGGAATAGTACTTGACAGCCGAAGCCATTTCGCGGCCTGTCGCAGCATCGACGACTACGGCGCGACAGGAATCGCTGCCGTAGTCCAGGCCTATAACATACTTTTCGTTTGCCATGACTTAAGCCTGTAATGCGCGGTTCAACATGTAATACAGATCGTTGTATTGCAATTCTTTCTTGAAGCTGGAAATGGTCGTATCCTTGTCGATCACCACCAGTTCGATACCGGCGATATCTGCATAGTCTTCCATATATTCCACTGTCAGGTCGTAAGAGAAGCTCGTATGATGGGTTCCTCCGGCCAGTATCCAGGCGGCGGCACCGATCTCCAGATTCGGTTGCGGAATCCAGAGTGCGCTGGCAACCGGAAGGTTTGGCAGCGGTTTGCTCTTGATGCAATCCACCTTGTTTACGATCAGGCGGAAACGGTTTCCCATGTCGACGATTGTGGCAGCAACGCCTTCACCCGGTTTGCTGGTGAATACGAGGCGGGCCGTTTCACTGTCTATGCCAATGCTCAAGTGGTGTACTTCCAACTTCGGCTTATGTTCGGCGATCAACGGGCAAACTTCCAACATATGTGCCTGGAGGATTGCGCTCTTTTCGCCGTCGAAATTCAAAGTGTAGTCTTCGAGGAAGGAACAACCTTTCGGCATTCCCTGGCTCATAAACCACATGGTACGGTACAGGGCTGCTGTTTTCCAGTCGCCTTCGGCACCGAAGCCGTAGCCTTCCGCCATCAGGCGTTGTGATGCCAGACCCGGAATCTGGTCGAACTTGCCGAGGTCATCGAAATTGGTTGTAAAGGCTTTTGCCCCTTTGTCTTTCAGGATGCGGCGGATGGCGATTTCGGCTTTTGCAGAGTTCCATACTTTCGTATAGGCTTCCGTATTTTTATTTTCCAGTTCGGGCGCATGATCGTACTCGGCGAAATACTGTCCGACAAGTTCCTCCACATCTTTGTCTTCTACTGTGTCGTAATATTTCATCAGGTCATTTACCGGACAGTAATCGACATGGTAACCTAATTTCAGTTCGGCTTCCACCTTGTCACCATCTGTAACGGATACGTTATTCATCTGGTCGCCAAAACGGATGATCTGCATATCCTGCGCATCGGCCCAGGCAGCCGCCACACGCATCCAGACAGCGATCTTGGCTTGTGCTTTCGTATCTTGCCAGTGCCCTACCACGACTTTGCGGTTTTTACGCATCCGGCTTACCATATGGCCGAATTCGCGGTCGCCGTGAGCAGACTGGTTCAGGTTCATGAAATCCATATCCATAGTTTCCCAGGGTATCTCTTTGTTAAACTGGGTATGGAAATGAAGCAACGGCTTTTTCAGCTCTTGCAGGCCGTGTATCCACATTTTGGCCGGAGAGAAGGTGTGCATCCAGGTAATAACACCAATACATTTGTTGTCGTTGTTGGCGGCTTTGAATGCAGCCGTAACCTCTTTTGCCGAATTAACAGTCCCTTTGTAGACTACTTTTACAGGCAGGTTCCCGGATTCGTTCAATCCTTTTACCATTTCATTGGAATGAGCATCCACTTGGATCACTGCGTCACCTCCGTACAGAAGCTGTGCTCCCGTTACGAACCATACTTCAAGATCTTTAAAATTTGTCATGGTTTATTGATTTAATTGTTATGTTATTTATTTTTGTCCGTAATAAGCATTCGGGCCGTGTTTGCGTTCGAAATGTTTTGTGATAAGATATTTGTTCATGGTCAATTGGGGATTGATGCCGTACGAGATATACGCCATCTTGGCCACCTGTTCCATTACGACCGCGTTATAGACGGCTTCTGCCGCATTCTTGCCCCATGCGAACGGGCCGTGATTTCCCACCAAGACTCCCGGAATGTGTACCGGATTCAGCTCTTTAAAGCGTTCGACGATCACGTTGCCGGTCTCTTTCTCATAATCGCCTTCAACCTCTTCTTTCGTCATCGGGCGGGTACAGGGAATCGCATCGCTAAAATAATCGGCGTGTGTCGTGCCGATATTCGGAATGTCGCATCCGGCCTGCGCCCAGGATGTTGCATATGTGGAGTGAGTGTGTACGATTCCCCCGATTTCCGGGAATGCCTTGTACAGGACCAAATGGGTAGGAGTGTCCGATGATGGTTTGAGGTTACCTTCCATTATATTCCCGTCCAGGTCGAGTACCACCATGTCGCTGACTTTCATCGTTTCGTAAGAAACTCCGGAAGGTTTGATTACGATCAGGCCTTTTCCCCGGTCTATGGCACTTACGTTTCCCCAAGTAAAGATGACCAATCCGTGTTTTACCAGGTCCAGATTGGCTTTAAAAACCTTTTCTTTTAACTCTTCAACCATACTTATTACTTGTTTATTTGTGGTTTGTATGTGTTCGGGTGTAAAAGTAACACTTTAGTGCGGCGAGTGTACAAAAAAAGCTATGTTCTACAACATAGCTACCTTTGTTTTTGCTTTTATTCCCCTTGGCGTGGAATTTCAGTTTCATAGGCATGAAATTGTAGTTCCATTCGCATGGAAATGAAAAAACATTCGATGTCCTTTCCTATAAGGAAAAATAGAATCCCTGTTCCAGCAGATGATCGTATTTTTCTTTGTTGAACATATAATAGAAAGCTCCTCTTTTGGAACCTTTCTTATCTTTTTCATCCAACTTCTCCAGAATATCCATCGCATTCAGTTTTTTGCGGAAGTTGCGTTTGTCCAGTTGGGTTTGGTAGATGGCTTCATACAGGCTCTGCAATTGTGGTAACGTGAATTTTTCGGGAAGCAGGTTGAATCCGACCGGACGGGTTGCTGCTTTTCTGCGCAGGCGGGCCAATGTGTCGGTGATCATTTGGTTATGGTCGAAAATTAGTTGCGGGACTTCGCTAATCTTGGTCCAGACCGCATTGTGTTCCTCCAATGTTTCGGCACTGAAGTCATTCATATTGACGAGTGAATAGTATGCTACGGAGATAACCCGCTCTCCGAGATCGCGGGTAACATCTCCGTAAGCACCTACCTGTTCCATAAAAAGATTATCGATGCCGGTACAGTCGGTAAGCACGCGTGATGCGGCTTCCTCGATACTTTCACCTGCTTTGATAAAACCGCCCATCAGAGACCATTGCCCCATCATGGGTTCAAACTTTCGTTTATAAAGTAATACATTGAGCTCTTTTTGATCGAATCCGAGTATGATACAATCTACTGCAACGTAAAATTTGGTTTCGTTCTGATAAAAAGCGGTTGTCATGATTTTTATGGAATTATAATTAATTTATTAGGCGAGCTTGCGTGCGCCGTCACTGATTACTACATTATATAACTTAGGTTCGTGACCAAATTTTGCAGTGTAAGATTCGAATGCTTCTTTTACGAATGCATCATATTTTTCTTCTTTCACCAAGTTGATTGTACAACCACCGAAACCGCCACCCATTACACGTGAGCCGGTTACACCGCATTTCTTGGCAACATCATTGAGGAAGTCCAATTCTTCGCAGCTGACTTCGTACAATTTGCTCATACCGTGATGTGTTTCGTACATTTTCTTACCTACGGTTTCGTAGTCGTCTTTTTCCAGCGCGTCGCAAACGTCGAGTACGCGCTGTACTTCTTCGATCACATATTCAGCACGCATATAATCTTCAGCGCTGATGTCACCTTTTACTTCGTTCAGCATATCCATTGTCGCATCGCGCAGGAATTCGACTTCCGGATGATTGCGGCGGATTGCGGCGGCGGCGTTTTCGCAAGACTGGCGACGTTTGTTATAAGCCGAAGATGCCAGTTCGTGTTTAACGACTGAATCCAGCAAAACCAATTTGTAGCCGACCGGATGGAACGGGAAATATTTATATTCGAGTGAACGGCAATCCAGACGGATCAAACTTCCTTCTTTTCCGAATACGGAAGCGAACTGGTCCATTATACCGCAGTTTACACCGCAATAGTTATGCTCCGTAGACTGGCCGATTTTAGCCAATTCAAATTTATCGATGTTCAGGGAGAACAAGTCGTTTAAAGCAAATGCATAGGTACTTTCCAATGCTGCGGAAGAGGACATGCCTGCACCCAGAGGTACATCGCCCGCAAACACGGTGTCGAATCCTTGGATCTGCCCGCCACGTTTGATGATTTCGCGGCAAACACCGAAAATATATCTTGCCCAACTTGCTTTTGGAGCGTCTTCTTCGTTCAGACCAAATTCTGCGTAGTCATTCAGGTCGACAGAGAATGCACGAACTTTACCTGTACCGTTCGGTTTGATTTCGGCAATCATACCTTTGTCGATCGCACCCGGAAATACGAAACCTCCGTTATAATCAGTATGTTCGCCAATCAGGTTAATACGGCCCGGAGATGCATATACGCTACCTTCTGTTGAGAATAACTCCTGAAATTTATTTCTGATTTTTTGTCTCATGATAGATTTGTTTTTAATTAGGTTATTAAACAATTGAAGAAATTATCCGACTACAAATATAGTTAGATAATTTCTTCAATCATATAGTTACACTTGTTTTTTTATTCTACAGGAATGTCCTTGTTTACGTTCTTGCAACCAACCAAAGCATAGAACAACAGATAAGCCAGCGCAATCAGAATAACTACATAGCTGGTCATAAATCCGGACATGTCAGCGATTTGACCCTGGATCAGCGGTAAAATACCACCACCGCAAACCAATACCATGAAGATACCGGAAGCTGCTTCCGTATATTTACCCAGACCTTCGACAGCCAGGTTAAAGATACCACCCCACATGATAGAAGTACAAAGACCGCAAAGCGCCATAAACATGATGCTGATAGGAACTTGCGCCACACCGAATGAAATGTCGCTCTTGAATACCGGCATGCTTACCATTGTCGTGATCGGACAGATAAAGGCAAGGATAATAAACAGGATGCCGACACCCGATGCCACTGTAAGCATGGCCTTACTTGTGAACTTGGCTCCCAGAGAAGCACCTACCAGACGTCCGATTAACATTAAGAACCAGTAAGTACCAACTACCGAACCGGCAATTGTTGAGTCGATTGCCAGACCGCCGCCAGCTTCAGGTGTCATCATGAACAGACCTGCGAAGTGAGGAATACCGACTTCGATACCTACATATACGAAGATTGCCAACGCGCCTAATTTGAAGTGACGGAATGCAAGCGGGCTGTGTTCGTTCTTTACATTGTTGTTTGCTTTTGCCAAACTCGGTTCCGGGATATTCATGATGAATAATACCAGGAATGCCACGGCGAAGATAGCCATTGCGATGTACAGAGCCGGCAATGCTTTAGCAATCGTACGTTCTTCAACGACGGTTCCCATCAAATAACCAACCAAAACCGGAACGATAGTAGCTGATACCGAGTTCAACGAACCACCCATCTGGATTAACTGGTTACCTTTCTTACCGCCACCGCCTAATGTGTTCAACATCGGGTTTACGACTGTATTCAACATACACATGGAGAAACCGGAAACAAATGCACCTGCAACGTAAGTGGCAAATCCCATTTTAGAGGAAAGAACTTGAATACCGACACCTACAAAACCGACTACGATTGCAATCAATGCCGTCTTTTTGTAGCCGATCTTCTGCAAAAGCATACCTGCCGGAATACCCATGAAAGCATATGCTATAAAGTTTGCGAAGAAACCCAAAGTAGCTTCAAAATTGGATGCCCCGAACTCATTTTGAACAATTGCCCCGAAAGGTTGGGGCAGACCCGTAACGAAAGAGATCATAGCGAACAATGCGAACATCATCGCTATAGGTAATACATAACTTTTCTGTTTAGTTGACTCCATTTCTTTTTAGATATTTAGATTATTAATTATTTAGGTCGATTGAATAGGCTTATTCTACTGTGAATTTGTAGATCGTTTTGCTCTGGAACGCTTCGTCCGGACGTAAAACGGTGGACGGATATTCCGGTTTGTTCGGGCTGTCGGGGTAGTGTTGTGTTTCCAGACAAAGAGCGGCACGTGCCGGATAGCGCTGGCCGTTCTTTCCGACAAAATTGCCGGTCATCCAGTTGCCCGTATACAATTGTACGCCCGGTTGTGTGGTATAGCATTCCATTACGATGCCGGTTTTGGGCGATACGCAACGGGCACAGAACGACAGTTCGTTTTCTTCTTTTTTATTTAATATATAGGTATGATCATATCCTTTGCCGAAATTCAGCGCTTCGAAATCTTCGTCGATGCGTTCGCCCACTTCGTGCGGAGTACGGAAGTCCATCGGAGTCCCTTCCACTTTTTCTTTCGGGCCGTAAGGAATGGCGGTGTCGTCTGTCGGCAGGTAATAATCCGCATTGATCGTCAGTTGATGATCGTAAACGGAAGGATCGCCCTGGCCGGAGAGGTTGAAGTAGGAGTGGTTGGTCAAGTTCAGAACGGTTGGTTTGTCTGTTACTGCATGATACATGATCACGACTTCGTTGTCATCGGACAGATGATAGGTCACGGTCGTATCCAGCTTTCCGGGGAAACCTTCTTCGCCGTCGACCGATGTGTATTTCAGTTCTACCGTCTGGTCGTCAATCCGGTTCAGGTCCCAGACAACGGAATTGAAGCCTTTCAAACCGCCATGCAGGCTGTTCGGTCCGTTGTTGATAGCCAGCTTATCGTACACGACACCATCCAATGTGAATTTTCCGCCTGCGATACGGTTGCCGTATCGTCCGCAGATAGCTCCGAAATAAGGCTCTTCGGATACCAGGTATTCGTCTATGGAATTGTGTCCTGTCACTACATCGGTTAACTTCCCGGACCGATCCGGTACCATAAGCGATACAATCTTTGCACCGTAGTTGGTAATGGTAAGTTCTGCTCCTTTGTTATTTGTAAGGATGCATAGCATCGTCTCCTTGCCGTCTATTTGCTTGCTGAAGTTAGCTGCAGTTAAGCCAGACAGCGTGCTTTCGTTCTTCATGTAAATATATTTTCAAAATTGTGTGTAAAATTACTCTCTTCTTTGTATTCATGCACTACTTTAAAGATGTTTTATAGCATAAAACGGCTTTTTGTCTACTAAAATGAACGATTTGTCTCCCTTCAATCAGAATTATTAGTGTACATTTGTAACTAAATAATCTTTGTATTCACAGAAAAACACATATCTATGACAAAAAGTATGAAAAAAGCCATTTCCCTATGTCTGTTTAGCATGGGTGTTGTCAGTTTAATGGCACAAAGTAATGAATTTAAGATAGATGTGCAGAAAACAGGTGCACCTATCCAGTCGACCATGTACGGGATCTTTTTTGAAGATATCAATTTCGGTGCAGATGGCGGTCTGTATGCCGAACTTCTCAAGAACCGTTCTTTCGAGTTTGAAAACCCATTCGGGGGCTGGACGCCTTTCGGAAATGTCAGTGTACAGACCAAGAATCCCTGTTTTGACCGTAATCCGCATTATGTCCGCCTTTCTTATGAAAAGGAACTGACCGGAACCGGCCTCGACAATGAAGGTTTCAAAGGAATCGGTATTCGGGAAGGAGAGAAGTACGACTTCTCTTTATATGCCCGCACCCAGTCCGGTACGTCGGTCAAGTTGCGTATAAACCTGGTGAACAGCCAGAACGACCTGTACGAGCAAAAAGAGATCGAGGTGAGCGGCAAGGAATGGAAGAAATACACGGTTGTCCTGACGCCGGGAGCGACGGAAGCCCGTTCCCGTCTGCGTATCACGATGGAGACGAAAGGAACCGTCGACCTCGAACACATTTCACTGTTCCCGCAAAAGACATTCAACAACCGTCCGAACGGTATGCGTGCCGACTTGGCACAGGCTTTGAAAGATCTGAAACCGGGTGTCTTCCGCTTTCCCGGCGGTTGCATCGTGGAGGGGACGAACAAGGCTACCCGCTATCAGTGGAAAAACACGATCGGCCCGGTCGAGAACCGTCCGATCAATATCAATCGTTGGAACTATACGTTCTCGCATAAGAAGTTCCCGGATTATTATCAGTCTTACGGCCTGGGCTTTTTCGAATATTTCCAGTTGAGCGAAGACATCGGGGCGGAACCGCTTCCCGTGTTGAACTGCGGCCTTTCCTGCCAGTATGAGAACCAGGACCCGAACGAGAATTGCCCGGTGGACAAGCTGCAACCTTATATCGACGACGCCCTCGACCTGATCGAGTTTGCCAACGGCCCGGTAACCGGCAAATGGGGAAAGATACGCGCCGATATGGGGCATCCGGCTCCTTTCAATCTGAAACTCATTGCTATCGGCAACGAACAGTGGGGACCGCTTTATCCCGAACGTCTTGAACCGTTTGTCAAAGCGATCCGTGCCAAATATCCGGAGATAAAGATTATCGGAAGCTCCGGCCCGCAGTCGGAAGGAGAGGATTTCGATTACCTCTGGCCGGAAATGAAGCGTCTGAAAGTGGATTTGGTGGACGAACATTTCTACCGTTCTCCCGAATGGTTCCTGAACGGAGCCAAACGCTATGATTCGTATGACCGCGAGGGACCGAAAGTGTTTGCCGGCGAATATGCCTGCCATCCTGCCAACCGCGAGAACAGTTTCCTGACCGCTTTGTGCGAAGCCGCTTTTATGACCGGTTTCGAGCGGAATGCAGATGTGGTGCATTTATGCACGTATGCCCCGCTTTTCGCCCATGTGGACGCCTGGCAGTGGCGCCCGGACCTGATCTGGTTCGACAATCTTTCGCTGGTAAAAACTCCGAACTATTATGTACAGCAGCTATATGGCCATAATGCCGGTACGAATGTTGTTCCGCTGACCATGCAGGGCGAACCGGTCACCGGACAGCAGGATTTGTATGCCACTGCAGCGGTCGACAAGCAATCAAACGAACTTATCATCAAAGTCGCCAATACCGGAATCCGTAGCAAGCGGATCAAGTTGAGCTTGAACGGTCTTTCGGGCGGTAAGCATAAAGGGACGCTTACGTTGCTCCATTCTTCCGACCTGGAAGCCAAAAACACGTTGTGCGATCCTTCGGCGGTAGTTCCGGTCGTTTCCGATATCGAGATGGAGGCCCCGCAGGTAGAAGTGATCTTGAAACCGCTCAGTTTCTCAGTTTATCGTATCAAATTATGAAATCTTATTTAATAATAATGGCCTTGTCACTGACCGTTTCCGTGCTGCCGGCACAGGAACTTTCGGTGACAGGCCCGGATCAGCACCTGAAAGTACAGGTTTCGCTGAAAGACGGGAAACCGGTCTACCGGGTTAGCTATAAGGATAAAACGGTTTTGGAAGATTCCCCTTTGGGACTTGTTTCGAACGCCGGAGACTTTAGCCAAGGCTTGACCTGTGTGGAGCATAAGGAAGGCCGGATAGACAAGAGCTATGTGCAGGACCGTATCAAGCAGTCGAATATCCGTTATCAAGCAAATGAATTGACCTGTACGTTCGCTAATCCGGATAAGCAGAAGATTGATGTCATTTTCCGTGTCAGCAATAATGATATCGCTTTTCGCTATGTGATGCCGCGTTATGGGGAAACCGGCAGTTGTGTGATCGAGAAAGAAGCTACCGGCTTCGATTTCCCTTCTTATACGACAACCTTCCTAACCCCGCAAAGCGATGCCATGATCGGTTGGAAACGGACGAAACCGAGCTACGAGGAGGAATACAGGGCGGATGCTCCCCTGTACGAACGCTCGCAATACGGACATGGCTATACTTTCCCCTGTCTGTTCCGCATTGGCGATGATGGTTGGGTACTTGTCAGCGAGACGGGCGTCGATAGCCATTATTGTGCTTCACACTTGAGTGACGCTACGGCAGACGGCTTGTACACGCTTGCTTTTCCCATGCCGGAAGAAAATAATGGAAACGGGACGGTTGCTCCCGGTCTGGCTCTTCCCGGCTGTACTCCGTGGCGCACGCTTACCGTTGGTGAGACGCTGAAACCGATTGTCGAAACGACCGTTCTCTGGGATGTGGTGGAACCTCTCTACGAGACGGAGCACAACTATCGTTTCGGGCGGGGCACATGGAGCTGGATTCTCTGGCAGGACGGAAGCATCAATTATGACGATCAGGTGAAATATGTCGATCTGGCTGCTGCAATGGGATATGAATATGTTCTGATCGATAACTGGTGGGATACGAACATCGGGCGCGACCGTATAAAATCGCTTGTCGAATATGCGCATAACAAGCAGGTGGATGTATTCCTGTGGTATAGCTCCAGCGGTTACTGGAACGATATCGAACAAGGCCCGGTCAACTGCATGGATAACCCTATTGTCCGCAAACGCGAGATGAAATGGCTCCGCAGCTTAGGTGTGAAAGGCATCAAAGTCGATTTCTTCGGTGGAGACAAGCAGGAGACGATGCGCCTGTACGAAGCGATCCTGAGCGATGCGGACGATAACGGCCTGATGGTGATCTTCCACGGCTGTACCCTTCCCCGCGGCTGGGAACGCATGTATCCGAATTATGTCGGGAGCGAAGCCGTCTTAGCATCCGAGAATTTGATATTCAACCAGCATTTTGACGACAACGAGGCCTTTAACGCCTGCCTGCATCCGTTTATCCGGAACGCTGTCGGCTGTATGGAGTTCGGGGGCGTCCTGTTGAACAAACGACATAACCGGACGAACGATGGCGGTACGGTTCGCAAAACAACGGATATTTTCCAGTTAGCAACGGCTGTCCTGTTCCAAAACCCGATTCAGAACTTTGCCATTACGCCAAATAACCTGACGGATGTTCCCGCTTTCGAAATAGATTTTCTAAAGCAGGTTCCGACCACATGGGACGAGACCCTTTTCATTGACGGTTACCCCGGCAAGTATTGTGTCCTGGCTCGCCGGCATGGTGACAGATGGTATGTTGCTGGTGTCAATGCAGGCAAAGAACCTTTGAAGCTGAAAGTATCCCTTCCGATGATCGCCGGAAAGAAAGCCACTGTCTACGACGATGATAAGAAACGCAATCCCCGTATGTCGGAAACCGTTGTAAAAGCCGATGGGGAAATGCAGCTGGTTATCCAACCGGAAGGAGGCGTTATTGTTGCAGCCCGCTGAGATAGTTTGTAGGACACTAATCTCGCAGATGGAGGTGTGTCCTCCGGTTTCTGTCCCCTCCCGGACGAGATGTAAGGATAGATAGGGGCGTAAACAACTGATTCTGCTTAAATGTTATTTCCGTGATGAGAAAATTTGAGCAAATATGTCAGTATTACAAGAGTATGCTTGTTTGCCTGCTGTTTGTCCTGCCGTTCCTTTTCTGTACGAGTGTGAATGCGGGTGCAGTTGCGGCGAGGCAGGACACTGTGAGGCGTTCGATCTATCCGCAGGATATGAAGAATAAAAGTAATCTGTATAATAAACTTTGGGGCGTACATTATCGGGCACTCTATTCGACTCCGGTCACTGCGGATGCTGTTACGCTGCAAACACTTCAGGGCGGCATGGAGATCATGGAGCAGGCGGAAGACTTCCATGCCCTGATTCTCTCTAACCGGCAGAACCGCTTATATATGCTCAAACCGTTAGGAGGTTCGACCAGTTTTCTTGAATCCAAGTTTTTCCGTGAGATATATAATAGGAACGATTTTAAGGGAACCTATCTCGATGAGTTTATCGGGGATGCTTATACCATTATCAATCCTTATACCTTCCTTGCTGCCGACCGGATGGCACAAGCTTCCGGTCTGAATTTCAATGATCCCCGCATCTATTTCATGCAAGGCGGAGAGGTGGGAGATACGATTGCCGATGGAACCGGCATTCGCAACAGACTCGTCAGCCTCCGGAATGTGCCCGACACCGCTACCCAAAAGAACATCCTCTCTACCGGGGACTTACTCAAACAGATCCGGCAGAACAAATCCCGCCAGGTGAACCAGGAAGAATACATCACCGGACGCCTGTATGACATGTTGATCGGTGACTGGAACAAAATCCCCGAAAATTGGAACTGGCAGGCGGTTTATACCGCCGACAGCATCCTGTTCAGCCCGATCGTTATCGACCGCAGCCATGCCTTTACGAAGATTGACGGTCTTCTTTTCAAACGCATGCTGAAGGTGTTGGGACTCGGCTTCATCACGAACTACAGCAACCACCCGAAGGACATCGGGGAGATAAACACGCTCGGTTATACCCTCGATATGGCATTGGCAAGCAGTGCGGACGAATCGGTATGGACGACTCAGGCCCTCGCTCTCCAAAAGAGCCTGTCCGACTCGGTTATCGATGAAGCGTTTTCAACTCTTCCGCCGGAGATACAGGGGGCTGAAACGGAGGCTATAAAAAAGAAACTGCTTATCCGCCGCGATAGCCTCCCGTATATGGCGCATCGCTATTATAAGAAATTGCAGCGTACGCCTGTCCTGACCGGGACGGAAGGGGACGACCGGATCGTGCTTGAACGTTTCGGTCGTGACAGTTTGTTGGTCCGTATTTATCCGCGGGAAGACTCTGTTCCTTCTTTTCAAAAGAAATATGCTGCTAAGGAAACGGCAGAAATCTGGTTGTACGGTCTGGACGGGAATGATGAATATGAGGTGAAGGGAAAGTCGAAGCGCGAGATCCCCGTTTATCTGATTACAGGTCCGGGACATAACACCTATAAGATGGAGAAGGCACATAAGATTCGTATTTACGCTTACGATGCCGACCGGGAACAACTGGATGAGATTTCCGGTGTCCATAAAATCATATCGGACAGTCCGGCTATTCATACTTATGATTACGAAAAGGTAAAGTATAAGGAATTGGACTTCACGCCGTGGGGCTTCTATGATTCGGATGTCGGCTTTAGTTTGGGAGCATTCTTTACCTATACGATGTACGGATTCAAGCAATCGCCTTTCACCTTCCGTCATCGTGTTGGGTATAACTATCTGCAAGGCTTTATGTATCAGGGGACGTTCCCTTTTTATGATGCCCGGAAGAGTTTCAACTTGGATGCCTTTATCGCTTCGCCCCGTAACTTCTTCAATTTCTTCGGTTATGGGAATAATACGGAAGGATTTAAAGATGAGGGTAAAGCCTATAACCGTGTTACGCTTCGTCAGTATTCGGTGGTTCCATCTTTCCGGATGGAGATAAAAAAAGACCGGCAATTGACATTGTCCGCTTCGTTCGAGATGTATAAGGCAAAACATACGGAAGGCCGGTACATTAATCAGGTACTTCCGGACAGTCACCCGGTTTTCGGAATGAACCTATTCGTCGGAGTAGAGGCAGACTGGCGGATCAGGATGGTTCCGTCAGCCTTTATCCCGGAACTGGAAGTCGAGGCTTCGTCCGGTTGGAAAATGAACCTGAAGGATGTCAGGCGCAATTTCCCGTACTCGAAGTTAGATGTTTCCGCTACGTTCCGCTGTTCGGACCGCTTCTCGGTCGAAACAGGGGCGGAGGTGAAATTGCTATACAATAACAAATACGATTTTTACCAGGCAGCCGGCATAACTTTGCGCGGATTCAGGGATAACCGCTTCATCGGCAAGCAATCTTTCTATCAGCATACCGACTTCCGCCTGGATATGGGGAAAATCAGGAATCCGTTCACGCCGCTTAAGTACGGGTTATTCGCCGGCTTCGATTACGGGCGTGTTTGGTTTCCCGACGAGCATTCCCGGCGCTGGCATACTTCCTATGGGGGAGGGTTCTGGCTCACGATCGTCAACAAAGTGACGACGCAATACTCCTGTTTCGGCTCCGAGGACGGAGCACGTTTTCTGTTTGCGATACGACTGGGCATTTGATCCCTTTTTAGTATATTTGCGGCCTAATGCTTTTACGTTATGAGGAAAACTAACTTAGTAACTTTCTTTCTTTGTTTCCTGAGCGCTTGGCTGAATGGGGCTGTTCCGCCCTTCTCTTTCTCTTCCTTGAAGCTCGAAAGCGGTTTGTCGCAACTGTCCGTCCTGAAGATCCATCAGGATAAAAGCGGTATCATGTGGTTTGCCACCCGCAACGGCCTGAACCGCTACGATGGCAATTCTTTTGTCGTGTACAAGCATAGCAACGGCGACTCGTCGAGCTTATCCAGCAATCATATAACGTCTCTTGCCGAGGACGATAGCGGTAACCTCTGGGTAGGTACGATGAACGGGCTTAACCGGTTGGATCTGAAAACGGACCGGATTACATCTTATAATGATATGCCTGCCTACGCACAGTCGCCGATCCGGAATACCTGGATATCATGTCTGCATGTCGACAAGCAGAAACGTTTCTGGGTCGGGACAAACAAAGGACTTTTCTTGTACGACTATATAGAGGGGACGTTTAGCCCGGCGAACCTGAACGGAAAACTGCCGAAAGATCAGATTATGGCGATTAGCGAAGACCGGAACGGGAATCTGCTGATCGGAACTTATGAGAACGGTCTTTATATTTATGACGGTAAGCAGCATTTCTTATCACATTATTTTAAGAACACGACGCCCCTTTCGCTAACCGGCAATAATATCTCGGCGATCCACGAAGGGCCGGACGATTGCCTGTGGGTAGGCTCGCGGCAGTCGGGGCTGAGCCGGATCGACACGAAAAGGAACACCGTCACCCACTTTACCGTTCAAAACGGCGGCTTGGGAGACAATTCGGTCCGTACGATCGATACCTATAACGGCAAAATAGTCATCGGAACCTACAACGGCCTCAGCCTGATCGACCCGGCGGACGGTTCCTGCACGACCTATACGAATTTTGACGAGCGTAAGGGCGGCCTCAGCCACTTTTCCATCTTTTCGGCCTTTGTCGACAAGGCGAATACGCTTTGGATCGGGACCTATTCAGGCGGCGTCTGTTACAGCAATCCGTTGAACAGCCGTTTCATGTTTTATGACCTGCAGAGCAGTCCGGACAAGCTATTCGGCATTTTTGCAACGATGGCATACCAGCCCGGCCATACATTGTGGGTAGCGTCGGAGGGGAGAGGATTGCTTTCGTTCGATCTTGAAACGGAGAAGTTCGAACGCTACCTGCTGGACGTGCGTCCGAACGCATTGAACGACCGGAACATTATCAAATCTTTGTTTTTAGAAGGAAATACCCTCTGGTGCGGTACGCAGAAAGGAACCCTTTACCGTTTCGACATGCGGACGAAGAAATTTTCCCTCTTTTATTCCTTCGACCAGGAAATTAGCATCTACACAATTGCCCGCTGCAGCGATGGCGCGCTGTGGGTAGGGACGACAGACAATACCGGCATCACCCGCTTCCTGCCCGACGGCACGGTTGCACCTGCTGACAGCTTTTTCCGCCAACTGCCGAGCGTGCGCAGTTTTTTAGAAATACGCGACGGCGTCTATCTGATAGGCATGCACCTGGCCGGATTGGCGATGTATGACTCCCATGCGCATAGCTTGGTGACCTATAAAACCGGCAAAGAGGGCCCTTATAAGCTGTATAGCGACCATGTTTCCAATATCGTGCGGGACAAGAAGGGCCGTATCTGGATCGGAACGTTCGGAGGCGGATTCTGCCGTTTCGACGAAGAAAACGGGATTGTAGAACGCCTCACCGCCCATGACGGGCTGAGCGACGATAACATCAACTCGATGATCCCAGGCGATGACGGCAAACTATGGATCAGCACGGGAAACGGCATATCATCCTACGACCCCGAATCCCGCATCTTTAACAACTATACCGGAAAAAGCGAGATCCCGGTAAATGAATTCAGCCTGAAGGGCGGAATCAAGCTGCCCGACAACCGGATTTATTTCAGCGGGAGCAACGGTCTTATATCCTTTTATCCGGAACGCCTGAAAGAGAACAGTTTTATCCCTCCGGTCGTGCTGACCACCTTCACGGTCAACAATAAACCGATCCTTCCCGGCGACCCGTCCGGTTTGCTCGGTAAAGTCCTCGACTATACCGAAGAGGTTGAACTCGATTATAACCAGAACAATTTCTCTGTCGGCTATGCCGCTTTGAACTACCTCTATCCGAACCAGAACAAATATGCTTATATGTTAGAAGGTTACGACAACGATTGGAACGATGCCGGTTCCCGCAAGGAGGCATTCTATACGAACTTAAAGCCGGGCAACTATGTATTCCGCGTACGCGCCTCCAATAACGACGGGCTTTGGAACGACGAAGGCCGTTCGTTGGCGATCCGCATCCGCACCCCGCTCTGGCAGACCTGGTATGCTTACCTTATATATATACTGATCGCCGGAAGCATCTTTTATGTGATCTGGTATTACCTGCACATGAAGCGCAGGTTAGAACACGACCTTTTCGAGAAACAGAAGGAGCAGCAGCGGCAAGAAGAGTTCCACCAGTCCAAGATACGCATGTTCACCAATTTCTCGCACGAACTGCGCACACCGTTGATGCTGATCCTTTCACCATTGGAAGAAGTCTTGCAGCGAGTGGACATGAATTCGAACTTGAAAGGCACGTTGCGTCTGGTCTATGGAAACGCCCAGCGGCTTTTGTTGCTGGTGAACCAGTTGATGGATCTTAGGAAGAACCAGAGTGGCAACCTGCGATTGCGTGTTTCGCATAATGATCTGTATCTGTTTACGCAGGAGATATATATTGCTTTTAATCAGATTGCGGTCAAGGAACGGATCGCCTTTCGTCTGGAATCAGATGAGTCGGGAATAGATGCGTGGTTTGATCGTGCTTTGCTGGAAAAGGTGTTTTTTAATCTTTTGTCGAACGCTTTTAAGCATACGGCTCCGGGTGAGTCGGTAACTATTCGTCTGCAATCGCTTTCGGCTACCGGATTGCAGGAACAATATCCCGGCAGGATAGGCGGGGAGGTCCGGGAGGGGTCCCGATATGTCTGCTTGTCGGTAGAGGACACAGGGAAAGGGATAGACGATTCCGACAAGTTCCATATATTTTCTCCTTTCTACCAGGGAACGGATGAAAGTGAGTCGAATACGACCGGAACCGGTATCGGGCTCAGTCTGGTACTCTCTATCGTGAAACTGCATAAAGGGGTTGTATGGGTAGAAGATAACACATCGAAAGGGGCTGTATTCCGTGTCTTGATACCGGTAAACCGCGAAGCGTATGCTCATGAGCAATTTGCAGAAGAGGACTCTTCTGCAAGGAATCCCTACAGGGAAATTGAAGAGGCCGGAAATGAATCCGAAATTCCTGACAATATGCATGAGCGACTGTCTGCCTCCGGTCAGCGTTATACCTTATTATTAGCCGAAGATAATCCGGATGTCCGCCGGTATATCAGCAAGCATCTCGAACCCTATTTCGATGTGCTTGAAGCGGAGAACGGGGTAGAGGCTTTCGACAAGATTGTGGAAACCTTGCCGGACCTGGTGATAAGCGACATCATGATGCCGAAGAAAGACGGTCTGCAACTTTGTTCGGAGATCAAGCAGGATTTACGCACCGGGCATATCCCGGTCATCATCATTACGGCAAAGTCGATGGTCATGCATATTAAAGAGGGGTTTCAGTGCGGTGCGGACGATTATATCGTGAAGCCTTTCAATATGGGAGTCCTGCTGTATCGCATCCGGAATATCCTGGCTTCCCGCGAACGGCTGAAGGAACTGTATGGGAAAAAATTTTCGTTGGAGTCGTTGGGTATCGAGACGACATCTGCGGACGATACATTCATGCAAAAACTGTTCGAGGTGATCGAGCAAAACTTCTCCAACCCAGAGCTTAACGTGGAAACATTGTGCAAAGGAGTCGGTATGGGACGTGCCAACTTCTACCGGAAGTTGAAGGCGATAACCGACCTTTCACCGATCGATCTGATCCGTAACAAACGTCTTGAAATAGCTGCAAAGATGCTGCTGGAAACAGATATGAACGTATCTGAAGTTTCTGTCAATATCGGCTTTAATTCCCATGCCTATTTTGCCACTTGCTTCAAGGCGATGTACGGCATGTCGCCGACCGAATATGTGCAACAAAATAAATAAATTCTATATCATGTATAAATTATTACTATTCGTTATTCTTTTGTCATTCTGCCAATGCAAGAGAGATCATTCATTAAAAGAAGAAGTGACGGATTTACTTCGTGCCGAAATTATCATTCGTGGCGATAAGGCCCTGGCAGAAGAACCTGTGACGATTACTGCTTATAAAGCGGAACGGAGTGCCGGAAGTATTCACGATTTCTATTCCGAAGGCGATTACTGGTGGCCTAATCCGGTAAGTCCGGATAGCGCCTATATACGCCGTGACGGGCAGACGAATCCCGATAACTTTGTTGCTCATCGTCATGCTATGATCCGTTTCAGTTCGTTGATCGGCGACCTGACCTCCGCCTGGCTGGTGACGAAAGACGAGAAATATATCCGGCAAGCGGTTAAACATGTCCGTGCCTGGTTCGTTGACCCCGAAACCCGGATGAATCCGAACCTTCAATATGCACAGGCGATCAAGGGCATCGTGACAGGGCGGGGGATCGGTATCATCGATACGATCCATCTGTTGGAGGTCGTACAATCCCTTATTCGGATGGAACAGGCCGGCGTCTTTTCAGTCGAAGATGCGGTCGGTATTCGTGCTTGGTTTTCCGATTACCTGAAATGGCTGACAACGCATCCTTACGGGGTGGACGAGATGAATGCTAAAAATAATCATGGAACCTGCTGGGTGATGCAGGTAGCCCAGTTTGCTAAATATACCGGTGATCAGGACATAATTCAGTTTTGCCGGAATCGTTACGAGTCGGTTTTGTTGCCCTCACAGATGGCCGAAGATGGCAGTTTCCCGCTCGAATTGAAACGGACGAAGCCCTACGGTTATTCCCTATTCAATCTGGATGCGATGGCAACGATCTGTCATATCCTTTCCGACCGGCAACACGATCTTTGGCAGTTTACGACTGGGGATGGCCGTAATATGCAGAAAGCCGTTGCCTGGTTATATCCGTATATCGCCGATAAGTCAAGTTGGCCTTTTGCCGAAGATGTCATGTATTGGGATGAATGGCCGGTTGCCCAGCCAGCCCTTCTGTTCAGTATCTTCAATTCTCCGGACAACGCTTATCTGGAAACCTGGAAACGCCTGGATCATTTTCCGGTAAACGACGAGGTAATCCGTAATCTACCTATTCGTCATCCGTTATTGTGGCTATGAAAAAGCCTTTCAAAAGCGTATCCGTTTCCTTTTAATATTGTATACCTTTTTGAAAACCCGCTTTCTAAGCGGGTTTTTTATTTATATCCGAATTAAATTTAAAAGCAAAAGAGACGATTTTTAAACAACCCGGAACCTCCTTCCCCTACATTTGCAGCAGAAGAAAAACACATAAGTTTCAATCTTAATAACAGTATTATGAATTACACGTACATGAAAGGTTGTGCCCTGTGCATGACATTGTGCCTGACTTCGGCAGCCCT
Organism: Parabacteroides hominis; assembly: GCF_014287585.1. Taxonomy (GTDB): domain Bacteria; phylum Bacteroidota; class Bacteroidia; order Bacteroidales; family Tannerellaceae; genus Parabacteroides; species Parabacteroides hominis. The sequence continues at coordinate 22,970 of NZ_JACOOJ010000026.1, read as the reverse complement.
GCCCGGCATGGCAAAGGCTGAAAGTTCGGCTATCGTAAGTGGAGTCTTGCAATCATCCGTAATAAAAGGGGTGGTAAAAGACTCGAATGGTGAACCTCTGTTAGGGGTTAACGTCCTTGTAAAGGGCACGACGATCGGGGCGGTCACCGACATAGACGGTAACTTCTCCTTCGAAGCCCCCGCCGGTTCCACATTGGTCGTTTCCTATATCGGCTTCAAGCCGCAGGAAATAAAAGTAAAAGGCAACGCCCCCCTGAACATCATCCTGAAAGAAGATTCCGAAGCGTTGGACGAAGTGGTCGTAGTCGGCTACGGCGTGCAGAAGAAAAGCGATGTGACCGGTGCGCTTTCGTCCGTGAAAGGCGAAGACCTGACAAAACTTTCCATCTCCCGCACCGACCAAGCTTTGCAGGGACAGATGGCAGGTGTGATGGTACAGAACAGTGTAGCCGCACCGGGCGAATCGCCTAACATCATTATCCGCGGCGGTAACTCCCTGAAAGGCGAGAATGCTCCGCTGGTAGTGATCGACGGAGTTTTAGGCGGCGACCTCTCCCTGATCGACCCCAACGACATCACCTCTATCGAAGTATTGAAAGATGCTTCTTCCACCTCTATCTACGGTTCCCGCGGGGCGAACGGCGTCATCATGGTAACGACCAAACGCGGGCAATCGGGCAAACCGACGGTTTCTTATAGCGGATATGTCTCGCTTTCGCAGGTATCTAAAGAAATGGATATGCTGAATGGCCGGGAATTATATGGTTTATTGAAAGAAGCACAGGAAAAATATCCTAAGACAGCCTTGAAAATACCGGGTTGGATAGATCCGGACAATTTGAATGATACGAACTGGCAGGATGAAGTGTTCCGTACTGCTCCGGTCACGGGCCATTCGTTGTCTGTAAGCGGCGGAACGGAGACGACGCGCTACAGCCTGTCCGGCAACTACCTCATGCACCAGGGAATTGTGAAGAACTCTGATTTCAACCGTGCCGGCATACGTGCCAATATCGAACAGAAGTTAGGAAAGAAGGTTACGGTCGGCGCGCTGATCAATGCTTCCCGCTCATCGTCTTCCAACGCGAGCGTCAACCAGATGAACGGTTCCGATGGCGGAGGCGTCACATTCTCCGCTCTCGGATTCGGTCCGCTGGTCCCTGTCTACAAGGAAGACGGCAGCTTTAGCGGTCCGTTGAAGGACGGGGCGCAGATGAACAATCCGGTAGCTCTGATCAATGACCAGGTCGTGGATAAATACCGCAATTATTTCCAGGGCACGGCTTTCTTGGAATGGGAAATACTGAGCGGTTTGAAATTTAAGACAGCCTGGACTTATACCTACAGCGACCGTAAACAACGCCAGTTTACTTCCGGAGAGAATCTTCTTTCCTATAAAGGACAGGGATATGCTTATATGAATGACCAGGAAACAACTAACTGGCTCGGCGAAAACACGCTGACTTATTCCAAAACATTCAATAAAGACCATTCCCTGAATGTCGTTGCCGGTTTCACAGCCGAGGCTTCTGACTATTTCAACAATAACAGCAGCGGCAAAGGCTTCGACATAGAGTCGTTGGGGTACTGGAATATGGGTCTTGCCAACAGCAGCCTGCTGTCTGTCGCTTCCGGCGGCAACCATTCTGCCATTGCTTCCTGGCTGGGCCGTGTGAACTATGCTTATAAAGGCAAATACCTGGCGTCTGTCAGTTTCCGTGCCGACGGTTCTTCCAAGTTTGCAAAGAATAACAAATGGGGATACTTCCCTTCTGCCGCTTTGGGATGGCGTATCAGTGAAGAAGATTTCATGAAAGACATTTCCTGGGTCCAGAACCTGAAACTGCGTGCCAGCTATGGTGAGACAGGCAGCCAGGCGATTACGGCCTATCAGTCTTTGGCAAGTTTCAGCACGACCAGCTATGTCCTGAATGGAAATTCGGCGGTGGCGCTTGTTCCGGGTCGTGTTCCGAATCCGGATTTGAAGTGGGAGACAACTAAACAGACGGATATCGGTATCGATTTGAGCGTTTTGGGCGGACGTATCTCTTTGGTTGCAGACTATTATTACAAGAAGACAGTCGATCTGCATTACGACAAGATACTTCCTTACTATACCGGCTATTCTTCACAGACACAGAACATCGGCAGCAAATCCAACAAAGGGTGGGAATTTTCTTTGAATACCCAGAACTTAGTGGGTGACTTTAAGTGGTCTACTTCTCTCAATATCGCCTTGAACCGTGAAAAAGTGCTTGATCTCGGCGATGACGAGTACTTCTATACAAACGGTTCAGGTGGCGCTTTGGGAGCCGGCTTCAATGAGACCGGTATTGTGAAGGTCGGCGAACCGTTGGGTAACTTCTACGGATATGTCTTTGACGGCATCTATCAGAATGAAGCCGAAGCTAAGGCTTTAGGGCTGACGAAAGACGATGTCGGAAGCGTGAAGTTCAAGGACCTGAATGGCGATAACAAGATTACGACCGAAGACCGTACGATCATCGGCAATGCCAATCCTGACTTTATCTTTGGTATCGGCAATGACTTCTCGTATAAGAATTTCGATCTGAGTTTTATGTTCCAGGGTACTTACGGCAACGATGTCTATAATCTGTTGAAGGTGTCTTTCAGCGAATTGCCGAGCAATTCGAATAATACGGGAAATGCTTTCGCCTTTGTAAAGGATTCCTGGAGGGGAGAAGGGACTTCGAATACGCAACAGGCTTTTGACAAGGGCGTGGGACCGTCTTCATCCCGTTTTGTGGAAGACGGCTCTTATATTCGCCTGAAAAACCTGACGTTCGGTTATACTTTGCCGAAATCAGTCACATCCAAGTGGGGAATCTCCAACTTACGCTTCTATCTGAGCGGGCAGAACTTGTTTACGATTACCGGCTATTCCGGTTATGACCCGGAAGTCAGTTCACGTACCGGAAACTACAACTTGGGTTTTGACGGCGGTAGTTATCCGGCAACCCGTTCTTATACTTTCGGATTGAATCTTACATTATAATTAAACCATTAATAAAAAGATAAAATGAATACATATATAAATAAAGCAATTGCAGGGCTGTGCTCCCTGATGCTATTGATGAGCAGTTGCGAGTCTTTCCTGTCGGAGGAGCCGAAAGATTTCCTTTCGCCGGAAAACCTTCCGAACACGGAGGCCGAATGTAATATGCTGCTGATGGGGTCGCTTTCTTATTGGCGCAGCAATAATTTCGAACGGCATATTAACTTTATAGCCGAAGCGACGACCGATGCGGTTGTCAGCGCAACAGCCAACAATGTCGCGCGCGATGAAATGAACTCCCTGACCTGGCAAAGCGACAACGAGAGCCTTTATAAGCCCTGGCAGCAGTTTTATGCTTGTATCAATGCTTCCAACATCATGATCGAGAAGGTTCCGAATGCCTCGAAGGTTTCGGATGAGGTTAAAATGCGTTATGTTGCAGCAGCCCGTTATATGCGTGCCATGTCTTATTTCTATTTGGTGCGTATCTTTAATGATGTTATTTATTTAGATACGCCGGTGAATGATTTTACCAGTGCGAATAACATGGCAAAGACGCCGGCAAAGGAAATCTATAATAAGATTGTTGAAGATTTGGAATATGCAGAGGCTAATCTCCCTGTCAAATGGGATTCCGGAACGGAACGTCCGACTGTCGCTGCTGCCAAGTCGTTGCTTTCATGGGTTTATATCACGATGGCGGGCGAACAGGTCAAAGATAATGCCATGTGGGCAAAAGCAGCTTCTAAGGCGAAGGAAGTTATCGATAATGCCGCTGCTTACGGCGTTAAGCTGGAAGAAAACTATGCCGATCTCTGGCTTGTCGACAACCGGTATAATAAAGAATCGATCTTTGCCCTGAATTTTGCAGACGGGTTAGGAGATAACCAGTGCGGAGCCGAATGGCGTCCGACGAGCATCGGATCTGAATCCGGATGGGGATTCTTCTACGTCAAACAGTCCTATATCGATAAATTTGATGATAACGACAAGCGGAAATCAGCAACCTTCCTGACCGAAATCGTCAGTACGGTGGATAATAAGACCTATACGACTGAAAATTTCGGAAGCCCCTATCCACATGGAAAGAAATGGTGTGATGGAGGCCGCGAAGACTTCTCACAGCGTAACAAACGTACGGATATGTATATCCCGATCATCCGTTATGCCGATGTCCTGCTGATATTTGCCGAAGCGGAAAACGAGGCCAATGGTCCGACGGCCGCTGCTTATGATGCCGTGAATCAATTACGTGCTCGCGCCGGTTTGGATCACTTGTCGGGTTTGTCCAAAGAGGCTTTCCGCCAGGCAGTCCGGAAAGAATGGACGCTTGAAACGACTCATGAACGGATTTATCGTTTCAATTTGGTTCGCTGGGGCACTTATCTGACGGTGATGAAGGAATATTTCCAGGAAAACTTTCCTGAAAAGGTGAAAAATGTAACGGAAGAACGGTTATATTTCCCTTGTCCGGAACATGATGCATTGATCAATCCGAATTTATAGATATGAAATGCTTATTTATCTCATGTTTACTGTGGTTCTCCGTCTTGTCAGCCGTAGCCAAAGTCCCTTCGATGGAGAAGATCCGGCTGACGGACAACTGGGAATACCTGAAAGGCGACTTAGGGGGAGTCTGGGAGGCTGTGCGTCCAGCCGCCCCCGGTAGTCCGGAGACTGTTCCCCTCTGGAAACCTGTCGCATTGCCCCACTGTTTTAATGCGGAAGATGCAGTTGATCCCGACGTGAATTATTACGAAGGCCCCGGTTGGTATAAGACCCTGCTGACGATTGACAATCCTTATTCGGACGGTCGTATCATGCTCGACTTCGATGGGGCCGGGCAAAAGACGGATGTCTACGTCTATACGACTCTTGTGGGTAGTCATGTGGGCGGTTACGACAGTTGGAATGTCGATATAACGGATGCCGTGAAAATATTTCTCGGCAGCAAGGATGCGCAGCGTTTCAAAGGGAAAGTTCCCTTGTCGATCCGCTGCGACAACTCCCGCGACCTGGAGATGATCCCGTCCGACCTGGCCGATTTCAATATCTATGGCGGCCTGTACCGCTATCTGAATCTGGTCTATCTGCCGAAAGTCTCTTTCGAGACGATCCGCCTGGAACCGTCCCTGTCTTCCGACCTGAAAGAAGGGACATTGAAAGTAGAAGCTTCGTTCTATAATCCGGACGATGTGAAGAAAGCGGATGTGACCGTATCGGTCTACGACGCCGGCCGGAAGCTTGTCTTTACCCAAGCGATCGAAGGAGTATTGCCTTTGGGCAGCCGCCTCTTGGCAGAGATGAAGATCAAGAACCCGGCTTTGTGGGATGTGGATGCGCCGCATCTTTATACCTGCGAGCTGACCGTAAAGACACCGGACCAGACTTTTACGACTGAAGAACGCTTCGGTTTCCGCCGGGCGGAGTTCAAGGATAAAGGCCCGTTCTTCCTGAACGGCAAACGTCTGCTTTTGCAGGGTACGCACCGCCACGAAGATCATGCCGGCGTGGCGCAGGCGATGACGGAAGAGATGATGCGACGCGAAATGCAAATGATGAAAGATATGGGCGTGAACTTTATCCGTCTCGGACATTACCAGCAGTCCGGAATCATCCTGGACCTTTGCGATGAACTGGGTATCCTGGTATGGGAAGAAATACCTTGGTGTCGTGGCGGACTCGGAGGCGAAGTCTATAAGGAACAGGCTCGCCGGATGCTGGCAAACATGATAGGCCAGCATCATAATCATCCGGCTGTGATCATCTGGGGGCTGGGAAATGAAAATGATTGGCCTAACGATTTCAGCACGTTCGATAAGAGTGCGATCCGCGCTTTTATGAAAGAATTGCACGACCTGGCTCACCGCTTGGATGATACGCGCATGACCGCAATCCGCCGTTGCGAGTTTTGCAACGATATCGTCGATGTCTATTCTCCTTCCATCTGGGCGGGTTGGTATCGCGGTGTCTTTACCGACTATAAGTCTATCTCCGAGCAGGAGATGCAGAAGGTGAAACATTTCCTGCATGTGGAGTGGGGAGGCGACAGCCATGCCCGCCGCCATTCGGAAGACGCTTTCTATAATCTGAAAAACATCGAGGCTGGAAAAGGCGGTGATGAACGTGCCGGCGATGCTTCCCTGTATGGCGGTGTCCCCCGTGCTTCGCGCGATGGCGACTGGTCGGAGAGCTATGTGGTACGCTTGATCGACTGGCATCTGAAGGAACAGGAGACGATGCCCTGGCTGACCGGTACGGCTTACTGGCCTTTCAAGGATTTCTCTACTCCGGTCCGTCCCGACAATCCTGTCCCTTATGTCAATCAGAAGGGCGTGGTCGAGCGCGACCTTACTCCGAAGGAAAGTTATTATGTTTTCCAGTCTTACTGGACGGAGAAGCCGATGATCCACATCTACGGTCACACCTGGCCGGTCCGCTGGGGTGGAAAAGAGGACCGCAAGGAAATCTTAGTGTATTCCAACTGCGACGAAGTGGAACTTTTTGTCAACAACATAAGCCAGGGCGTGAAACGGCGCAATAGCCAGGATTACCCGGCTGCCGGCCTGCGCTGGAACTGTGTCTATCAGGAAGGCATGAATGAAATTCGAGCTGTCGGCATCCGGAAAAAGGATAAGGTGGAAGTTTCCGACAGTCTCCGCCAGGAATACCAGACTGCTAAATGGGATAAAGAAGCCGCCTGCCAGTTGAGCCTGCTTCCCGAAGGGGGAGACACGGTTTTGGTACAGGTACAGTTGGTAGATAAGAACGGCATCCGTTGCCTGAACTCAAAGAAACTGGTCGCTTTCGAAATTGCAGGTGACGGGCGTTTGATCTGTAATCTCGGAACCTCGACCGGCAGCCGCAAGGTACAGGCGTATAACGGACGTGCCCTGATCCGTGTCAAACGGAATGGGGGAAAGAGTGTGATTGCTGTTAAAGCGGAAGGCCTGCCAACTGCATTCCTGGAATTGGACGCGCCCCGGTAGGAGCAGATCGATCGGTATCTTTAATTTCATTTATCCGGAGGGTATTTCTGCTTATCCGCCGGATAAATGAAAATTCCCCGTCCGGACAGTCCGTCATGGCCCCCTTGCGATTGCGGCATTGTCTTAAGATGTCAGGATTTCCGATAGGATATCCGTGAAAGCAAGTGCCGACTTTTTACGGTATGCGCCTTTGGTCCAGAAAAGCGCGGCATGTGTGGACAGGTCTATGTCGGAACGGATCGGTATTTTGACGAGCCCGTCTTCATTTCTGGCGGCTGCGAATGTCAGTATGGTTCCCCAGTTGCCGGTATTTACCAAGTTGATTATCGTGTGGACGTCGTTCAACTCCATATCTACATGCAATTCCAGTTTTTTTTGTTCGCAAATCTTGTCGATCCGTTCCCGTGTGGCAAACCCTTTGGCCGGAAGTATCAACGGCATCTGTGCCAGTTTCTCAAGTGTGACGGCCTGCATGCCGGCACTGGGATGCGTCTTATGCACGATCAAATACAACCTGGAAGTAAAAAGAGAAATCATATCGAAACCTTCGTCCGAACTTCCCGACTCAAATGAAAGGATAAAATCCATTTTATTATTGTCCAACATCTCCATCAATTCGTCGGAAGTGGCAAATGTGATCTCGATCTTTATGTTGGGATATTTCCCGGAAAACTTTTTCAATGCTTTTGTCAGGATCGTGCTCAGGCTGTAGGTGACCCCTATGTGCAACGATCCGGTTTCCAATCCTTGCAGATCCCGGATGATCTGTTTGCCGCTATCGGCATCGCGTATGGCGTTTCTTGCGTATGGCAGGAACGATGATCCGGCTTCAGTCAATACAATGCGTTTGCCTACCCGGTCGAAGAGCAGGACTCCCAACTCGCTTTCCAGTTGTTTGATCTGTTGTGACAATGTGCTTTGGGAGATAAATAAAGCCTTTGCCGCTTCTGTGAAATTTAAGAGTTCACTTGTCTTCTCGAAATATCTTAACTGGCGTAATTCCATATCAATCGGTTTTATCAATGATTACTATCGAAAAATAGCGTTTCGCAAATGTATGTATATATTCTCTTGCTGCATACTTTTGTGGCATGAAAAACGATCTTATGCACATAAATACAACAGTAAAGGCAGAAAAGGAGACGAAGCGTTTCCGGTTGATCAGGAATTGCATGTTCCTGTCCGGTCTTTCGGTTTTTGCCCAGTTATATCTGTTCCAGCCTATGCTTTCGGAACTCTGCACCTCTTTCAGGATAACGCCGGCTATGAGCAGCCTTGCCGTATCGGTATCTACGATAGGTATGGCTGCGGGCTTGTTTGTCTTTGCTTTCAAAGCCGATTCGCTTTCACGGCATAGACTGATGGGAGTTGCGCTTGTTCTGTCTTCCGCTCTGACTGTATTATCTGCCTTTGCCTGGAATTTTCCGCTCTTACTGGTCATAAACTTTTTGAAGGGGGCTGTGCTTTCCGGGGTATCGGCTGTCGCACTTGCTTATTTGTCGGAAGAGGTGGACGCTTCTGTGATCGGTTTGGCAATCAGCCTTTATCTGAGCGGGAATACGGTCGGCGGGATGGCAGGCAGGGTGATGGGGACGCTCCTTTCCGGATGGAGCAACTGGAGGTATGCTGCACTGGCGATCGGACTTGTCAGCTTGATACTTGGCATTGTCTTTATCTGTAAGATTCCACGTTCGGAGAACTTTGCTCCTTCTTCCGTCGATGTGCGTAAGAGAGTAGGGGATATGGGACGGTTCCTGAATAAAATCACATTCCTGGGGATGTTTCTGGTTGCTGCTTTGGCGATGGGGGCATTTGTGAGTGTCTATAATTATCTTTCTTTCATTCTGGAATCTTCCTCGTTCGGACTGCCGCATTATGTTGTCGCCATGATATTTATGATGTACACGACAGGTGTAGTCGGTTCTCTTGTCACAGGCAAACTTTCCGACCGGTACAGCCCTGCTGTGTTGTTGAAAGGTTCTCTCCTTTTGATGGCGGGTGGCTTGTTGCTATTGCTTGTCATGCAACTTTGGGCGATCATAACAGGACTTGGTATCTTGACGTTCGCTTTCTTCAGTGCACATACGATGGCAAGCAGGATCGTTTCCGTAAATGCCCGGCAGGCCAAAAGCAGTGCAACCAGTCTTTATTGGCTCTTTTACTATGCCGGTTCGAGTGTTGCCGGCTCATTGACCGGTATCATCCTTTCCGGATATGGCTGGAATACCTTCGTCTGGTTTGTTATCGCATTGGTGGCGGTTGCATTCTTTATTTCCGTCGCATCGTCCTGCCGATATAACGGTCGCAGATGGATCATATTTGCATTGCCCGAATGGGACTCTTCGCTTTGCAGGAGCGATATTAAACCTGGTATTGCCGGAAAACAAGATAAATAGTTGAGTTTCCTGATATATTCGTACAGAGTCGTGGAGGTACGCGTGTAATCATGTTCACCGTAATATTATCTGTAGAAGAAACTGAAATCAACTCTCAATTATCAATTAATTATTACCTTTGTGCCGCTTTTTACGAGAAAAAGCAGAAATATGTTTAATCTGTATTGGTAAAGGGGTATAGTCTATGCAAAAATCTGACTGCATCATTGGTGTGGAGCATGTGTCTAAATTCTTTGGGGACAAGGCCGTATTGAATGATGTGAATTTGTCTGTCCGCAAGGGCGAGTTTGTAACCATTTTAGGGCCGTCCGGTTGCGGAAAGACGACGTTGTTACGTCTGATAGCCGGATTCCAGACAGCTTCGGAAGGGGTTATCACGATTGCGGGAAAGGAAATCACGCAAACGCCTCCCCATAAACGTCCGGTCAATACCGTTTTTCAGAAGTACGCCCTTTTCCCTCACCTGAATGTATTCAATAATATCGCTTTCGGCCTGAAGCTGAAAAAACTCCCGGCAGCCGTTATCGAGAAAAAGGTGAAGCAGGCATTGAAGATGGTGGGGATGACCGACTACGAATACCGGGATGTCGACTCCCTCTCCGGCGGACAGCAGCAGCGCGTTGCCATCGCCCGTGCCATCGTGAACGAGCCGGAGGTGCTTTTGCTGGATGAACCGCTGGCTGCTCTCGACCTCAAGATGCGCAAGGATATGCAGATGGAGTTGAAGGAGATGCATAAATCCCTTGGGATCACCTTTATCTATGTGACCCACGACCAGGAGGAAGCGCTCACACTGAGCGACACGATCGTCGTGATGAGCGAAGGGAAGATCCAGCAGATCGGGACGCCGATCGACATCTATAACGAACCGATCAACTCGTTTGTCGCCGACTTCATCGGCGAAAGCAACATCCTGAACGGGCTGATGATCAAAGATAAATTAGTGTCCTTTGCCGGCCACGAGTTCGAGTGCGTGGACGAAGGCTTCGGCCAGCAGGTTCCGGTGGATGTCGTGCTTCGTCCGGAAGACATTTATATTTTCGAGCCGTCTGAAGCCGCCATGCTGACGGGGACGGTGACATCCTCTATCTTTAAAGGCGTTCACTACGAAATGATGGTGCAGACGCCGGAAGGCTATGAGTTCATGGTGCAGGATTACCATTGCTTCGATGCCGGGCAGGAAGTCGGCCTGTTAGTGAAGCCCTTCGATATCCACGTGATGAAAAAGGAACGTATCTGCAATACGTTCGAAGGCAAGATGGTCGATGCCACGCATGTGGAATTTTTAGGTTGCACGTTCGAATGCCGGGAAGTCCCCGGAATAGAGCCGGAAACACCCGTGCAGGTAGAAGTGGACTTTGCCCGCGTCATCCTGGAAGACAACGAGGAAGACGGACGCCTGACCGGCGAAGTGAAATTTATCCTCTATAAAGGCAACCATTATCATCTGACGGTGTTTACCGACTGGGACGAAGATATCTTTGTCGACACGAATGATGTCTGGGACGACGGTGACCGGGTCGGAATCACGATCGCTCCCGAAAACATACGGATTGTTCAATCAACTAAAAAGGAAGGAAGTGGTAAGTAAGATCTCAGCGTTTTTTATGCGGCGAAGGAACTGGACGATTCCTTATGCCCTGTTTCTGGCTGTTTTTGTCGTAATGCCCTTGCTGCTGATCGTATTCTATGCGTTTACAGATGCCGACGGAGCATTCACTTTTGCTAATTTCCGTAAGTTCATGGTGCATCCCGAAGCGATGAACACGTTCGTCTATTCGATCGGGATTGCGATTATCACGACGCTTGTCTGTCTTATCCTGGGCTATCCGGCTGCTTATATCCTGAGCCAGGAGCGTTTCAATACCTCCCGGACGATGGTCGTGCTGTTCATCCTGCCGATGTGGGTGAATATCCTGATCCGTACGCTGGCTACGGTGGCCCTGTTCGATTTCCTGAACCTGCCGTTGGGAGAGGGGGCGCTGGTTTTCGGCATGGTGTATAACTTCCTCCCGTTCATGATCTATCCGATTTATAATACGTTGCAAAAGATGGACCGTAACCTGATCGAGGCGGCCCAGGATTTGGGAGCCAATCCGTTTCAGGTCTTTATGAAGACGATCCTGCCTCTTTCGATGCCCGGTGTGATGAGCGGGATCGTCATGGTTTTCATGCCGACGGTTTCCACTTTTGCCATTGCCGAGTTGTTGACGATGAATAACATCAAACTGTTCGGTACGACCGTGCAGGAAAATATCTATAACGGCATGTGGAATTATGGCGCGGCGCTTTCCCTGATTATGTTGTTGCTGATCGGCGTTACCATCCTCTTTACGAACGATGAAGACAATGCCTCAAACGAAGGGGGAGGTGTGATATGATGACGAAATGGATGGCGAAAGGGTATCTGTGGTTGCTGTTGGCGCTGCTCTATTCCCCGATTCTGATTATTATGATCTTCTCGTTTACCGAAGCGAAAGTCTTGGGAAACTGGACGGGATTTTCAACCAAATTGTATAGTTCGCTGTTTACAGGAGGCGTGCAGCGTTCGTTGGTGAGCGCGTTGTGGAATACGTTTGCTATCGCGATGATTGCGGCAACCGTCTCCACCTTGTTGGGCAGCATTGCGGCTATCGGCATTTTCAACCTGCGGTCGCGGACCCGCCAGGTGATGAACTTTGCCAATGCGATCCCGATGATGAATGCCGATATCATTACGGGTGTCTCCCTTTTCCTGCTGTTCGTGAGTTTTGGCGTTTCGCAGGGATTCACGACGGTCGTGCTGGCGCATATTACGTTCTGTACGCCCTACGTGGTGCTGAGCGTGATGCCTCGCCTGAAAAAGATGAACCAGAATGTTTATGAGACGGCGCTCGATCTGGGGGCGACCCCTTTCCAGGCGTTGCGCAAGGTGATCCTGCCGGAGATTCGTCCGGGAATGATCAGCGGCTTTATACTCGCTTTCACGCTTTCGATCGACGACTTTGCCGTGACTATCTTTACGATCGGCAACGAGGGGCTGGAAACCCTTTCGACCTTTATTTATGCGGATGCCCGCAAAGGAGGGCTGACACCGGAATTGCGTCCGTTGTCGACGATCATCTTCGTGACGGTACTCGTCCTTTTGATTGTAATTAATAAACGGGCGGAGAAGTCCAAAAGCTAATGGAGAAAAGCAGGAAATGAATAAACTGATTACAATAATAGCCGGTTGCATGCTCCTTTTAGGCGCAATGTCCTCATGCGGACGTACGGACGAGGAACGCAGCCATATCCTGAAAGTCTACAACTGGGGGGATTATATCGACGAAGATGTCTTAGCCGGATTTCCCGCCTGGTACAAGGAACAGACCGGCGAGGATATCCGGATCATCTACCAGGTGTTCGATATCAACGAAATCATGCTTACCAAGATTGAACGCGGGCATGAAGATTTCGACTTGATCTGTCCGTCCGAATATATCATCGAGCGGATGCTGAAGAAAAACCTCCTTGTCCCGATAGACCGCAATTTCGGAAAGACACCGGATTACCTGGATAATATCTCTCCCTATATCCGCGAGCAACTGAATAAGCTAAGCCAGCCGGGGCGGAAAACGACCGACTATGTCGTCCCTTATATGTGGGGAACGGCAGGGATTCTCTATAACAAGCAGTTCGTTACCAAAGAAGAGGTCGAAAGCTGGGAATGCCTCTGGGACCCCAAGTTCAGGAATAAGATCTTGATGAAAGACAGTTATCGCGATGCCTACGGTACGGCCATTATCTATGCCCATGCGAAGGAACTGGCAGACGGCACTGTGACAGTCGAGCAGCTGATGAACGACAATTCGCCCGAAGCAATCGCCATAGCCGAGGAATATCTGAAAAAGATGAAGCCCAACATTGCCGGTTGGGAAGCCGACTTCGGCAAGGAGATGATGACGAAAGGCAAGGCCTGGCTCAACTTTACCTGGAGCGGGGATGCGGTCTGGGCGATGGACGAAGCGGAGGCTGTCGGGGTGGAGCTGGACTATGAAGTGCCCCGCGAAGGCAGCAATATCTGGTACGACGGCTGGGCGATCCCTAAATATGCCCGCAATGTAAAGGCTGCCAGTTATTTTATTGATTATCTTTGTCGTCCGGACGTCGCTTTGCGGAATATGGACGCCATCGGTTACGTCAGTGCCATCGCGACTCCCGAAATCATGGAAGCCAAGATCGATTCGACAATCGAAGAAGTTTCCGACCTGAGTTATTTCTTCGGTCCCGGTGCGGATAGCATCCGGATCAATCCGGTACAATATCCCGACCGCAAGGTGGTGGAGCGTTGCGCCATGATCCGCGATTTCGGAGACCGGACGGAACTGGTCCTGGAGATGTGGAGCCGCGTGAAAGGGGATAACCTGAATACCGGGATCGTCTTGCTGATCTTTGCTGTGTTCGGCGTGTTATTTGTCTGGTTGGTATATCGCAGGATACGTCAATATAAGCAACGGAAACGCCATCACAGACGTCGCCGCCGCTGGTAAACATAAATAGTTAGAATCAAAAAGAGAGTCATGGAAGGCATTAAAAACTTGGTTATAGATTTTGGCGGCGTGATCATCAACCTCACCCGTAACCGCTGTATTGAGGCATTCGAGAGCTTGGGTGTCGCAAATATACGCGAACAGATTGTCAATAATTACCAGCATAAGGATCTCTTCATGAAGATCGAGCTCGGCTCCATCACGACAGCCGGCTTCCGCGACGGCATCCGCCATCTGACCAAGCAGTCTCTGACGGACGAGCAGATCGATGCCGCCTGGATCGCCATGCTCGATGATGTCCCGGATTATAAGCTGGATCTTTTGCTCGACCTCCGCAAGCGTTACAATACGATGCTGCTCAGCAATACGAACGAGATTCATTGGGACTGGTCGGAAAAGACCTGTTTCTCCTATAAAGGCCACCATGCTTCCGACTTTTTCAATCATATATATCTTTCCTACCAGCTTCACATGCTGAAACCGAACGCCGATATATTCGAATATGTCCTGCAAAATGCAGGCATACGCCCCGAAGAAACATTGTTCATAGACGATGCCGTCCCCAATTGCCGCACCGCCGAATCATTAGGTTTCCATACCTATACGCCCCAACCCCGCGAGGATTGGTCGCATCTGTTTGTTAATTAACTTATTTCAGACAACCATATTTGCCGTTGTTTGTTTTGATTAGACAAAAAACGAAACAAATAATGGTAGTTATGAATAGGTTAATGCTAACGGTACTTGCCGCTGCCGCCCTGTTTGGCAGTTGTTCCAAAGACGATGACGATAAAACAGGTAATAATAATAAGGATCTGGTCTCTCCGGAGATACTCGACATGACTGTTTCGTCAGCAGCTTCTTTTACAGGAGGGTTGATGGTTTATCCTTGTATGCCCGATACTTCGATTTATTTCGGCAACTTCAGTGTGAACGGCGAAATTGTCTCGTTCAATGCTAACTATACGGTGATCAACGGTTCCGCCTCTTCCGTCTTGAACCCGGTACGTCTTCCGGTAGGGGATTATAATTTCCTTTATTGGGGCGTTATGAAGAACAGTCCGACCGACTCGACCTATGATGCCGCTTCCATAACGGAACCCGGACTGAGAAGGGGTATTAACTTAGCCGATCTGTCCTATTCACTCCGTAAATCGAGTTACTCGGATACGACCTACAGCCCCGTATATGACTTTGTCCATGCCGTCCAGCCGCTTCATGTCGGAACCGATAATATGGAGGCGACACTGGATAGAGTGGTTACCGGTTTGCGGGTGGCTATAGTCAATTACGACGGTTCGACAATGGATTCCAGCATTGCGACTTGCCGCGTCTTGGTGAGCAGCATAGCCGGCAAACTGAACTACTACACAGCCGAACCTTCCGATTTTACGAAGACGGTCGCTTTCCCGCTTACCGTTTCGGGCGACAGCCTTATGATGTCGGCCAATTCTACAGTCATGATGTTCCCCTCCGGTGATGCGCCTGAACTGTCGGTCGTCCTGAACCTGAAAAATGGCCAGGAAAAGGTATTTCGCAAGGCGCTTGCCGGTCCTTTAGCGGCAGGGAACCGTCTTGTCCTGAAGATTTCGCTGGGCGACCTCTATGTGGAGGAAGGCTCCTCGCACGGCTTCGAGGTCAAAGACTGGGATGAAAAGACGGAATCCCTCGATTTTCCTACGAACTAAATATCCTTTACTTTCAATATATTGTATGACGTCCCCACGTCATACACATCATTCCCGTCCACCTTCTTGATGTAGTTTACTACGCGGATGGTGACGGGAAGGATTATTACTTCATAGAGGGATTTCAGGACCGCCTGTGTCCCGATCATGATGAAAAGCTCGCCTACCGGTATCAGTCCGGCGAAAGCGATCGGGAAAAAGATCATCGAATCGGCGCTCTCGCCGACCAAAGTGGAGACGATGGCCCGTAAAGAGAAATTCTTTCCGGCCGAAGCAATCTTCATCTTGCTCATCACATAAGCATTCAGGAACGAACCGGCAAGAAAAGCGATCAAGCTCGCTATGGCGATGCGCGGCGCCATCCCGAACACGAAGTTGAAACCTTCTTCGCCTTCCCAGAACGGGGCGGCAGGCAACATCACCGCCAATTGTGCGAATCCGATTACCAGGAAATTCGAAGCGAACCCGCTCCAGATAATCAGGCGTGCTTTCTTGAACCCCCATACTTCGGCAATACAGTCATTGATGATATAAGAGATCGGGAAAACGATCAGTCCGGCGGTGGCAGTAATGCCGGATACCTGGACGACTTTGGTTTCTAACAGGTTCGAAGCTACTAAGCAGATATTGAACAGGATGCCCAGCAGCATAAACGGCACGGTTACAGTAGATGTCTTCTGCATATTTCTTGTTTTTAACGAGGTTTATCAAGCACTCGGTGAATAATGTGAAGGAACGTTTTTGCCATTCCGGAAGCAAAGTTAGCGATTAATCTTGAAGATATAAGATAAGTATACTGTTTTTTGATAGTTCTCTCCATTTTTCTTTGAACACTTGCTACCCCCCTTCGTATACAAACGAGCCCATTTCATCTCTAAATTCCGGCCCTCCGTCTCAATATAAAAACAGTACCCGAATCACCTGTACTTTCGCAGTATAAATTCAAAATATACAGCGAAAATGAAAACATCATTATCACATTCGGAAGCAGTCAGCGGATACAAAAAACCCGCCTTGTTCTTTATCTTATCTACCCTTATACCTTGGGCTTTTTGGTTTGCCGCAGGGTTTGTAAGCCGGATCACTCCGTACGAACAAAAATATCTGGATGTGGCCGGCATGTTGGCTTTTGTCGGGTTGCCGAATCCCGTTGTGGTAGCATTCTTCCGGAATCGGGCCGAATATCGGTTACGGGTTCAGCGTCGACACCAAGACCGAGAAGCTGCCCGAAGGCGACCCGAACGAAAACAAATTGGAATTGAGCCATTGGTATCTGGTCGGCGGAGCGATGGTCTGATATGAATTCCGCTTCGTACAATGTTAGAAATGCCTTCGGCAAAGTATATAAGCTCATGGATTTTTTTAAGAAATAATTAACAAACTTCATAAATACGAACAATCGTGAAACAATTAATCCAAATTATACTATTTGTCGCTTGTACATTGCTTGCGACAAACATATCCGCACAGGATAACAAACCCGTACAAACCATACGCGGGATAGCCATCGACTATGCTTCCGGCACTCCGATCCCTTACGCGACGGTTCAACTTTTAGACTTGCCGCAAATGGGAACAACTACTGATAATGACGGTAAATTTGTGATAAAGAACGTACCCGTAGGTCGCTACGATTTGCAGGCTTCCTTCTTAGGCTACGAACCAACTATCTTCCGCGAGATTATGCTCACATCAGCGAAAGAGGTGTCTCTCGAAGTGCAGATGAAGGAGAATACCCGACTACTGGAAGAAGTGGTAGTTCGTCCACGTATCAACAAAGAAGAACCGATGAATAAGATGGCTCTCTCAGGAGCGCGTATGCTCAGCGTGGAAGAAGCCAGCCGCTTCGCCGGCGGCATGGACGACCCGGCGCGTTTGGTGAGCTCCTTTGCCGGAGTCACATCGGCTGTTGGGAGCAATGGCATCTCAGTACATGGAAATGCACCGAGCCTGCTTCAATGGCGATTGGAAGATGTGGAGATTCCCAATCCGAACCACTTTGCCGATGTAGCTTCGTTGGGTGGTGGCGTGCTGTCCTCGTTAAGCAGTAACGTATTGGGCAATTCCGATTTCTATACCAGCGCTTTTCCCGCCGAGTTCAACAATGCCGTATCAGGCATATTTGATATGAAGATGAGGAACGGAAACAGTCAGAAATTCCAACACACACTGCAAGCCGGAGTGCTTGGTTTGGATGCCGCTTCGGAAGGGCCACTCAGCCGAAAACACAATGCATCCTATCTGTTCAACTACCGATACTCGACTACGGGATTGATGAACAAGGTAAGCCCTGCCGGAGATTTGGAACAGGAAATGGATTATCAGGATTTGAATTTCAAGCTGAACTTCCCAACCCAAAAGGCGGGTATCTTTTCCGTGTGGGGAACGGCTCTGATTGACAAGATAAAGCCCGAAATCAAGACTCCTGACGAATGGGATTACATGGAAGATGCTAAAGATTCGCGCATGAAGCAGACTTCGGCTGCCGCCGGATTGAGCCACCGCTATTTCTTTGATAACGGAGGACTGCTTAAAACTTCCCTTGCCACTACTTATTCCAAAACAGATGTGTGGGAAAGCATCTACGATAATAATATGGATTCCGCTCCCTTTCTCGATTTCCAAAGCCGTTATACCAATCTGGTGCTGACCTCTTCGTTCAACAAAAAGTACAGTTCCAGACATACTAACAAGACCGGGTTCACATGGACTAATATGCACTACGACATGGACTTCGATCTGGCTCCACTTTACACGGAACCCATGCAGCGTATTTCGGAAGGAAAAGGCACTACCAATCTCCTGTCGGCATACAGCAGTTCCTTGTTCACTTTCAACGATAAGCTATCGGCAACATTGGGCGTAAACGGACAACTCCTTACGCTGAATAATACATGGACAATAGAACCTCGTGCCTCTGTAAAATGGCAGGCAACATCAAAGAGTTCGTTCGGCTTGGGTTATGGGCTGCACAGCCGGATGGAGAAGTTGGACGTGTACTTCGTAAAGACACAAGCAACCGGCGATAAACAGGTCAATAAAGACTTGGACTTCACAAAAACGTACCATCTGTCTTTATCCTACAATTACAGAATATCGGACGATATGAACCTGCGGGTCGAGCCTTATTTCCAATACCTGTACGATGTGCCTGTGATGGCGGACAGTTCCTATTCCGTACTCAACCGTAATACCTTCTATGTGGAGGATGCGTTGGTAAACAAAGGAAACGGGCGCAACTACGGGATAGATGTTACGTTTGAAAAGTATATGACCAAAGGCTTTTACTACATGATAACGGCATCCGTATTCGACTCCAAGTATAAAGGCGGCGACGGCGTTTGGCACAATACCAAGTTCAACCGTAACTACGTGTTGAACGGTTTGATAGGGAAGGAATGGATGATCGGGCGCGATAAGCGGGACGTGTTAAGTGTAAACCTGAAGCTGACTTATCAGGGCGGCGACCGTTATTCTCCGGTCGATGAACAGGCGACATTGGCGCACCCCGACAAGGAAACGCAATATGACGAAACGAGAGCCTATTCACTGCAATTATCGCCTATGTTTCTTGCCAACTATACCCTTAGCTACCGGATGAACCGGAATAAGGTATCGCATGAGTTCGCCGTGAAAGGTATGAACGCCACCGGATACAAAGAATATTTCGGGCACGAATACAACCTGAAAACCGGAGTGATAGAACCCAGGCGATTGAAAAATTCTATCTTCAACATAACGTACCGACTTGATTTTTAGCGTATCTTTGCAACCCTCATATAGATAGAAATGAAAGATAATAATTTCCTGCCCCGCTTTCTGTTTAGTCCGAACTATCGGGTTTGGCGGCATCTGATATTTATCCTTGTCGGGGCAATTATTACATTCAATCAGGTATTCATTGCCTATCAGGACAGCCAAGCCGTTTTAGGAAACCGGATTTATCTTATCTGCGCCACGTCCTTTATGGTATACCTGATTGCCCTGTACTTCAATTACTTTTATCTCACACCCAAATATCTCCTGAAAGGGAACTATATCGGCTATGCGGTATTTCTTACAATCATTGTTTTTTCATTGCCAACATTGTCTATAGCAGGGGAATACTGGGTACGCAATTCATTGGGGTTGCCTCACAGGATAACATCCTATACCCATCCGCTGATTTTGGTCGATAACCTTTCCACCACCGTCATTACAGCCGTTTGTTTTTGCGGCGTGTCGGTGATTATGTTCTTTGGCAAGTGGATGAGAGGCAATGAGGAAGTCAGTCGGATGGAAAGCGAGCATGTGAAATCGGAACTGAACAAACTGAAAGGACAAATCGCCCCTGCGTTCCTGTCGAAGACACTCCGCAATGCTTCGTCTCTGGTAGAATCGAACCCGCAGCAGGCTTCCGATACGCTGATGCGGTTGGGACAGCTATTGCGTTACCTACTCTATGATTGCAACCGCGACCGTGTATTGCTTAAATCAGAGATTAATTCTCTTGACAAGTTCTTTGAACTGGAGCAATCGAACAATCCCGACATGCGGTATCGAATACATATCGAGGGAGATATAAGAAACACTTTCGTTGTTCCCATGCTGTTTTTGTCGCTTGTTCAGTGTGTAATAGCCGATAGCCATTCGGTGGAGTTGCTTTTCAGACTCCAAGATAAAACGCTCTCCTTTACATGTAAATCGGATAACGACAAACCGTTGGATAAAGATGCGCTTTCTTTGATCCGCCAACGCTTAGAGTTGCAATATCCCGGTAAATACGCATGGGATGTAAGCATGGAAACGATAGAACTTAAAATAGATACGTCGGAATGAAACCCATCCACAGACATCTCGTATTGCAAGCCGTTATTCTGGCCATCTCGTTCGGAGTGTTTTTCGATGCTCCGGATAAGTTGAACCTTTCGCTTAACCGCTTTTACGGTTGGATCGGCTATTATCTTTTCCTGAGTATGCTTGTCTATGTCAATGCCTATGTGTTGTTTCCCTGCTTTCTGGCAAAAAACAAAGTCTTAGGCTATGTCATATCGGTTGTTCTTTTTACTGTTTTTTCCATGTTCATTATGACCGTGTTGCAAGACTTGTTTTATGACATAGCGGTATCGCACGGGGAGCCTTCGGGCATGGCGGTTTTCCTTAGTATAGCCTCTTCGGTATGTACCCTATTTCTTTTCTTGGGAGGCATATCGATGCTCCTGCTGTTCAAACAATGGACAATCGGCAGGCGGAATATCGGCAACCTACGAGTCGCCACCTCGCAGTCGGAGCTTTACTTCCTTAAGAGCCAGATAAACCCGCATTTCCTGTTCAACATGATAAACAATGCCAATATCATGGTAGACGAAGACCCTAAGATGGCTTCCCATATATTAAGGAAACTGGACGATATGTTGCAGTATCAGTTCAACGACAGCACACGGGAGCGGGTTTCGCTGAAAGCCGACATTGCTTTTCTCACCGACTTTTTGGATTTGGAGAAAGTTCGCCGCGACCGGTTTGAATACAGTATCACCGTAGAGGGGAATCCGGAATACATTCAAGTGCCGCCTTTGCTCTTTATCCCGTTTGTGGAAAATGCGATAAAACATAACAGGGACGCAAACAGTTCGTATGTACATATTAAATACCGAACGGCAAACGATCGCCTGCTCTTTGAATGTGAAAACTCCAAACCGCCCAAGCCGATTAAGCGTGATGTAGGCGGTTTAGGCTTGGCGAATATCAAACGCCGTTTGGCTCTGCTGTTCGGCAACGACTATGTGTACGACATAGTAGAAACGGAAACAACTTACAAGGTAAATTTACAAATCCCATTATGAGATGCATTATAGTAGACGATGAGCCAATCGCTCGCAAAGGAATACAGAAATTAGTCGCCCGGATTTCCCAACTTGAACTGTTGGATAGTTTCAACAGCGCGGAAGCCGCTGCCGGGTATATGCAAATAACAAATGTCGATTTGATATTTCTGGATATTCAGATGCCGGGGGTAAACGGTATTGAGTTTGCCCGCAGCATCCCCAAACACACGCTCATTATCTTCACGACAGCCTATTCGGAATACGCCCTCGACAGTTACGAGGTCGACGCGGTCGATTATCTGGTCAAACCGATTGACGCCGCCAAGTTCCGCAAGGCGGTGGATAAAGCGATCACCTACCACTCCCTGTTGCTGGACGAAGACAAGAAAAGCGTGGAAAACGTAGAAGATGAATGTATCTTCGTGAAATCGGACAGGAAGTATTTCAAGGTAAACCTGAAAGACATCCTCTTTATCGAAGGATTGAAAGACTACGTTATCATTCAATTAGACGGACAGCGTATTATTACCCGCATGAATGTAAAAACAATACACGATCTGCTTCCCAAGAGCATTTTTCTACGGATAAACCGTTCGTATATCGTCAATCGAAACCACATCGAATCGTTCGACAACAACGATGTCTTTATTAAGCAACATGAAATTGCGATCGGCAATTCCTATCGGGATGCTTTCTTTGAGGAGTTGTTGAATAACAGGTCTATATAAGGCAATCCGGTCTGAATGAATATTACAGCCCTATACGTTAATCACATGGGGCTTTTTGTTATTTCTTCACTCTTTTGTCTTGATATGTGCAATGAAGTCGAGAGTATACATATAAAAAATGACAATAACCCCTTTTTCGTCCTTTTTCTATTTCATCTGAAATTCCGGATCATACAGATCTTACACTTTGTCCGGCAGGGTGCTTTTTGTTTGACACGGAAAGAAATGAGATGGGCAGCTTGTCCCGTTATAGGTCCTGTTTTGTCAGTTTGACGGGGAAAAACCGGAAAATGTGATAATCCTCAACTCCCGGAGAATCGAATATTTGCGGACGAAGCCGTGTCGCGTTCCGTTTGCGGCGAAAGCACTTTCCTGCCTTTCCTCCGTGAGGTGCGCAGAACTTTTCCATGACGACCGTCTTCGTTGTCGTGAAGACTGACTTTATAGGCAATGACGACCGTCTTCGTGGCGATAAAGTCAATCTTCACGGCGCCGAAGACGGTCGTCATGGCGGAAAACCGGCAAATAAATGAAAAAAGATCCGTTTTGTTTCCCCAAGAGAGGAATCCGAACTTTTTCATCATAAAGCCAGCCAATTGTTAAATAACCGTTTTTTTACAATAAGGATATGCGAAAGTAAGAATATTTGAACCTGTAAATGATGATTTATCAGCGAGCTAACAAACAAAGCTGCGCCTTATGCCGCAGGTTCTCTTTTGGAGGGTGTGTCAAAACCGACACATCCTCTTTTTATATCGTTTCCTCCTTTTCCCGATATAGTATTTTTCTATGCCGCAATTTTCCGAGTTGTATAAGTAATAATTGCCATTTTCGTTCT